>QYQA01000084.1 GCA_007280285.1 Methylococcus sp. | reverse complement strand
GTTCTTTGCGCGATAAATCCATCATGCCAAGGTCGATCAGATCCCGGCTGAACACGCTATCGTCTGCATAGCGATCTGAGTTTGCTAATAATTTGCTCGTCGCTAGATCCAGCGTTGTCATTGTGCTCACAGAGCAAATCTGATCTCTTAGCCCGGGAGTCTCGAGATCAATCCGAGCTTCCCGCACGATCTCAAATTTGATCTTTTGCCCATCCATTTGGACGATGGTTCTGATGCCGTATTGGTCGGCACGAATATCTCGGACTAAAAGCAACGGTTGGGTTGATGCTCGAGTGATGGGCTTGAGGCCCTGGGATCCGGTGAGTAGGTGTCTTAGTTCGCGATATCCGGCGGGGTCAGAAATCAGGAAATCGATATCCACGGACTCGCGATATTCACCGAATCGCAACGCAATAGAGGTGCCCCCCCCAAAATAGCAGCGGTATGAACTGAGGCGATCGGCATCCAACGCCTTAAGAACGTGAGCAATTTTTTGGTGGTGTGGTCTTTCAAACATCTTGAGCACTGCGCAAGAAAACTTGTTTGAGTCCTTCCCAAAGGGCGCGCTCTTGTTCAGACATCTCGTCCAAGTCGAGATGTCTGGCGTTTCGCTCGTAGATTTCCAGGGCTTCTATGGGGCTGAGTGTGTCGAGGCCAGAGATATGCCAACACAAGCTTCTTAATTGCGGATAATCAGCCAGATCAATTTGGACCGGTATCCACCCTACGGGGGGGTGCTGCGACCTACTGATGTCGCCATCGCAACTAACCTGTAAGCACAGGCCCAAGCTTCCCATCACACTAAACCAAGACCCCATGGTGACTGAGGGTTCGCCTTTCTCAATACGATGCAGGGTAACTCTTGAAATGCCTGATGCCTCCGCTACTGCGGTGGCGCTGATCTTCAGGGCCTTACGCTTGAGACGTAAAGCGTTACCTAAGTCCTTTAGTCCGGTCATCATCTGATCAGAGGGCATAGGCGCAGATATCGGCATAGTGTTTCCTATTATTTCCAAATATCCACTTTAGTTTAATATATGAAACAGAAAATGCCCAATGACGGGCCAAGCCCTTCTCATGACAAAAGGATACGACTTCAGCAAGTCACGTAAAAATGCTTAAGCTGCAATTGGGAATCATGCCGTTGTTTGCCTTCTCATCATCCTCTTGATGGAAGCGCCTTATGGCTGGGCCAGGGAGCTACTTTGAACAACAAGAGCATTCCTGGGAGCGTGACGGTAAAGCAGAGGTAAAAGAAATGCTCCCATCCCAAGGCTTCGAAGTGGAGGATCGGATAACCCCATACGTTAAGGTCACCGCCTTCGACCAGAAGTCCTGTTACTGCATTCGCAAGGGTCCTTGGGGTCGCTGCTAGGCTGGTAAAGAGGGCAAACTGGGTCGCGGCATAGGCAGGGTGAGTTGCATGGGCTGTAAAGGCCACGAAGGCGGCGGTTCCAAGCCCAATCCCAAAGGCCTCGGCGGCAATCACGGCAGCCAGCCCCCAAGGGGTATGCCCCTGCATCGATAGCCACGCAAAGCCCAGAATCACCAGGGCTTGGGCGACGCCAAAGATCCACAGGGCCCGATCTGTCCCAAGGCGAATCATCCAGATGCCGCCGAGTATGCCGCCGATGACATTGGGCCAAAGCCCTGCATTCTTGGCAATCATGCCGATTTCGGTCTTGGTGTAACCAAGATCCAGATAAAAGGGTGTTGCAAGGGCGGTGGCCATGCTGTCCCCGAGCTTATAAAAGAACATAAACGCCAGAACGTAGAGTGCGTTTCGCCAGCCCTTTCGGCCAATAAACTCCTTAAAGGGTTCAATGAGCGCCTTCTTCAGGGTGGTCGGTGCCTCAGGGGCAATCGGTGGCTCCTTGACCAGAAGCGTCATCAAAAGCCCCGGCAGCATGAAAGACGCAGTGATCAAAAAGACCCATGGCCAAGACAAGTGGTCCGCCAAGATGAGCGCCAGGGAGCCTGGAATGAGCCCTGAGATCTTGTACGCATTGACATGGACCACGTTCCCTAGCCCCATTTCCTCTTCTTTGAGGAGTTCACGGCGAAAGGCATCAATGGCGATGTCTTGGGTGGCCGAGAAGAACGCGACAAAGATGGCCAGGAGGCTGATCAGCGCCAAATCGGTTTTAGGGGATAGCCATCCAAAAAGCGGGAGGGAGGCGATCAGCGCCAGTTGACTCATCAGCATCCAGCTTCGCCGCCGACCAAGGCCTAGGTTAAAGCGGTCGCATAAAGGTGCCCAAGCGAATTTCCAGATATAGGGGAACTGAACTAAGGCCAGAAGGCCAATCGCTTTGAGATCGACCCCCGATTCTCGAAGCCAGGCGGAGAGGAGACTGATCAGGACAAAGAGGGGAAGACCTGATGAGAAGCCGGTGACGATGCAAAGGAGGATCCGGCGGTTGAGCCAGGATTCAGAAGGGGTAGTCATAATCAATCGTTAAAGGGGCATGATCTGAAAACCGCTCATCCTTATAGATTGAGGCGGCACGAAGGGCAGGGCTTAGCTTTGCGCTGATCACCTGGTAATCGATCCGCCAGCCCACGTTCTTGGCCCAGGCCTCACCACGGTTCGACCACCATGTGTATTGATCAGGCAGGGGGCATAAGGCTCTAAAGGCATCAACCCAGCCCCTTTTCTCAAAAAGGGTGTCAAGGAACGCGCGCTCCTCCGGGAGAAACCCTGAATTTTTCTGATTACTTCGCCAATTTTTAAGATCAATCGGCTGGTGGGCGATATTCCAGTCACCACAAAAGATATAGTCACGATCACTCTTGGCACACGCTTCAAGGAAAGGCCCAAAGCGATCCAGAAAGCTCATTTTAACGGCCTGACGTTCAGGGCTTGAAGAGCCTGAAGGAATATAGAGTGAAACGACACTTAAGCGGCCAAAGCGCGCTTCGATATAACGTCCTTCAGCGTCCATGTCAGGCCAGCCAAGCCCCCGAATGACTTCATCCGGGGGCTTCCTTGAAAAAAGGGCAACGCCACTGTAGCCGGGCTTTAAAGCGTCTAGATAAAAGGCATGAAAGCCCTCGGGCCGAAAGAGTTCATCCTTGAGTTGATGTTCCTGTGCCTTGGTTTCCTGAAGGCACACCACATCAGCCGCTTGGAGGGCCATCCAGTCGAAAAATCCCTTGCGGGCAGCCGAGCGAATGCCGTTCGCATTCAGAGAAATGATACGCATGAAATAGGGCTCATCATGAGAGGACGCGCGGGCGACCGCTGTGGGGTAAGGCTACAAACTGCCGGCTTGCCATTTGCTGTCTATTTAGGTAGAGTGACGGGTTTATTTTGGTCCGCACGTTTTGCAGGAAACCCCCTCATGAAGACGGAAACTCACCCCAATTACACCACCCTGACGGTCAACTGCAGCTGTGGCAATACCTTCGAGACGCGCTCGACACTCGGCAAGGATCTCCACGTCGAAGTCTGTGCGGCATGCCATCCATTCTATACAGGGAAGCAAAGACTCGTCGACACGGCAGGTCGCGTCGACAAGTTCCGTCGCCGTTACAGCCGCTAGTCTTTATCGTGAGGCTTTCACCCTGAGTGAGAGCCTGACTGTTGGGGCGATTTGAATAAAATCGCCCCCACCGATCTCACGTCCCCTAGCCTTAATAGCACCGGGTCGCTTGCTAAAATAGCGATTCCACTTCCTTCCCTGGTTTGACCTGCGGCTTGGGTCGTGGACGGCTATCGCTGTTCGGATCCTCTTTGCTGGGGCTTCCGCTGGTTTTGTTCTGAGAGGATCGTGATCCCTCCCGCTTGTCCTGCTTCTTGAGGGAGATATATTCATAGTCGGGTGTCGCCGATTTACTGCCGATTTTGACTCGGCGATAGTCTTGACTGGGTTCAGGTGCTGCGAACAGGGTGACCGGTTTGTCCTTCAAGGCTTCTTCCATGAACTCAATCCACATCGGCAATGCGAGATCGCCACCCATTTGGTTGTGGCCGAGGCTCTTGTAGACATCGTAGCCAAACCAAGTAATGGTCACTAATTCTGGGGTGTAGCCATTGAACCAGGCATCATAGGACTTGTTGGTGGTGCCTGTCTTGCCGGCGATGTCCGGTCGTTTCAAGGCAAGGGCCTTGCGCGCCGTTCCGAAGCGGACGACATCCTTCAGCATGGAGTTCATCATGAAATGAACCTCAGGGGTGAGCACCCGTCGAGCGGTGCCCTCGGTGGGTTCTGCGGCTGGATCACACTCAACACAGGCCGTCGGCGGTGTGGCTTGGTAGATCGTCTTGCCACTGTCGGTATCCACCCGTTCAATGAAGTAGGGGTTGATCCTGAAGCCGCCATTGGCAAATACCGAGTACATCTGAGCCATTCGAAGGGGGCTTGCAGATCCTGCGCCCAACGCGAGGGGAAGCACCTTCGGAAGCTCGTCCGGTTCAAAACCAAAGCTCAAGGCCAACTTAATGGCCTTGGTCACCCCGACTTTATGCAGGAGCTTGACGGCGACGATGTTGCGGGAATAGGTCAGGGCCGTCCTTAAGGGGGTAGGACCATAAAACCGGCGCGAGGCATTCATCGGTGTCCATTTGCCGAAGCTGACCGGGGCATCGACCACGATGGAGGAGGGCGTCATGCCTTCCATCAGCGCCGTCGAGTAGATGACGGGTTTGAAGCCTGAACCGGGTTGCCGTTTCGATTGGATGGCGCGATTAAATTTGTTGTAGTGGAAGTCATAGCCACCGGCGATGGCGATGACTTGGCCATCCTTGGGGAGGACGGACACCAGGGCGCCACCGACTTCAGGGATTTGGGTGAGTTTGAGGTGCCCATTGCTGTCACGAAGCCTTAGGACATCCCCTGGAGCTATGGATTTTCGGTTTTCTCCCTTGATCCGCTGATTATTGAGCCACTGATGGGCCCAGGCGAGATCTTGTGAGGATAAGGTCATGCGTTTACCTTGGCCGAGATACACCTCGGCGCTGGATCCTTTAAGGCTGGTGATCAGTGCCGGGATCGTGTCACCGAGCTTTCCTGGGACGGCTAATTGACGATCCCAGGCCGTTTCATCGGCGTATTTTTTGAGATCGATATGCTCTTTAATCGCATGGAAGCGTCTTTTTTCATCAAAATGATGGAGATTGGAGCGCAGGGTCTTTTCGGCCAATAACTGGAGTCTAGGATCAATGGTGGTCTTGACCTGGTACCCGCTGGAATAGGCTTCTTCCCCATATTGCTCGAACATCTGGTTTCGAACAATCTCCGCAATATAGGGAAGGTCAAGGTCCATGTTGTGCGCATGCAGGAGCGCGGTATTGGGTTGATCCATAGCTCGATGGTACGCTTCATCGGTAATGAAGTTACCTTCCCGCATGCGGCCGAGCACGTAGTTTCTCCGGGTCATCGAGCGATCCGGATTGATGATGGGGTTAAAGGTCGAGGGTGCCTTGGGGAGGCCCGCAATCATGGCGGTTTCAGCCAGCGTTAATTCATCCAAGGTCTTGTTGTAATAGACCTTGGCCGCCGCCGTCACCCCGTAGGCATGATTGCCGAGGTAAATCTTATTGAGGTAAAGCTCAAGGATCCGTTCCTTAGGGAGTTCTGCTTCGATCTTGATCGCCAGAAGGATTTCGCGAATTTTTCGAAGAAAGGTTTTTTCGTTGCTCAGGAAAAAATTACGGGCGACCTGCATCGTAATGGTGCTCCCGCCTTGCCGTTTCTCACCGGTCATGACATAGGTCACCGAGGCTCTCAGGAGTCCCTGATAATCAAATCCTGGGTGATCGTAAAAGCGATTGTCCTCTGCCGCTAGGAAGGCCTGCACCAAGGGTTTTGGAACGTCTTTAAGTTCAACGGGATATCGAATCTTTTCACCAAACTCGCCGATCAGAAGGCCATCACGACTATAGATGCGCATCGGCGCTTGATAATGGATGTCATTGAGAGCATCCAGCGTGGGTAGCTGTGATTGAAGGTAGATGTAACAGCCGAACAGGATCAGGCCGATGGTCATCAGCCCTGCGAGGATGCCAACCATGAGATTGATCAGGGCCGATGAAAAGCCCGATGAACGGCGGCGTGATGGGCGGTTAGGGTTGGACACGATGGCTGGGGGAGGAGAAAACCTTATCGTCAGGGATTCCGTGCGGGTGAACTGATAGTCCTCACCGTGAGGCGCTCATGAGGCCCGTTTTACGTGCATGCAAAAGCCACCCAAGGTGGGGCGTACTATACACCAACTGCTGTGACAGGATTTTTCACGGGAAAGAGCCAAAAGCTCCGGTAAGGAGGGGGGTTCCAGCGAATCTTTTCGTTCTGAAACCCCACTCGAATGGCACCTTAATCGTCGCCGTACTCGGATGTGGGCGCTGGTGGGGTCGAGTCTGTCACGTTTAAGACAGGCTCCTGAGTGATCGATGAGGTTTCAGCGTTCCCTGATTTCAAGGGGACGCGACGATCTCTCCGGCTTCGCGTCCTTCTTCTTGACGGGCGGCGAGGGCTGGCCCCGTCAGTCTCCTCTGTTGATCCCTGATCGATTGTCGCTTCTGAGGCCATCTCGATCAAAGTCTTTACCTGACCGCCATTGACGGCAGGTGCCAGCAGACTGGATTCAGGCTCAGATTCTGGGACACTCCGAGGGCTTTCGGTCTCCCGTGTCTCCAGGCTTGATTCAGTCTCATCGCTGGCCGCCGGTTTACGGCTTCGTTGCCGTGGCGCCCTGGGTTGCTGCGCCCGTGGCGCCCGCTGCGGGCGGGCTGGTTCATCTTGGCTCTCAAGCGACTCGCGAGCCGGCATCCTGTCTTCAACCTCAAGTGTTGCTGCAACGTGGATGGGTTCGATGACCTGGGTGGGCTCTTCGTCCCTCGCGTCTTGGATTTGAGGCGCATTCCCCTCAAGCGGCGCTTCATTCACCGTTTCTGGTTGGGTCGACCGATTGCGCCCCTCGCCTCCTCGGCGACCACGGCGGCGTCGGTTACTCCGGCGTCCGCCCTCCCGCAGTTGACCCTCGCCTGTTTCGAGCGTTTCAACCAACGGCTCGATGCCCTCATCTTGGAGCGGGGCTTGAAGTCTGACCTCGGGGATGTCGAGGGGCGCTGCGGGAGTTGTTCGAGGCGGCCTGGTCTCGTTATTGCGCCGACTATGGCGCGGTTCTTGATCCTGGCGCCGCTGACCCTGTCCGCGTTGTCCCTGACCGCCTCGGCGTTGTCCTTGGGGCTGTGTGGATGAGGGAGGGCGGCGATTCTCATTAAGGGGTTCGACGGGACGTTCATCATTCCGCTCCCTCGCCTTCTCCTCTTCTTCGGTTCGAGGCCCCGTCAGGAGCGTTAGGAACCGCTGGATGAGTCCGCCGTTTTTGTTGCCGGAGGCGGTATTAATGGCCTGTTGACTGGGCGGTGGAGCGGGCCTTGCTGGACGATCCGGAAGAAACTCCCGGACGGCAGGCTCCATGGTGTTGGCCTGAATTTCCCGAGTGTAACGGTCGTCGCTTGAGATATCGGCGCGCGCGATGCCGTAACTTGGGGCCTTTTCATCCTCTTCAGTGGCGTCGGCGGAGCGCACCCGCTGGATTTCATAGGCCGGTGTTTCAAGATGCTTACTTGGAATAATCAGGACTGAAACGTTATGGCGCTTTTCGATGTCGTTGATCGTCGGACGCTTTTCATTTAAGAGGTAGGTCGCAGAATCAACCGGCAGATAGGCGATGACTTTGCCGGTGTTCTTCTTGATCGCTTCTTCCTCGATGATCCGCATCACGGAGAGTGCCAAGGATTCAACGCTACGGATCGTGCCTTGCCCCTGACAGCGAGGGCAGGTCAGAAGGCTCGATTCACCGAGCGAAGGCCGCAGGCGCTGGCGAGACATTTCAAGAAGGCCAAAACGCGAGATCCTGCCGAGCTGAATTCTGGCTCGATCCATGCGGACGGCGTCCCTTAGGCGGTTCTCTACCGCGCGCTGGTTTCTTGACGCCATCATGTCGATAAAGTCGATGACAAAAAGACCGCCAAGGTCTCGAAGCCTTAATTGGCGGGCGATTTCATCAGCGGCTTCGAGATTGGTGTTGAGCGCCGTTTCCTCGATATCGCCGCCTTTGGTGGCGCGGGCCGAATTGATATCGATCGCGGTGAGCGCTTCTGAATGGTCAATGACAATGGCGCCCCCTGAGGGGAGAGGGACCTCGCGGGCATAGGCGAGTTCGATTTGGCTTTCGATCTGATAACGGTTGAAGAGCGGAACGTTATCCTGATATTGCTTGGCCTTGTTGATGAACTGAGGCATCACCTGTTGCAGGAAGCTCTGCACCAGATTAAAAGTCGCCGGGTCATCAATCAGAATTTCGTCGATGTCACCGCGAAGGTGATCGCGCAATGCTCTGATGATGACGTTACTTTCCTGGAAGACCAAGAGGGGGGCCGGTTTTTCGGCGGCGGATCGTTCGATCGCCTCCCACAGCTGCAGGAGGTAATTCATGTCCCACTGCAGCTCTTCGACCGATTTACCGCCCCCGGCGGTTCGGATGATGAGACCCATGCCTTCGGGGACCTGAAGGGCCGCCATGACCTCGCGCATATCGGTTCGAGTATCGCCTTCGATGCGTCTTGAAATGCCGCCAGCCCTTGGGTTATTGGGCATCAGCACCAGATAGCTCCCCGCAAGGCTGATATAGGTGGTGAGCGCAGCCCCTTTGGTGCCCCGCTCCTCCTTTTCGACTTGGATCAGAATTTCCTGACCTTCGCGGAGTTTTTCCTTGATATCGCGGCGACTGACTTCCTGATCGTCGGCAATGCCGACATAGGAGGGAAGAATCTCCTTGAAGGGGAGGAATCCATGGCGGTCAGAGCCGAAGTTGACGAAGGCCGCCTCCAGGCTGGGTTCTACCCGGCTGATGATGCCCTTGTAAATATTGGCTTTTTTCTGTTCCCTGGAGGGGACCTCGATGTCAAAATCATAAAGTTTTTGACCATCCACCAACGCAACCCGGAGTTCTTCCGGTTGCGTGGCATTGATTAACATTCTTTTCATTGACTCAATTCCTTGGCGCCCCGAGACCACTTCTTAAGGTGGCTGCGCGTCTTATTAGGACCGATCAGCGCCAGGATCATCTATCCCGGCCGGCTGTTCAGATCCTGAAAATCCGGTTAGCGTCATCCGCAAATAACGCGGATAAAACCACAATGGTCCACTCGGGTCGCATCGTTTCGGCTCGTCATGGGTCGAGCGCTCAAAACCCTGGTTGTTTACGATTCGCCGCGGCAACCCACCGCCGACGGATCATTCACGTCAGGCAAGGGGAGGGCAAGGGCGGTGCGGGATCCAAATCGGTTCACGCAACAGGTTCATAAGGTCATCAGAAGTTGACCTTATGAGGGCTGCGTTCCTTATCAGAATTCGTGATGGGGTGGCTTCTGGCCGGCGGCGCGCAACATCCATCCCGCTCTTTATGGACGTTCGCACTTTATTCGTTTCGTTATGCCGGCTTGGCGGCAACATCTCTCTTTGTCGCGCGCACCAAGACCCCAACCGGTATAACTATAACAATCCGCCGTCAAATCATCAATTTAATCGATCATACTGCTATTATTCCCTCGATGAATACGCCGCCGAGCAGTCCGACTGTCCAGATGATTGAGGTCGATGCCGATCACGCCGGACAGCGCGTTGACAATTTCCTGTTTACGCGCCTTAAGGGCGTACCGAAGAGCCATGTCTACCGGATCTTAAGAACGGGTGAAGTTCGACGTAACGGGGGTCGGGTTAAGGCTCAAGACCGTCTTGAGGCGGGTGATAGGGTCCGCGTCCCCCCCGTCCGTGTCGCTGAGCGGGATGCCCCTCAATTACCCCTTGAAGCCCTAAGATCACGGATTGAGCCGCGCATTCTTTATGAGGATGAGGATCTTTTGGTGCTGAATAAATCCTCAGGGATGGCGGTTCATGGCGGCAGCGGACTGAGCTATGGCGTCATTGAGGCCTTAAGGGAGCTTCGGCCGACCGCGAAATTTCTAGAACTCGTTCATCGTCTTGATCGTGAAACCTCTGGTTGTCTCCTGATTGCCAAAAAGCGCAGTGCCTTGAAGTCGCTGCATACCCAGTTTCGAGAGGACGACGTCAATAAGGTTTATGTGGCTCTCATCGCCGGTCAGTGGGCTAAGAAAAAAATCATGGTCGATGCCCCCCTCAAGAAAAATGTTCTTCAGAGTGGCGAGCGGATGGTGAGGGTGGCCCGCGATGGCAAGGCGGCGATGACCGAATTTAAGCGCCTTGATCTGTTTCAGGGGGCGACGCTGGTTGAAGCCCGTCCGATCACGGGACGAACCCATCAGATTCGTGTGCATGCGCTTCACCTTGGGCACCCCCTCCTCGGCGATGAGCGCTATGGTGAGGAGGCGGTGAATCGGCAGTTCAGAACGGTGGGCTTAAGGCGATTGTTCTTGCATGCGAGGGAAACGACCTTCCTGCACCCTAAAACCCAAATGGCGATGACCATCGAGGCCCCTCTTGATCTCGATCTTCTCGAGGTGTTGAAGGGGTTGCCGCGGTGAAACATCGTTACGATCTGTTGATTTTTGATTGGGATGGGACCTTGTGCGACTCCATTGGATGGATCGTTGAATGCCTCGAAGTGTCGGCTGCGGCTGTTTCTCTTCCTATCCCCCCGAGAGCGAAAGCCCGTTCGGTGATTGGCTTGAGTCTTGGTGAGGCCATGGACACGTTGTTTCCAGGTCAGCCAAAAGCTGCGATTGATGACCTCATCGGCTATTACCGAAGCCACTACCACAGCCGATCTTTGGAGCACTTGGCGTTGTTTCCGGGCGTTCCCGACTTTTTATCTCAGTTACGCGATGAGGGTTTTAAGCTCGCGGTAGCCACCGGTAAGGCGCGCTCTGGTCTTGATCCCATGCTGGTTTCGACCGGTCTCACGGAAATGTTTCATGCGACCCGCTGCGCCGATGAAACGGCCTCAAAGCCCCATCCGATGATGGTCGAGGAGCTTTTGAGTGCGCTTCAGGTGACTCCGAAGAGGACCTTACTGATCGGTGACTCCGTGCATGACCTTCAATTGGCGCGTAATGCCGGGGTCGATGCCGTCGCCGTCGCTGCCGGGGCTAATACCCGGGATGAATTATTGGAACTTCAGCCTCTTGTCTGTCTCGAACAAACGATAGACCTTTTGACGCATTTTAAGCAGAGAACCCCATGATCCAGTCTTCGAGAGACCCTGTAGAGCCCTCTTCCAGCGCACTTCATAGCTCAGAGCGGCAGATTCTTGAAAAAGTACTTTTAGCCTCGATTGAAGAGCAGCGCCAAGCGAGGCGCTGGGGGATTTTCTTTAAGTCCCTGTTTGCGATCTATCTCGGCGTGGGCCTCTTTATGGCGGCCAAGCCCTTTAAGGAAATCACTGAAGATGGGGAAGGGCACACCGCGGTCATTGATGTCGCCGGGGTCATTGCGCCAGGGCAGCCGGCCAGTGCCGATAATATTATCGATGGCCTTCGTGAGGCCCTAGAGGACAAGAAAACCAAAGGCATTCTGCTTCGGATGAATAGCCCGGGTGGGAGCCCTGTGCAATCGGCTTATGTCTATGATGAGATTCGGAGGATCAAGCAGCAAAAGCCTGATCTTCCCATTGTCGCCGTGATTTCTGATATGTGTGCCTCTGGCTGCTATTACGTCGCCTCGGCGGCGGACAAAATCTTTGTCAATAACGCCAGTGTGGTGGGATCGATTGGCGTCATTATGGGGGGGTTTGGCTTTGTCGATGCGATGAAGCAGTGGGGTGTTGAGCGCCGCATCATGACGGCGGGCGAACATAAAGCGCTGCTGGATCCTTTTGCTCCTGTGGATGGTTTGGCCAAAGATCATATGCAAAAAGTACTGGGGCAGGTTCATCGTCAGTTTATCGATGCCGTAAAACTCGGTCGTGGCGAGCGCTTAAAGGAAACCCCTGACATGTTCTCAGGCTTGATCTGGACCGGCGCTGAAAGCATTACCCTTGGGCTCTCAGATGACGTCGGGGATGACCGGACGGTGGCTGAGAAGGTGCTGAAGGCGAAGACCATGGTGATCTTTAATCCTGAAGAAAATGTGTTTGATCGACTGACCCGAAAGATGGGCGCCACCGTGGGCAATGTCCTCATGGAAGGCCTTTCAGAGCGTCTCATCACCCCTCACTAGGCCCTAGCTGTTGGCCTTAGAATTTAAGATCCTCGATGAGACCCCGGTTTACCGGGGTTTCTTTAATCTAACCCGCTACCATCTCCGGCATTCCACCTTTGAAGGGGGCTGGAGTGATCCTTTGATGCGGGAGCTGTTTCATCGTGGTCACTGCGTGGCGGTCCTCCCTTACGACCCCCTTAAAGGTGAGGTTCTCCTCATCGAACAGTTTCGGATTGGGGCGGTCGGGTCCAAGGCCATTCCTTGGCTCCTTGAAACGGTTGCGGGAGCGATTGATGCGGGTGAAAGCCCTGAAGAAGTGGCCCACCGGGAAGGCCTGGAGGAAGCCGGGTGTCAATTTCAATCCCTTATCCGGGTGGGAACGTTCTATACCAGTCCCGGTGGCACCTCTGAAGCGGTGACCGTCTTCATTGGTGTGGCTTTAGGTCCTCTTCAAGAAGGCATATTTGGTCTTGAAGAGGAGGGTGAGGATATCCGTGCCATCGTCAGGTCATTGGATGAAGCCTTGGTACTCCTTGAAGCAGGAACCATCGATTCGGTGGTTCCTGCCTTGGCGCTTCAATGGCTGGCACTCCATCGGGATCAACTATAAGGGATGCGGGAGAACACACAGTCACTGTGGCATATGCCACAGATGGGTTCCCTTGAGCCCGACAATAAAACTATATCCTATTGTTTTTTCTGAATAAAAATGATGGCATAAAGTCTGCTTATAGGGCCTACTGTCCTGGAAGTACGAGCTATGCCCCGATTTCTCACTGTCCTTTTTTCTTTGCTGTGGGTCATGACGATCTTGAAGGCAGGGGCGTCTTCCGATGCACCGTCCTCGGTGGCTGGACATATCGATCTTGAGAACCTGGCGGGGGGTGGGTTTCACCTCAAGGTGGATCAGGCGACCACAGGGGATGTTTTAGACCGTCTTTCAAGCCAAGTCGGCATTCCTATTGTTCATGGTCATGAACGCGAGGAGCCGATCACACTGGCTTGTTCGTCGGTTTCAATCAAAGACCTTCTCAAGTGCGTCTTGGGGTCCAATGCCAATCTTCTCTATATCGCCGGGGATTCCTCCATCAAACATCCCTCTGGATTTGAGCGGATCGTGGTGTTGTCTTCTCCTCAAAGTCACGACGCCAGGATGCCCCCGGTTATCGCTCCTGATGGGGTAGCAAGTACTGAGAAGGCCTTGCTGCCGGCCTCAGCCAGGCCATCACGCGATCTCATCATGGCCATGCTTCAACATCAAGACGGTGCCATTCGGGCCGAGGCGATTGCCTTATTACCACGAGTTGAGGGGATCGATCGGGATCGCTTAAGAACCGCTTATGAATCGGCCCTTCAGGATCCTGCAGGGGATGTGAGGGCGGGTGCGCTGCTGGGCCTCAGCACCCTCGATGCGTCATCGACCGTCCCTCTTGTGGCCAGTGCGGCCATGGATCCAGATCCATCGGTTCGTCTGGCGGCCATTGATGCGATGGCAGCGAGCCCTCAAAATCGCGGTTTTTTCATCGAGGCTCTTAAGGATAGGGATGAATCCGTGAGGGTTTTAGCCGGACTCCGACTTGAATCCTCGAATTAAATCTTTGAGGGGCACTGATGCCTACTTCTCTTTCATTAAAACGTTAAATTGATCGACATGACATTGCGACACTGGATTATCTCTGGGCTACTCCTTTTGGGAGACTCTCACATCTCTCTGGCGGAGGTGGTTTTGGGTCAGGCAGCGCCATCGTGTTCCCTCTCGAAGATCGGCGGCGGCGCTGAAAAAAAACTCGATTCCTTTAAGGGTCAGGTCGTTTATGTGGATTTCTGGGCCTCTTGGTGTGGGCCCTGCGCGCAATCCTTTCCCTTCATGAATCAGCTGCATCGGGAGCTTTCATCGAAAGGCTTGGCGATTGTTGGGGTTAATTTGGATGAGAAGGCAGCCGATGCCGCTGGGTTTCTAACCAAAACGCCGGCCCACTTTGAGATTCTCGCCGATGTTGGTGGATCCTGCCCTCAGGGTTTCGGGGTGAAAGCGATGCCCTCTTCTTATCTGATCGACCGGCATGGGGTCGTAAGGCACATTCATCTCGGCTTCAAGCCCAGTGAAACCGAAGCGCTTCGAAAAGAGATTGATGCGTTGCTCCTCGAAGCCGCTTCAACCCCTTAATCGCCTGTCCAGCGGACGTTGCCCTCTTTGGATCTGATGGAGATTTAAAATGTCTGCTCGTACTGGCTCATTGATGATGGCTGCGTTGGCCATGAACGGGCTTTTGATCGCACCTCTGATGGCTTCACCCGCTGCCGCCACATCAGAGTCTATGACGCCCAGCGCCATGATGGGGTATATCCCAAGCGGCGCTTCAAGGCTCGCGGGGTCTTTAGGGCGTCCCGCGGCCGAACAGCGCCGTTATAGCATCACCTGTTATGACAATGGTGCGGGCGTTCCTAAGGCCCTTTTGATCAAGATCAGAGGTCTTACCAAGAGCCGATCTTATGCCCTCAGTCTTTCGATTGAGCGAGAGGGTGTTCGGCAGACGGTCGTGGACAATTTCTCGGGTGATGGGCTTTTTAGTCCTTATGCGATTCTGGAGCAGGGTGCTGGAACGTATACCGTAACCATAAAGAAGCAAAAGAAAAAAACCAGCCGCCCTGACAGCAGCCTCTTAGGCCCTGTGGTCTTTGAGACACAGCAGGAATGCGATGCGGCCAATGCGCACTATACGGGTATTCAAAAACCGGTCCCTATACCCTGATCAATATGAAATCCCAGAGATTCATAGTGCCATGATCCTCAAAGTCAGCGGATTTTTCTTAAGATTGAGTCTTCTAGTCCTCGTTTCAGGATGTACGAGCGTTCAGCCTTGGGAGCGAGGGACCTTGGCTAAACCTCATATGGCGCTCCAGCCCTTTCCATCGCAGACCGCCTTGCGTGAACACATCTATGGGTCCAGAGAATCTGCATCAGGCAGCACCGCTTCTGCAGGAGGCGGTGGCTGTGGTTGTTACTGATCCTAATCGCTAGGATTTTCAAATGCTGAAGTCCTTGGCTTTGATGGTCCGTCGGCTGGCGGCAGGTGATGCAGCGCCAAGGTCGGCCTCGGCACTTCATCGCTTCATGGGTCGTCAGTCGCCGGCTCCTCCCCTCATTCCCCCAACGGCTTCAGAAAGCCCAGCCCTTGGGGCTCTTCGGGCCGCGGCTTTAGCGCTCCCGGGTCTCATGGCACAGAGTCCAGAGGCGCTGGCAGCGCCGGGGGATATTGTTGATCTTCAGTATGGGTCTTACAAACAGACACCCTGGCAGTTACTGGGGGGTTTGAAGAGCCAGTACAATCCGCTTCAAGTCGATAATATTGAAGCCAATGGTGTGCTCACCTTTAGTGATCGCTGGAAATTCGGTTTCAACTATGCGCAGGACACCTGGTCGGGTGCGACCCCGGTGAGTTCAGCCCCCTATGCCTTTGGTGGTAACAACCCTTCGGCGGCGGGAGCCTCTCCCTTGGTGCGGGGCAATGGCACCATCCTCTATGATAAAAAACTGACCGCTTTTCGATTGGATCCCAATACGGCCAATTATGTGCCTGATAATCGACTGGTCCAAACGGTTGCATCGGCATCCCCCGAAATCCGCAATCAGGGCAACTTTCGTTTGGGCTATGAGTGGGATGAAGCCGCGGTGAACCTCGGCGGTGGGGTCTCCCAAGAGCCCGACTACAATTCAGCCTTCGGGAGCCTTAATGGCCGCATGGATTTCAATCAAAAGCTGACGTCGGTCAATCTAGGTCTTAATTATGCCAACAGCGATATCAATGCGCTGATTAATCCCCTTTATTCCCCTTATGTGGATCAATCCTACTATGCTGAGAAAGGGCAGATCGATACCATCCCCAACGCATCCGGGGCCCCGGGACGTTATCTGACCGGTAACCGACAGGATTGGACCTCCCATTTGAGTGTCGCCCAGGTCATCAACAAGGATCTGCTCCTCGAATCTGGTATCGGATTTACGCGCAGCACGGGTTATCTTGGAAATCCCTATAAGGCCGTTGACATGGTCTTCGTCGATACCCAGGGCACTCCGGTACCGCCCGTCGATGGGTCTACGTTGCCACCCCTTTATGCTCCGCAGGTGCAAGCCGTTGTCGAGCGTCGACCGGAGGAGCGTAATCAGGGCATGTGGGACATGCGGTTTGTTCAGTTTGTCGAACCAATGGATGCTTCCGTGCATGGGGGTTACCGGTTTTTCATTGATGACTGGGGTATCACCGCGCATACCTTTGACATCGACTGGGTCCAGCCGGTGGAGTCTTGGACCGTGACCCCCCGATTTCGGTATTACTCTCAAAATGGAGCAAACTTTTATCAGCCCTATTTCTTGTTCCAAGGCAAGGCCCCACAAGGTCCCGATGGCCGTTTTAATCTCGCCGGAGTTCCTTTAGATGCTTATTCGAGTGACTATCGGCTTTCCGCTTACGGGGCTTTGAGTGGCGGTATTACCGTCGCGAGACCGATCGGCAAGGCGATGGCGTTTGAGGCAGGCTTCGAGTATTACGCCCATGCCGGCGATCTCAGGCTGGGTGGAGCCGGGCAAGGATCCTGGAGCAATTTTGATTACTACCAATTCAATGCGGCCGTCAAAGTCGATCTATCAGCGATCAGTACAGCAAAACTTTCAGAGCCAGAGGATCATGCGGGGCATCATCATCACAGCGGCGATCATCGCCAGCAACATCTCGGGATGGATGCTCCTTCAGGGATTCTCTTCAATCATATGTTGGCGGATGAAGGAGATACCATGGTGGGTGTCCGTTACGCTTACGCGCTGCAGCAAGGCGGGATGAGGCACGGCACGGGGTCTGCAACGGATCAGCAGATCGTTGCCCAGGGCTGTGGCCCCTCCCTAAAGTGCACCTTCACCCCGAAAGAAATGGATATGGGCATGGTGATGGTCGATCTCATGTACGCCCCCACCGACTGGCTGACCCTGATGTTGATGCCCCAGTTCATGAGTATGGATATGCACCTTCGACGCCTAGATGGGTCTCCTGATCCAGGGGGTGGTGGTCATGCGGCCCATGGTGCCAATCCTTATCACGCCACCGGTGGGGTGGGGGATATTTTCATGGGCAGTCTCTTCAAACTGTATGAGATGGAAGGCCATAAACTCCATTTCACCCTTGGCTTTACCGCACCCACGGGGAGCGTTAATCAGCGGGTTGATGGCAATACCGAGTTTGAGCATTACGGCATGCAGCTTGGTACCGGGACCTGGAATATATGGCCTAGCTTGACCTATAACGGTTATGCCGGTGATTTCAACTGGGGAGGACAAGTGAGCACCAATGCCCCTCTCCAGAATCACAACGATTCAGGCTTTGCCTTTGGCACATTGTTCCAGACCACGGCATGGGGAGGGGTTCAGATTCAAGATTGGCTCTCAGGCTCGGTGCGGGCGCTTTATACGTTTCAAGACTCGATTTCAGGCAACTATCCAGAACCCTTTGTGCCGAGTGGGCCGATGGACACCCCTCAAAGCTATGGCGGTCAATACCTTGATATCGGTATCGGTCTCAATGCCTCGGTTCCCTCCGGGGATTTTGAGGGGAATCATTTTGGCATCGAATGGCTCCAGCCGGCCTATAACGATTACAACGGGTATCAGCTCGAGCGGACGGGGACACTTTGGGCCTCCTGGGCGCTTTCCTTTTAACAAGGTAAGGCTCTATGGCTGATCGCTTGGCGCTTTACAGACGAGACTTTCATGCCATGGGGTCTCCTTGCGAGATCCAGTTGTATGCGAAATCACGATCCCGGGCTCAGCATGTGCTGAACCGTTTGACTTCTGAGATTCAGCGGCTAGAGGCGCGTTATTCGAGGTATCGGGACGATAGTTTTCTAAAGACCATCAACCGGGTGGCGGCAGAAGGGGGGGCTATAACCGTCGATGATGAAACGGCGGGTCTTTTGAGCTATGTGGCGACCTGTTACCAAGAAAGTGATGGGCTCTTTGATGTGACCTCCGGGCTTCTTAGGAAGGCTTGGTCCTTCAAAGACAATCGACTGCCTTTGGACGATGAAATTCAGCCCCTTTTAGAGCGCGTCGGCTGGAATAAATTGTCCTGGGAGCCACCGGTTCTCTCTTTCCCTATGGCCGGGATGGAGCTTGATTTTGGGGGGGCGGTTAAGGAGTATGCCGTTGATCGGGTGACCTCCCTGTGCTGGGAGTCAGAGGTTTATCATGGCTTGGTCAATCTTGGAGGGGACATTAGGGTCATCGGCCCTCACCCGGACGGGACCCCTTGGGCGATTGGGATTACCCACCCGAGAATTCCGGGAGCTTTTATTACCCGGCTTCCTCTTACCCAAGGCGCGCTCGCTACCAGCGGCGATTATGAGCGCTGCATTGAATGGGAAGGCGTTCGCTACGGCCATATTCTTGATCCACGAACGGGATGGCCGGTGAGGCGGTTAGCGGCGGTGAGTGTTCTTGCAGATTTATGCGTCGTGGCCGGGAGCGCTTCCACCATTGGGATGTTGAAAGACTTTGGGGGATCCGATTGGCTACAACAGCAAGGATTCCCTCATTATTGGGTGGATGTGGATGGCCATGTCGGTGGTTCTTTGTTGACTGGGCCATAATGAAGATATCAGCCGCGCGTAAGGTGAGGTATGAGATGGATGTCGTCGCTGGCGGAGGCGGTTGAATGGCCTGAAAATTGCTCCTAATTCCTTGAGAGCGGCTCATTTAATCGGTGCGCCCAACAGGTGGGTGGTGAAGCCTTATCGGCCCAGAAACAAGAACATTTTTTATTCCATAGATGGAGGAGAGTGACATGAAAGAACGCCAAATAATGAATCGGGGTTACCCTTTGCTGGGGGTGTTGCTGTTGTCGGGTTCGTTTCCGGTGGCGGCCCATGATCAGGGGGGCGCGCTTGGAAAACCGGGTTCTGCAAAAGACACCTACACCGTGGTCTGCTCAGAGGGTGATCCTCTAAAGACCAAATTGGTCGTAGCCGTCAGTGATCTCGCTCCTAAAAAACCCCCGCGTATTAAGGTTGAAGTCTCACGGGATGGCCAGCTGGCTTCATCGATTGACGCCATTGATGCCGACTTTAAGTACAGTCCTTTTACCGAGATCCAAAAGGGCGATGGGAGCTACGTGGTGGCGATTTCAAAGCTACCGCAAACCGATTCGGCGAAGTCGACGACTTTAAATTTTCCTGAGATTTACAACCTCCAGTTCCATTGCACAACGGGTACTGAACATACCATGACCGATATCTATGTGAACCAGAATCAATAACGAACAAGACCTACCTCAACCGCTAGCAGAGGGGGTGAACTCGCCCCCAGATTCTTTCAAAGAACCCACGGGTTCGGCATAATTTACTTTTTTAACCGGCGCCTCGCCGATTGCACGGAGGGATCTCTCCCTGGCACAGTGGCCCTCATCGGTAATCGATGAGGGCAAAGGAGCATTAGTCACGGATGCTTTTACCCCAATCAATCATCTTCAGGTCTCTCAGGCGGAGAGGAATCGAGCGACCGTGGTGGACTGGTCGGGAGGGGAGCTGCTGACCCCTTAAGCCTTCGATATTCAGAGGGGGGTAGTTGCCGACTTTAGGTTGAGATGGGCGAGGCTAGGCTATCTTTGTAGCTAAAAAACCCCCTGCGAGAAGGGGGTTTCAGATCATTGTTGGGACGGGCGCTTACTTTTTGCCCGGCCAAACTTTTGGAAGGACGTTATCGACGTCCGTATTTGAAGGGTACATGATGACGTCATAGCCCTTGCCGCAGCTATCGGGTAAGCGATTCGGCTTGCCCGCACCTGGCGCTGCCCCTGGATTGGTGCCGGTCTGGTCACGCCACAGGGTCAAGGTGGCTGGGAAGCCGGTTAAAGGCTTTGAACCTGCAGCTGGATTATTGGCATCAATGGGGGTGCCCACCGCATCGACATTACCGTTAGGAAACTTCGTAGTCGTGTTAGGAATCCACAAGTCCGCCGCCGCATTTTCCTTGGTGACCGGCCATTTGTTGAGTTTACAAACATCAGCAATGGCGATCTTGACCTGAAGGCTTCTGGCACAGGAAGTCGGGTTCACATTGACCGTTGAAACTCTGAAAGGTTGTTCGGTGTAGGCGCTGGTGCCTGGGAGGCTGAAGCCCCTTTTATTGGTCCAGCCAAGGACGCGGGATGCGATGCCGTCATCATAGACGATTTGAGTATCGGCCCAGTCGGCTTGGGGTAATACCGGGCGAATGACATCACCGACATTTTCAAGGCCGCTCACCGCGCCGGTGTGGTCGGTGGCGGTGAAATCTTTGAGACTTCCAGGGGTAATGGTTCCGGTCGCCACATCCTTAAGGACAATGGTGGGGTTATTGTTTGGGAGGGCTACACTCTGAGCGATGATGGGATGCCTCGCGCCGGTCTTTTCATCAAGGCAGCCATGGCCGATCTGAATATAATTCAGCGAGTTGTAGCCAAGAAAGGCGGGGACACTGCCGAACACGGTGGTATGAGCCATTGAGGTAGAACTTGCTATAGCCAGACCTACGCCCGCCAGGGCCAGGGTGATCTTTCGTGCTGTTAAGGTCGTCTTCATTCAGTCTTGTTCTCCAAAAATAAGGATAAAACCAGGGGTTTTTGTAGTTATGATCGATGATCTTTAAGACTTAAAGCAGTTTCCATGCCAGCATGGATTGCCTTCCCGCGCGCCCCCATAAAATACTTATAAAGCTTGAAATATATGAATAAATAGAAGATCGAAGAAGGGCTGATGGCAGGCGGTGACTCTTGTTGGAGGTCTCCGATGGGGGGGGTTATTAAGCTGTGGGGTATGCCTCAGGGACTGTGTTATTTCACACACCGGCTTTCGGTGAGCAGAAAGCGGGAGGATAAGGGAACCAAGGTCTGGTTTTTTGAGATTTATCATCCTCAAGGATGCCCCAAAGATCGTTTTTATCTTAGGATGCAGCAGCCTTTTTTGATCGCCTTGCCGAATGATTTGTTGCTTGCGGCGGGTACGTCAAATCCCCTTCGACACTGCGTCTTATGACACGCTGAAGGGTTGGTTGATGTTTGTCGAGAGCCATAAGCCCCTTTCATATTGAGCTTTGAAGCACTTGGCGCGGTATCTGCTAAGTCCCTTTTGATCATGCTGTTGCGCGGCACTCTTTGAGGGGGACGCCTCCAAAAGGAGTCAAGGCAGTCGGGTTCTCATCCTCTTGCCTTCAAGCTTGACTCTTTTAAGTAGGTGGCCCGCTTGAATAATACCTCAGCGATCGATTTTGTACTGTGCTCCGTGAAGCTTTGCGCTCCTCTTTGTGGGGGGCGCTTTTTTTTGAGATGTTCTAGAGAATCCAGGAATCTATGGCGATTCCAAGGCCGATCACTAACCCGACCCATTGATTATTAAGAAAGGCCTTGAAACAGCCTTCTGGGTGACGATCCTTGATCAAGAACTGCTGATAGCTAAAGAGAATAATGGCTCCAGCCAGTCCCGCCGCATAGCCCATTCCAAGTCCCGCTTCTCTCCCCACCAAGGCCAAGATCAAGATCATCGTCGCCTGAAGGAGGCCGATGATCAGAAGGTCCTGGCGACCAAACAGGATGGCGGTTGATTTGACCCCGATCTTAAGATCATCCTCTCGATCGACCATGGCGTACATCGTGTCGTAGATCAAAGCCCAAAGGACGGTGGCAAGAAAGAGCATCCAGACGATCAGGGGGAGATGCCCTGTTTGTGCGGCGAAGCTCATCGGAACCGCCCAGCCAAAAGCGATACCCAGATAGGCTTGAGGAAGATGGGTGTAGCGCTTCGTAAAGGGGTAACTTGCGGCAAGGAAGGCGCCGGGGACGGCAAGGGCGATGGTTAAAAGATTGAGTTGACAGACGAGGATTAGCGCCACAAGGCAGAGGCCGACAAAAAGGATCAAGGCTTCCTTCGGCGTGACGTCGCCCGCAGGGATGGGGCGTTGCCGGGTGCGCTCGACATGAGGATCAAAATCACGATCGGCATAGTCATTAATGACGCAGCCGGCAGCCCGCATCAAGAGGGTTCCTAGGATAATCGCTAAGACGATGAAGGGATCTGGGTGCCCATGACCTCCAATGAATAGCGCCCAAAGCGAAGGCCAAAGAAGGAGGAGGATGCCGATTGGTTTGTCAAACCGCATCAAGCGCCAATAGGCGTTCAACTTTTTCATCATGAAGATCCGTCTTGATCAAGGAGTGATGGCAGAAAGAATTCAGCCACCAGAAGGGGGTGTCCTGCACCCAGTTGGTAAAGGGAGCGCCGCCCCCAAAGGGGTTCTGGGTGTTGAGGATCCATGCCGGGTTGACGGGCCCGAATGCTCTGAGGCTTAAGACAACACATTTCCAAGCTCTCTCGGGTGAGACGAGGGTCTTT
This sequence comes from Methylococcus sp., assembly GCA_007280285.1. Lineage (GTDB taxonomy): Bacteria > Pseudomonadota > Gammaproteobacteria > Methylococcales > Methylococcaceae > UBA6136. The sequence goes on along the minus strand of QYQA01000084.1, from coordinate 683 downwards.
GAAGAGGATATGCCCTAAAGGTTGGTTGCCAAGATGACCTAGGCGCCGATCGGCATCGATGAGGGTCGCTTCAGGAATAATGCTCCGCGCCAAGACCAGAGGCTGATCGTTCCCTTGAAGGGCGACCTCCCGAATGATTGCCCGCTGGTTTCGGGCCAATCCTAATGCGCGGCGTTCCTCGGCATAGCCGGACCCTAGGTATTGTTGGAGGACCACCACCCTAAATTCTTGACCCACCCTTTGAATCAGACGCTCTGTCAGCGAACCTGATTCCTCGATCCAAGAAGCGATGATCTTCTCGCGCTCTGTTCGAGGACGGCCCCTAAAAAGGGTCTGATGCCACCTGGGTGAATGATTCAAAAAGCGGCTGGCCGGAGGCACGAATCGTCCTAAAAAATAGAATCATTCTAGCAAATAGCAAAAGAGGGCTCTTCCCCCAAGGCGCCTGATGATGAAGCCTGAGGTGACGCCGATGCTAGAATCAAACGCTGACTATAAGATGGGCCCGAGGGAGAGGATCGATGCTATTCAAGAGCGGACGCGAAAGCCAGAACGTTGAAGACCGGAGGAGTCAGGGGGGGCGAGGTGGTCTCCTTGGAGGAGGAAGAAGCCTTGGGGTTGGGACCTTATTATTGATCCTCGCCGGGGCCTATTTTGGAATCGATCCCCGCCTGATTCTGGCC
>QYQA01000019.1 GCA_007280285.1 Methylococcus sp. | reverse complement strand
GTGGATCTTGCACATGCTCACCCATCAGGTTAGCCAGGGCGACGGGAAGCGTGTAGCGATCCTCTTGGCTCAGAATAATGAGGGGCCACATAAAGTCATTCCAGCTCCCCATAAAGGTGAAGACCGCCAGCGACACCAGGACGGGCTTCGACAGGGGAAGGATCAACGACCGATAAATCCTAAATTCGCCCGCGCCATCAATGCGTGCGGCATCCAGAAGACTGTCAGGAACCGATTTCAGGTACTGGCGGATGAGGAAAATCCCAAAAACACTCGACATCCCAGGCATGATAATACCGGCATAAGTGTTGATGAGCCCTAGCTCCTTGATCATAAGAAACAGGGGCAGCATAGCGGCTTGGGAAGGAATCACCATCATGGCTAGAAGAAGCCTAAAAAGGCTATCCCTGCCTCGAAAATGAAGTTTTGCAAAAGCATAGCCCGCCATGGAGTTGATGAGGAGCGAGGAGATGGTCACGCCCAAGGCTATCAGGGTGCTGTTCAACAAATATCGCCCCATCGCCAACTCATCGAAGAGTGCCTGATAGTGCTGAAGGGTCGGATGGACCGGCATCAACGGCGGCGGAAAAAGGGCCATATCTTCTGCCGTCATCAAGGATACCGAGACCATCCAAAAAAAAGGAAACAGGGCCAAGAGGGCGGCCGCTACCAAGATGACGTGGATCAACAGACCACCCCCTTTAAAGTCCCTCATAAAAACCGCCGCATCAACATCTGAAGGACTGTCCCTGACAGAATAATGAGAAAAAGAACAAACGAGATGGCTGCTGCATAGCCCAGATTCCACCAGCGGAACCCCTCCTCGAACATCAAGAGAGCAACACTCAGCGTCCTCCCTGAAGGGCCACCCTGGGTCATCACATAGGGTTCCGCGAACAACTGGAAGTAGCCGATGAGGGTGACGATACCGACGAACACGAAGGTCGGCGCCAACAGGGGTAGCGTAATCGATCGGAATTGCTCGAAGGCGCCTGCACCATCGACCTCCGCCGCCTCGTAAAGACGGCGAGGAATACTCTTCAGGCCTGCAATAAAGATCACCATATTGAATCCAAAATTTTTCCAGACCGCCATGATGATGAGCGAGGGCATCGCCCACTGAGGGTCACCCAACCAATCAATCGGCTCGATGCCAAGCAGCGACAAAACATAATTCAAAAGACCTAACCTTGGGTGATAAAGGTAACGCCAGACCACCGCGACCGCGACCAGAGTGGTGACCACGGGAAGGAAAAAGACCGTTCTGAAAAACCCTTGCCCACGAACCCTTCGCTGATTGATCAGGAGAGCAGTTAAAAGCGAGGCCGAGACCGACAAGGGCGCGCCGATAGCCACAAAATAGAAGGTATTTTTGAGCGCAAGAAAAAACAGAGGGTCGTTGAGCAGATGTCGATAATTCTCAAAACCGATCAGCCGAAGATGATCCCATCGCGCCAGAGCATAAAGATCAAAATCGGTGAAGCTCAGCAAAAGCGCAGCAACAATCGGTAGGACAAAAAAAAGGCCCGTCATCAACAGGGCCGGAAACACCAGCCAGAAAGCAGCAGAAGGCCTTTGCGTCGGGGTCATGGCACCGCCCCTTGATGGCAGGGGCCTGATAACAGCCAACGGCGCTTTGAAAGCAATCGATTAACATCATGATCCAACGCCAGCAGAGCCGCTTCCTCGGTCATCTCATGACGGGCCGAACGCTCGGCATAAAGAATAATTTTGCTCGCAATCTGCTCCCATTCTGGCACCTTAGGGGTCGCTATGACGTGATCAAGCTGACGTCTGAAGGCCTCAAGAGGGGGGGATGCTGACAGAATAGGGTCAGACCAGACCGAACGTTTTGGCGGCAAATCGCCCGTCATCTGGTAGAGCGTCAAGAGGCTTTTAGGGCGGGTCATAAATTCAACCAAGGCCAAGGCCTTGTCCTTCTGCCGTGATGAGGCACTCACCGCAAGACTCGAACCCCCAGCCAGAGATGCTCCAGGACCCGTTGGGCCTGGCATGACCGCCGTCGCCCAGAGACTCTCCAAAGACGGTGGCAGGCGGCGATGAAACTCACCGATGTTCCAGGGGCCCGTCACATAAAAAGCAATGCGCCCTGCGGCGAAATCCTGATAGAGACTCGTCATCTGCGCATCCCCCATCAGGGGCGCCAAACCCTTGTCATAAAGTTCGATATAGACATGAAAAGCCACTCGAAAGGAAGCGCTCTGAAAACGACCAAAGCAGCCTTCAGCATCCAGTAATGTTGCCCCAGACTGCAGCCCAAGGATCACCGGGAGTTGCCACTCACCGAGGGGAGCGATCAGCGCCTTGATAAGGCCAGCGTCTCGATCCCGGAGCGTCTCCATCATCAAAACCCATTCACTCCAGGTCGTCGGGGGAGCATCAAATCCGGCTCTTGACAACAGGTCCCGCCGATAGAACAAAAGTCGGGTATCGATATACCAAGGTTTTGCCATCAAGCGCCCTTGGACGGTGCTGCTATCCAAAATGCCACTAAAAAAGTCCTCTTTTTCTCTGGCAGAGAGCGTTAAAGATTCAACCGCACCCAAGGCTTCAAATTCCGACACCCAGGTGTTGCCGATCTCGAAAACGTCTGGCATGGCATCACCGGCATAGGCTGTCAGGAGCTTTTCGTGAGCCGCACTCCAGGGTATTTGCTGAACAATCACCCTCACATCGGGATTTTCCTGCTCAAAAGCTTCCACCAAAAGGCGAACCGCCGACCCCTCACCCCCGAGAACCCAGAAAGAGAGTGGGGTATCCTGATGTTCTGAAGAGCAGCCTAAAAGACCCAGAATCCCCATCAAGACGGCAACAAGGCGCCCCGGCCAAAGCCTCAGCAACGGGATTGTCAGACGTTGGGCCATACTCTATGCTTCACCTTCAGGGTGCATGATGATATCAATGAAAATATTCTCTCCAAGATCCAGGGTTTGGAGAGTCCATTCCACTTTGACCCTCCTCCTCATCATCATCACGATGATACCCATCGGAGCGCGGTCCGGCGACCTCGAACCAGCCACACTGCCCTCCCTCAACGAAGCCCGGCTGATGCCGCCCGATCATGAAGTCGAGGGCTGGAGCCTCAACGTCCCCGAGATAGGGTCTGAACTCCGCGCCATCCCGCCCCGTCTGCCTGATGGCGATCACAGCAAGGCGCTTCAAATAGACCTCGCGCCGCAGAGCGCGACTCTCGGCCGTGGACGCTTCGACCTTGAAAAAAATCTTCGAGACCTCGATGGCCGCCCCTTTGATCATCTCCTCTTTTGGATCAAAAGCGACCAACCACGGGGCCAGACCACCGATATTGAGATCACCATTGAACGATCTGACCTGGACCAGCCCAACCATCAAGAAAAGGGAACCTTCACTTTTGGGGGGATTGGTGCTGAGTGGACAAACATCATCATCCCGCTTAACTATTTTAGGAATATTGACCATTGGGATCATCTCCAAAAACTGACATTTCACCCAGCACCAGGCGATCAACGCCCCCACGGAGGGTTCTACCAGTTGGCTGACCTCACCCTCGTCAACACGGGCCATCAAGGGCAGATCACCGGCGATCAGGTGATTGCCGAACAGCAAAGGCTGTGGGCGAGCCGGCAGGGAGGAGAAGCCGCTGCCAGAACACGCCTTCGGCAACGACTCGCCGGCTGGCCTGCAACCCTCTTAGTCGAGGGGCATCGCCTGCCTAAGAACGACCGGGCCTTTCTCGAGCGCTTAGCGCTTGATACCTGGCACGGGATCGATGCGCTGACCGACAAGGCGCATGGGCTACCGCTTGATCGGATTGAATTTAGAGGACCAACGGTCGCTACCGACACCACCCATGTTGGTGATTACACCAACATCACGAACATCGGGATGCACGGTCTCGCCGTCACGGCCGCTTTCGATCTCGGCCTCATCACTCGAAAAGAAGCCATCGACCGACTGACCATCACGCTCAACACGCTCGAGCATCTCGAGAGCTATCGCGGTTTTTTCTACAACTACTACAACACGACCTCCCTCGAAAGGACCAGTAACTTCATCTCTTTTGTCGACTCCGCCTGGCTGACGGCTGGCCTCATGGTCATTCGTCAAGCCTTTAGTGAGCTCGCCCCAAGGGCCAGTCGACTCATCGATCAAGGCGATTATCATTTTTTCTTCGACGAGAGCCATCAACTCATGTCCCATGGACATTACGTTCATTTAGGTCAACGATCAACCTATCACTATGGGATGTTCTATGCCGAAGCCCGCCTTGGAAGTCTCATTGCGATCGGCAGACACCAAGTGCCTCGGGCGCACTGGTTTAAAATGGCGCGGACATTGCCTCCGGAAATGACTTGGCAGAGCGGCGCTCCCATCGACCGCCAACAGGAGAGGAGGGATGGCTTTGAATGGACTTCAGGACACTACCACTGGCATGGCCGTAATTTCGTTCCCTCCTGGGGTGGCAGCCTTTTTGAGGCCTTGATGCCGCTTCTGGTGTTGGATGAACTTCAGCACGCCCCCAAAAGCTTAGGGCAAAATGACAGGACACACACCGCCCTTCACCGCCGCCATGCCCTTGAGGACCTCCACTATCCGGTCTGGGGCATGTCACCGAGTTCGACGCCTCGAACCCACGCCTATGCTGAATACGGCGTTCGCCCTCTCGGTGTGGCCGGCTACCCAGCGGGTGTTGTCACCCCACATGCCGCCGCACTGGCGCTCATGACAGAGCCTCAAGAAGCCATCATCAACCTCCGAAAACTGGCTACAGAGTTCAAGGCTTACGGGGATTTTGGTTTCTACGATGCGGTCGACCCCATCACCAAGGAAGTCGCAACCGACTATCTCTGCCTCAATCAAGCCATGATTCTGGTCGCCTTGACCAATCATCTCAGGAACCATGCGATCCAACGCCACTTTGAAGCCGACCCCATTACTCAGGAAGTCCTGCCCCTCTTGAAGATAGAGGCCTTCAAAGAATAGCCCTCAAGAAAGGCTGCTCTTTAAAAGATAGCCAGGCTTCATTATGCTTCCTTAAGACTGGTTTCAAATTGACCTACCTCTCGCCTATCCGGATGTCTATGCTGAATTTCTATCAATCAAGTGCTTACCTGCCCTCTCGAAAGACCTCCTCGAGCGTGGGCCATCCTCCAGAGGAAACCTAAACCTTGGCTACGGTTCGACTGCATCATGTTGGCAAAACTTACCCGAATGGGCAGGTTGCCCTCAAGGATATTGATCTTTCCATCAAGGATGGCGAACTGATGGTGGTGGTCGGCCCATCAGGCTGTGGCAAATCGACGCTCCTAAGGGTGTTGGCGGGACTTGAAACCATCACGCAAGGGGAGCTCTTGATTGATGACTGCAAAGCCAATGATCTCTCCCCACAACGGAGAAACATCGCTATGGTGTTCCAAGACTATGCCCTTTACCCCACCATGAGCGTCCGGGAGAATCTGTCGTTTCCCCTCAAAATGCGGAAGCTTTCATCCGGGGAGATTCGCAAAAAAGTAGCCTGGGCCGCTGATCTTTTGGATCTTGGCGAGGTGCTGGAGCGGCTGCCGAAACAACTTTCAGGGGGCCAGCGCCAGCGCGTCGCCATGGGGAGGGCCTTAGTGAGAGAGCCTTCGGTCTTTCTGTTGGACGAGCCCTTATCAAACCTCGATACCAAACTGAGGGCTCAGGTGCGGACCGAAATTGGCGATCTCCAGAAACGAACCGGGACCACCATGATCTACGTGACCCATGATCAGGTCGAAGCGATGACCCTTGGCCATCGGATTACGATTCTGGACCAAGGCGTCATCCAGCAAATCGCAACGCCTGAGGCCCTTTACGACGATCCGGCCTCCTCTTGGGTGGCAGGCTTCATCGGAACGCCGCCGATGAATCTCGGAGAGGCCCTGATCACCATGTCCCCGTTGCATTATGAGGTCACTCTCGGCCAGGAGACCATGGCCACCCTCTCAAAAGAGAACCCGCCGGTCTCAATAATGCCTGCGCTAGACAACGGCCACAGCATCCTCATGGGCGTAAGACCTGAAGCCTTACTGATGGCCTCCGACCATGAGCCGGGCTTTATGGCCACCGTCACCAGTCTCGAGTATCTCGGCCACGAAACGTTGGTTCATCTCCGACCATTAGGCGCGCCAGCATCATTGAATTGGATCATGAGAGCCCACGGTCAAAGCGCTTTTGCAGCGGGTAGCCTGATCCGCTTGGCGAGGCTTCAAGCGGCAAATCTCCACTTCTTTCGTTTTTAAGCCTCTCAAAAGTCGCTGTCGGGATTGGCGACCCCATGCGGCACATGACCCGTAGCAACGTGTTGGCTGGCCGAATCACAATGACCCTGCTGGTCATCAAAAAAGATATCGGCACCAAAGGCCTGAAGGAAAGGTCCCTTTTCAAGGCCGCCAAGAAAAATGGCTTCATCAATACGAATTCCCCAGGCCCTCAAGGTTCTGACCACCCGCTCATGGGCCGGAGCCGCTCTCGCGGTGACCAGCGCGGTCCGAATGGGCGACTCATCAGTGCCAAAGAGGGTCTGGAGATGATGAAGGGTCGCCAAGAAGGCCTTAAAGGGGCCGCCAAGAAGAGGGTTTCTTGCTTCGAGCATTTCATACTCGGTGAACGCCTCAAGCCCCTGCTCGCGATAGATCCGCTCCGACGCGTCTGAAAAGAGGACGGCATCACCATCGAAAGCAATGCGGAGCTGCGGTGATCCTTGAACCGTCTTTCTGGAGGATAGGATGTTGGCGGCAGCATGCCCCGCTGACAGGGCCTTTTTGACATCCTCAGCGTTCGTTGAAAGGAAAAGGTCGGCGCTAAAGGCTGAAATGTAGCTGAATGGGGACTCTCCACTGGTAAAGGCGGCACGACTAATGTCAAGGCCATGCTGGCGGATCGAGTTGAACACCCGCAAGCCGGTATCGGCACTATTCCTCGACAACAGGATCACTTCCACCATGGGCTGCCCGAGAAGGTCATTAATGGCCAGTAGTTTGCTGACGAGATCATAAGCCACCCCTGGCGTCAGGAGCTCTTCCTCGTGTTCGATTTGATACTGGCAAAAGGCCTCTTTACCACCCTCTTCAAAAATTCGATGAGAGGCATCAAGGTCAAACAAGGCGCGCGATGAGATAGCGATCACCAATTTCTTGCCAAGACGTTCGTTTGTCATAAGATGTGTCAGACGAGGAGATTGAATAAACGGATCACAAGGTCCCTCATTCCATTGATATGGGCCTTCATGAGCGATAATGAAAGTCGGGGCGGTAAAAACCCGAACTAAAATGCGTCTTGGCTGTCATAGCAACAGCGTAGGGGTGGGTGGCACACCGCGCAACGACAGGGTCGTTCGTTGATGTTTCCACTAAAAGTGGCCTCAAATCCCACGTATTCGTAACCAAAAAAAATAGAAAAGGCACGACGATGAAAGAGTTCTTTAACAAAATGGTCCGGAGCAAGTTCTCCATTCTTTATCTCATCATCTTTATAGGCGGCCTGTATATGATGCAGGAAAAGGCCATTATGCCGATGGTTCTCAAGGTCGTGAACTCAGAGGCCTTCTTCGAGAAGCCGGTGGATGAAAACGAACCGCTTGGCAAACTGGACGGTCACACCGAGAGAACCGCTTTTGCGCTCGCCAACTGTCGTGATGCCGTCAAGAAAGAGGGCGACTTGGATGAAAACGCAACGTTTATGGATGATAACTACGACACCTGGGCTCTGGGTAATCGTCAATACCTGATTCGCTCTTCGGTCCGCGTGAACGCCAAGGACAAGGGGCCTGAAGATAAGCTCTATGCCTGTACGGTGCGCATGGTAGGCGAGGACCAAAGCAAGCCTGAAAGCTGGAACATTCTAGGCGTCGACTTCAATCCCGAATCAAATTAAATCTCGGGTCCGACCAAAGCGCTCATTGTCGGTTCTAATGAAAGCCAAAGACACGCCCTAAGCTTTGTTTTTGGCTTTTATTGATTTAACCCGGCGGCCAGCCGAGGGAGCGTCCACCAAGGACATGCAGATGGAGGTGATAAACCTCTTGCCCCCCATCTCTGCCGCAATTCACTACCGTGCGATAGCCACCTTCTTGAAGCCCTTCGGCTTGGGCAACCGTCTTGGCCGCCAACAATAAGGCAGCCGCCAACTCCGGCTGATCGCTCGCAAGGTCATCCAGCGTTGCCACATGCTGCTTTGGGATCACGAGCACATGGGTGGGCGCTTGCGGCCGAATATCGCGAAAGGCGAGGACCCATTCATTTTCATAGACGACATCCGGCTGGATATCACCGGCCACCATGGAACAAAAAAGACAGGGCATGGATCCGGCCATGAGGCACTCCTAATAAATAGCGAGAACTTACACATTTTTGCGGCCATGGAAGGCGTGCGATAAGGTGGCACCATCAATGTACTCCAGCTCCCCCCCCAACGGCATGCCATAGGCCAGCTTCGAGATAGTGATCTGTTGGTCACGAGCCATGTCGTGAATGTAATGAGCGGTCGCCTCTCCTTCAACCGTCGTATTGGTTGCAAGGATAATTTCGCGAATGTCCCCAAACCTTAACCGGGCCTCAAGAAGATCCAGGCGCAATTCCATGGGTCCAATCCCGTCGAGCGGAGATAGGCGGCCATTTAAAACAAAAAAAACGCCCTTGAAACCAGTCGCTTCGTTGATCGCTTCAGCCTCAGCTGGCGTCTCGACCACACAAAGAAGTGATCTTTCTCGCCGCGGGTCACTACAGATCGCACAGCGCTCAGCCTCCGTGAGCGTCCGACATTCCACGCAGTGGCCCACTTTATCGAGCGCCTCAAGGACGGCCAGGGCTAACTGCCGAGCACCTTCCCGATCCCGCTGCAGCAAATAAAAGGTCATTCGTTGGGCCGATTTAGGCCCCACCCCGGGCAAGCACCGGAGCGCACGCGTCATTCTCGCCAGAAGACCTTGAGGTTCCAAGGAGATCTCCCCGCCTAAAAGGGCAACTTAAATCCAGCCGGTAGCTCCATACCGCCCGTCAAGCCAGCCATCTTTTCCTGTTTGAGCAGACTGACCTTATGGACCGCATCATTGAACGCGGCAGCCACCAGATCTTCCAGCATGTCACGGTCCTCCTTCAACAGGCTGTCATCAATGGTGAGCTTCTGAACGAGGCGTTTTCCATTCATGGTGACCTTGACCAATCCGCCACCTGATTCACCATAGACTTCTGCCGCAGCAATTTCATCTTGTACCTGCTGCAGATTCTCCTGCATCTTCTGGGCCTGTTGCATCAGGCCGGCCAGAGGGTTCTTCATCAATGGAATCTCCTTGTAGTGTTCAGGGATCGATCGGTTTGACACTTCCCGGCACCAGCCGGGCACCGAAAGTAGCTTTCAACGCTTGAATGGTCGCATCCTGTTCGATAGCGATCTCTGCGTCGACCTGTCGCTCATCGCTTTCCCGCCGGAGTTGCTCAGCGGGCGTTTCACTCAAAGGATCCTCCAGCCGAACCGTCAGCTTGAGTGTTCGCCCAAGGTGGGCAGACAAGGAGGCCTCGAGCGCCGCGATCGACCGGGGGCTTTGGAGTGAGCGATGCTTGGGATCAAGCCGCAGCACACAGTGCTGATCATCCAGCTGAACCAAAACGGCATTACTGGCGAGTTCGCGCGAAAGGGCCGAAAGACCGAGGGCATCGATCAGACGAGGCCAATCTTCAGGCTTTGGATGGTGAAGCACACTCTCGAAGGAGTCGCTCTTCAAGGCCTGAGGGATTGACCCCTCACGCCCCGTGAGCGAGGGCTTGGAGGGCACTTTGGATGCTCGAACAGGCAGAGAGGCTGGCCTTTCAGGCTTTTGGGCTGACTGTGGTTGATTCAAGTGGGCCCGACCATCAACCGGTCTAAAAGCCAGCATCCGGAGCAGGATCATTTCAAACCCGATCCTTGGATCTGGAGCCATAGCAAGGTCCCGATGACCGACCAAGGCAATCTGATAAAGAAGCTGGAGATCCTCGGCAGCGGTCACCTCAGCGATGGCCAAAAGGCGTTCAGCATCCTCGTCGTGACGCACCGTTTCGGGAACCCATTGGGCAAGACTCGCATGATGCAAGATCAACAACAGGTCCTGAAGAACATCCTGATAAATAGGCGCATGCTGATCCATCTCATCGACTTGTCTCAGGACCTCTTTGAGATCTCCCACAAGGACAGCGTCGAGGACATCAAGGACCGGCTGTCGCGCGACCGTCCCCAGCATGGCAGCTACCGTCGCCTCACTCAAGATACCGCCACCATGCGCAATACCCTGATCGAGAAGACTCAGACCATCCCGCAGTGATCCGTGCGCCGAACGCGCCAGTGATCGGACAGCGCCCGCTTCATAGGCGATCGATTCTTGTTCGAGAACATGTTCAAGATGTCCCCTAATTTGCTGTGGGGTCAGCTGCTTGAGATTGAACTGGAGACAGCGCGACAGGACGGTCACCGGAATTTTCTGTGGATCGGTGGTGGCGAGAAGAAACTTAACGTGCGCCGGCGGCTCCTCCAAGGTTTTCAGGAGGGCGTTGAAACTGTGCGTCGACAGCATATGCACTTCGTCGATCAAGTAGATCTTATAGCGACCCCGGGTCGGGGCATAAAGGACATTGTCGAGAAGATCCCGGGTATCCTCGACCTTGGTCCTCGATGCCGCATCGACCTCAACAAGATCAACAAAACGCCCCTCATCAAGCTCCCGACAACTCAAACAGGACCCACAAGGCTCGGCGCCAACCATCGCCTCGCAGTTGACCGCCTTCGCCAAGATGCGAGCGATCGTGGTCTTACCCACGCCCCGGGTCCCGGTAAAGAGATAGGCATGATGCAGGCGATCGAATTCAAGGGCGTGCGTCAGCGCTCGAACCACGTGATCCTGGCCGACGATTTCGCCAAATTGGCGGGGACGCCATTTCCGGGCAAGTGCCTGATAAGCCATGTGGCGTGGGAAAAGAGTGTGAAAAACGGTGCGTGGCGGCTGAATCCTTAGAACCCTTAGGATACTGCCATGTCCGCCTAGACGCCACCACCCCAAAGAGAGAGGGTGGCAGACCAAACCAGCCACACCCCGGCACACAAAAGTGCCGCTACCGTTGCTCCCTTCCGGGCCTGGCGGAGTTCACGGCGTTTCATTGCGAGGGGACCAATCGGCCTGCCATAGAACGCTTGAAAGACCCCGGCATTCCACCGAGACTTAATCTAACCATTATGAGGCAAGCGCCCCCCCACTTCAACCTAAGAAAGCATCTTTGATATCGGGTCAGCCGCGTCCTCCGCCAGCGACTCGATCAGCCGCTCAAGGTATTCAATACGAAGTTCCGGGGTGTCAAGGGGGTAGGTGAAACGCAAACGCTCAGGACCATCTAGTTTGTAGATGGAGGGCTGGGTCTGGATGAGCGTAATGATTTTGAGGGGATCCACTTTGGGGTGCGGATGGAACACCAATCGGCCGCCTGTCGCCCCAGCATCCATCTTTCGGATACCCAGTCGCTCTGCAGAAATTTTGAGTCCTGTTATCGCAAACAGCATCTTAGTGGCTGGCGGCAACAAGCCGAAGCGGTCAATCATCTCCACCTGAAGCGCCCTGAGATCCTCATCCGTCTGAGCATTGGCAACCCGCTTATACAGCACCAGCCGGGTATGGACATCCGGGAGATAATCCTCGGGAATCAGCGCGGAACTCTGAACATCAATTTCAGGACCCACCTCATGCGGCATCAGATCGATCTCCGGCTGTTGGCCCGATTGAAGCGCCTTAACGGCGCGACCCAGAAGATCGGTGTAAAGACTCAGGCCAATTTCCTGAATCTGACCACTTTGTTCATCACCTAATAACTCACCAGCACCCCGAATCTCGAGATCATGGGAGGACAGCATAAATCCCGCACCGAGTGCACCGGAGGCCTGGATGGCCTCAAGACGCTTACTCGCATCTGGGGTCATCAAGCTTTTAGGCGGGACCATCATATAAGCATAGGCCCGGTGATGGGAGCGCCCGACACGGCCACGAATCTGATGCAATTGAGAAAGACCTAAAAGATCGGCGCGGTTGATAATAATGGTGTTGGCGGTTGGAACATCAATACCGCTTTCGATGATCGTGGTGCATAACAACAGGTTGAACCGCTGGTGATAGAAATCCAGCATGATTTGTTCAAGATCCCTCTCGGCCATCTGTCCGTGCGCGATCCGAACCCTAGCATTCGGCACCAGATGCTGGATCTCACGCGCCATCTTCTCCATGGTCTCGATCTTGTTGTGGAGAAAATAGACCTGTCCTCCCCGCTTAATTTCGCGAAGAACAGCTTCTTCCACCAAAGCTCCATCCCACTCACTGACAAACGTCTTGATCGCATGGCGATTCGGTGGCGGCGTGGCGATAATAGAGATATCTCGAAGCCCCGACATCGCAAGATTAAGTGTTCTTGGGATGGGCGTTGCCGTCAAAGTCAAAAAGTCCAGTTCACTTCGGAGCTTCTTAAAGTGCTCCTTTTGAGTCACGCCAAAACGTTGCTCCTCATCGACAATCACCAACCCTAACTGCTTGAAACGGACATCTTTTTGAAGAATCTTGTGGGTCCCAATCAAGACATCGACCTGCCCCTCAGCGACCGCCATCAGCACCCGATCTTGATCCTTCTTAGCGACAAACCGTGACAGCGCCTCCACCCGAATGGGCCAGTCCGCGTAGCGATCACGAAAATTTTGGAAATGCTGCTGCGCTAAAAGTGTGGTCGGCACCAGAACCGCAACCTGCCGGCCATTTTGCACCGCCACAAAGGCGGCCCGCATCGCCACCTCCGTCTTGCCAAAACCGACATCGCCGCAAATCACTCGATCCATCGGTTTTGGCGACGCCATATCACGAATCACATCGAGGATCGCCGTTTCCTGATCCGGGGTCTCTTCAAAGGGGAAATTGGCCGCAAACTGCCGGTAATCAACCGTATCAGCATCATGCTCATACCCGACCCGGACTGCACGCTTGGCGTAGATATCGAGTAATTCCGCTGCGACATCCCTGACCCGTTCTAGCGCTTTCCGGCGAGCCTTTTGCCACTGCTCTCCACCGAGTCGATGGAGCGGCGCTGATTCAGGGCTAGCCCCACTGTAACGCCCGATCAGATGCAAGGAGGACACCGGAACGTAGAGGGTGTCGTCGTTGGCGTATTCAAGTGTCAGGAACTCGGCCTCAACACCACCCACCGTCAATCGGGTCAAACCCTTAAAACGGCCCACACCATGTTCCTGATGAACGACAGGCGATCCAATATCAAGCTCTTCAAGATTCTTTAGGATCTGATCGAGTCTTTGCCCCGTTTGCGAACGTCGACGGCGCCGACGTTGCTGGACCCGCTCACCCGACAGTTGCGTTTCGGTGATAATGGCCCATTGCGGGTCCACCAGCCAAAGTCCGTGATCCATGGGGGCAATCACCAGACAGAGGGGATCCAAGACCTCTAAAAACTGCGCCCATCGCTCGATCACCCGCGGCCTGATGTGGTGCTGGCCCAGCATCTCCAGCATGGCCTCACGGTGACCCGCGGTCTCTGCAACAAACAACACTCGACCCTTGAAGTCCTTGAGGAAGGCCAGCAACGGCTCCCCCCCCTCAGTTTTTTGACGGCGTCCCAGCGAGAGATTTGGTAACTCCTTGAGCGCGTATCGAATGGGTAAGAGCGGCTCAGAACGCGGCACCGAATCGATGTGAATCAAGGGGTATCGAGCCACCCGAGACATCAACTCATCAGGCGCCAAAAATAAACGCTCCGGAGCGAGAGGAGGACGATCGATGAATGGGTTGCGCTGACTAAATCGGCTGAGGGTATCCTCAGCAAAACGCTCAGCCGCCGCCTTGATATCGCCATGGAATACCATGCGTGTTGACGGAGGAAGATAATCAAAAAGGGTCTCGGTTGCCTCGACAAAAAGCGGCAGATAATATTCGATCCCCCCTGCAGCCATCCCCTTACTGACTTCCTGATAGAGAATATTTTGACTGGATATGTCTGGAAACGCCGCCCTAAAGGCCTGACGAAAACGCTTGATGGCCGCATCATCGAATGGAAATTCGCGCGCGGGATAGAGATTGATCGACTCCGTCTTATCACTCGATCGCTGGGTTTCAGGATCAAAAATGCGGATGGAATCGACCTCCTCATCAAATAGCTCGATCCTGAAAGGGGTGGGGCTGCCCATGGGGAAGAGGTCGAGAATCGCACCCCGAATGGCAAATTCACCGTGCTGAAGAACCTGCTGGACACAGTGATAACTGACACTTTCAAGACGCTCCCGCATAGCATCGAGACTCAGATGGTCGCCGAGCTGAAGGAGGAAGGTATTAGCAAGTACGTGTGATCTTGGACTCAAGCGCTGCATGAGGGTAGAGACCGGCGCCAACAGCACCCCATGAGTGACCTTCGACAGTTCCGCCAGACATTTCAGGCGCTCTGAGACAATCTCAGGAAGGGGTGAAAAGGTATCGTAGGGCAGCGTTTCCCAATCTGGAAAATGAAGAACCGGGGCGCTATCCCCCAAAAAGAAATGGATTTCATGCTCCAAACGGACAGCGGTCTGGGTATCCGGCGTCACCACCAGATAGAGATGGCGGTCCGCTTGTATCGCTCTTGCCAAGGCAAGCGCATCGCCACAACCCGATAGATCCTGCCAGAGGACAGGCTTACCCTGAGACGTCGGCAGAACCGGATTAAGCAGCGAAGTCGGCGCGAGGTCAGCCATTGAGATCATCTCAGCAGGTCAATCAATAAACCGTCGCGTCAGATCCCCATAGGCTTCGATACGGCGATCCCTGAGGAAGGGCCACATTCGTCGCACCTCCTCTGAACGCCGCCGATCGACATCAACCATCAGAATCCGCTCCTCCTGATCGTCGGCTCGATCCAGAAATTCGCCTTGAGGGCCCACCACAAAGCTGTTCCCCCAGAACTGGATCCCGCCACTGTGGCCCGAAGGATCCGGTTCATGCCCGATACGATTGCAGCTCAGAACCGGCAAGCCATTCGCCACGGCATGACCACGCTGGACGGTCACCCAGGCCTCCAGCTGTCTAGCCCGCTCCAGGGAAGAATCATCGAGATTCCAGCCAATGGCGGTCGGATAAAGGAGGACATCAGCCCCCGCCAGCGCCATGAGACGGGCCGCCTCGGGATACCATTGATCCCAACAGACCAAGAGCCCTAAGCGGCCGACCGACGTAGCGATCGGCTTAAAGCCAAGGTCTCCCGGGGTAAAATAAAATTTCTCGTAGTACCCAGGATCATCCGGGATATGCATCTTCCGATAACACCCCGCCAGCGTTCCATCCCTCTCTAGGACCACCGCTGTATTGTGGTAAAGCCCCGGTGCCCGACGCTCAAAGAGGGACGCCACAATAACGATGGAGAGCTCCAAAGCCAAGGCGCCAAGAAGATGGGTGCTAGGGCCTGGAATCGATTCCGCAAGATCGCACAACAGGGGATCTTCGCTCTGGCAGAAATAAGGACCCAGGTGCAGTTCCGGCAAAACCACCAGGCGAGCACCGAGGGCAGCTGCATCTCGAATGGCTCCCACCGAGCGATCAAGATTTAAGGCAGGATCATGTTCGCCGCAGGGCTGCTGGACCAGGCCGACGCGAAGGAAAGCTTGTTGGGTCATCCGCCTTTTCCTACCCCATATTTTGGAAACTGCATCGACATGCAATGGAGGCTCCCATACTGACGAATCAGCGGGAGACAGTTGATTGGGATCAGCGTCCTGTCCTTAAAAACGCGGCCTAAGCGCGCCATCGCAGTGTCATCGGCAGGATCCCCGTAAACCGGCACCAAGACCGCCCCGTTGATGATCAGGAAATTGGCATAGGTGGCCGGCAAGCGGCCCCCTTCCTCACTAAGAATCGGAGACGGCATCGGGAGCGGCACCAACTGATATCGTTCTCCTCGATGATTGGTGAAATCTTCAAGCGCGTGGGCCATTCGGGAGAACGAGGCATAGAGGGGATCCTCTTCGTCATCACACGCGGTATAAGCCATGACATCCTGGGCGCAGAATCGGGCGAGGGTATCGATGTGCGCATCCGTATCGTCCCCCTCAGCATGACCCTCATCAAGCCAAAGCACGTGCTCCCCCCCTAGGTGATCCCGAAGAACTGCTTCAATCTCTGCCTTCGAGGCCTTGGGATTTCGGTTGGGATTCAGAAGGCAGCGGGTAGTCGTCATCAATGTCCCCGCCCCATCAGTCTCGACACTGCCGCCTTCAAGCACAAAATCGACCGCGACCAAAGGCCCTTCTTCTAAAAAGTCTGAGGCATGGAGGCGGCGAGCGATCTGTTGATCTTCCGCACAGTCGTACTTGCCGCCCCAGGCGTTGAACCTGAAATCAAGATACGCCAACCGACCCTGGTGGACCACTGAAAGCGGCGCCGTATCGCGAACCCAGATATCGTCATAGGGCATGACGATGCAATGGACCCGATCCCGTGCAACCCCCCCCCTCAAAAGGGTCGCTCTGACGTGCGCTTGATGCGCGTCGCTAGCAACCGCCACCAGTAAGTCTTGCCGGTCAGCGACCGCACGGGCGATAGCAAGATAAGTCGCCTCGACCTCCTGAAGCCACGGGGCAAAGTCCCCATCGGCTGTTGGCCAGGCCACGAAAACGGACGCCTGTTCCTCCCACTCGGGAATCAGTCCTCTACCTGTCGAAAGATTATTCACTTCGCTACGCCGAAAAAAGCGAGATTCTACCCGAAACTCCATGAAGGTCCTGCGACAAAGATCCGATCAGTCGCGGACCCACCCCTCGACCAGCCGGCTGGGTATGCGCTTTGTCTCACTGCAGGGAGGATAGGGACGATGACGCACGATGGCAACACACACCCTGAGCGTCTCCACCGCAAGAATCCAGGAAACACTGATAAAGAGTAACGTGAGGCCTGCATCAAGATAATCATTAAAGATCAAATGCGGCGCTTTGGCTAACTGATCCTGCGGAAGCGTTCCTGCCGCTAATTGTTCGCGCAGATGGCGCGCGTGACTTAAGAAACCGATCCTTAGATCATCACTGAAAAGCTTTTGAATCGCGGCAACGCTGGTCACGATCAACAGCCAAATCAGTGGCACGGCCGTGATCCAGACATACCGCAGACGGCCACTTTTCACCATGATGGTCGTCGCAACCGAGAGCGAGATACCCGCCAGCATTTGATTGGCGATCCCAAACAGCGGCCAAAGACTGTTGACGCCTCCGAGGGGATCAATGACCCCGTTATAAAGCAGCCAACCCCAGCCACTGACCACCAAACCACTGGTGAGGGCGACACCCGGGTACCAGGAAGTCCGACCCAGTCTGGGTGACCAGTTCCCCAAGAGATCCTGGAGCATAAAACGGGCAACACGGGTGCCGGCATCAAGCGTCGTCAGAATAAACAACGCCTCAAACATGATCGCAAAGTGATACCAGAGCGACAGCAGCGAATCGCCAAAGGCCCGCGCAAAGAGGCTCGCCATCCCAACGGCCAAAGAGGGCGCTCCACCCGTTCGAGCCAGAAGGGTCGTCTCTCCCATGTCGTGGGCCAGCCCATTCATCTGCTCCACGCTGACGGGGAACCCCCAAGCGGAGATCTTGGCCACCACCTCGGCGGCCTCGCTGCCCACGACACCGGCTGGGCTGTTGATGGCGAAGTAAACGCCAGGATCAAGAACCGTCGCCGCCACCATCGCCATGATGGCGACAAAGGATTCCATCAGCATGGCGCCATATCCGATAAACCGGGCATCCCGCTCATTCATTAAGAGTTTGGGTGTAGTCCCTGAGGCGATCAGCGCGTGGAATCCTGAAATGGCACCGCACGCGATCGTGATAAAAACAAAGGGGAAGAGACGGCCACCAAAGATCGGGCCACTCCCATCGATAAACGGGGTCACCGCTGGCATCTTGATCTCGGGATGAAGAACGATAATGGCGACGGCCAAGGCCGTGATGGTACCGAGCTTCATAAAGGTCGAAAGATAGTCCCTCGGCGCCAACAGCAGCCAGACCGGCAATACCGCAGCGGCAAAGCCGTAAGCTATGATCATGAAGGCCAGTGATTCGCCGTCGAAATCAAACCAGGACCTCAAGGGATGATGGTCAACCACCCCGCCGCCCCACACGGCAAGCAATAACAGCGTGACGCCGATCACCGTCGACTCGATGACGCGTCCGGGACGCAGCTTGGTCATATAAAAACCAACCACCATAGCGATCGGTATCGTCGCGCCCACCGTGGATGTAGCCCAGGGACTGTGCTTCATCGCGTTCACCACAATGAGCCCTAAAACAGCGATGAGTATGATCATGATGCACATCACCCCCAACATGGCGATATTCCCCCCCAAGGGCCCAAGCTCATCCCGGGCCATCTGCCCCAGCGAGCGCCCATCGCGGCGAATCGAGCAGAAAAGGATCACGAAATCCTGAACACAGCCACCCAGAACAGCTCCCACCAGAATCCAGAGCGTTCCAGGAAGATAACCAAATTGCGCGGCAAGGGTCGGCCCAATCAGCGGGCCGGGACCTGCAATGGCTGCAAAATGGTGCCCAAAGACAACCCACCGATTGGTCGGTACGAAATCCCGCCCATCCTCGAATCGCTCCGCGGGTGTCGCCCGCTCTCCGTCCAGCACCAGCACCTTGGCCGCAATGAACGCGCTGTAGAAGCGATAAGCGAGGGCATAAATACAGAGGGCGGCGGTAACAAACCAGAGACTATTGACCGGTTCGCCGTGATTGAGGGCAATGCCTCCTAGCGCGGCAGCGCCAAGGATGGCGATAAACAACCAAAGCAATCGGGAGAGAAGGGACATACGATTCATGAAAAAGTCGTTGTTGAAAAAATGTTTAACGCTGCGCGGTTATGAGCCTATTACAGCATGCGCCAAGACTCCAGTGAGACTTCATCTCATTGATCAAAGGATCGCCCGAAGACCATGACATAACCGTTTAATCCCTACCCTGACGTTCCGAGGCTCTAGTGCGCCAAAGGCCACCCGAAGGGAACATTCTTGCTCCATTCCGAAGGCAGATCCTGGAATAACGGCCACCCCATGCTCCCGGATAAGACGCTCCGTCAACTTTAAGGGATCGCCCTCGTCATCGAGCGTCAAAAACGTGTAAAACGCACCTTCAGCCTCTGAAAACTTTACCTGATTAGTAAGAAGTCTCAGGAATGGGTATCAGGCTCACCTTATGAGCCTGATGGGCTCCATGATGATCGCACCTGAAGAAGAGGAGATCAGCCATGGCTATTTACACCGTACAGTTCCAAAAAGGCATGTCGTTTTTT
>QYQA01000048.1 GCA_007280285.1 Methylococcus sp. | reverse complement strand
GTATCAAAGTAAGACGACAGATCCGCGTCGACGACTTCCGGATAACCCTCGCACAATCCGTTCCTGACAGAAGTCAGGGCGTCATGAGCGCTGATCCCCGGGCGGTATCCATACTGCTCTTTGGGGAGGTCTGCCTCGAAAATGGGTTCGAGAATCAGGACCATCGCCATCATGCACACCCGATCCCGAAGGGTCGGGAGCCCTAAAGGCCGCAATTTTCCATTGGGCTTAGGGATAAAGACCCGCTTGATCGCCTGCGGTCGGTAACTTTGCTCTTTCAAGGCTTGCGCCAGTTCTCCGAGCCAGCGTTCTCTGCCGTATGTCTCAATGTCCTCGAAAGTCTGGCCATCGACTCCCGGCGCGCCCTTATTGGCACGGCATTTCCGGTAGGCCGTTAGCAAGATGTCTTCTCGGTACAGCTTGTCATACAGCGCGTAGAACCTGAATTCGGATTCAGCCTTCGCTTTCGCCTGTAACGCAGTCTGCAATATCCTGACACTTTCTGGAGTTGATAGGTTGCCCAATCTCCGGTCCTCATCGCTTGTCTACATTGGTCTTGAACTATGGCCCCTTCCCTCCATCGGCATTACCCGACTTCCCCGGTACTACGAGCCACTCCGTCATCCCAAAGGGCCGAATCTGATCGTCACCGATCTCTCGTTGGGGTTTCCCGACCCCACCCAAGGGACTTCCCGTGTTGCGTGCGCAATTCCCCTTCCACACATGCCACTGCCAATACCCCGGCACGGCCGTAGGGTGCATCTTTCACTCTCTTCCCCTACGATGGCAGCCTTCCCCGCATCGACTGACAGGTCGGCCCGTGCATCACCCTTTTCGAGGCGTGCTCAGCATTCACTCACGTTGTGGCCTGCGTGTTCGCCAAGGTACCTAGTACCCCTCTACACCAGAGGCTTCAGCCAGTTTGTTACCTCCCTAACTGCTCCAGTTGCTTCCGGTCGGAGTGAAAGTGACCGGGTGGGTTTCGCACCCACAGGAAAAGCGCCGCCTTAGCACGGCGCACGTCGAACTCGAGTGAACAGATTTTGCTGGGTCATTACAGACTTCGGGAAAAATAATCTGTAAATTTCAGTGAAAATCGGACATAAAAAAACCCTCGATCAGAGGGCTTTTTTTGGTGTAATGGCGGAAGCGGTGAGATTCGAACTCACGGAGGTGTTACCCTCGCTGGTTTTCAAGACCAGTGCCTTAAACCACTCGGCCACACTTCCTGAAATCACTGAACACTTGCCATTGGCTTTTCTCATTCTCGCGCTCAAAGGGCCTCAGCCTGACCGATAAAAGGTGGGCAACTCCACCAACCATCTAATCCCCGCAGCCTCGGCGAAGCACATAGAGACGATGATCACGCCCAACTAAAGATTCCGTATAATACGTACTCTACAGAGTCAGATTGGGGAGGACATATGATCACCATTACATCGGTAGAGTTTCAGAGACACTTTGGTCGCTATCAAGACGAAGCCCTCAAAGAGCCTGTTTCTATCACTCGCAATGGCAGAGAACGGATCGTTGTTCTGTCAGCGGAAGAATATAACCGCCTCAAACGACGTGATCGTCACGTTATGGAACTAAGCGACTTCACTGAACTCGACATTCTTGCCATCGAGAATGCGGAGGCACCCACGGAAGCCTCCGCTTTTGACCATGAGGTAGGAAGCTAATTGTGTACTTGCCTCATCCCGTTCCTGGGCTCGTCATTCGATATGCCTACCTGTGGCAATCAGAATTTTCTAAAGGCCAGGAGGAAGGTGTCAAAGACCGACCCTGTGCAGTCATCCTGGTGACGACCGATGATGACGGAGAAAAGGTGGTTACTGCCCTACCCGTCACCCATACGCCCCCTCATGATCCAGAGGCAGCTGTCGAAATTCCACTTGCAACCAAAATGAGACTTGGCCTCGACGATGATCGGTCCTGGATCATCCTGACCGAAGCAAATCGATAACACACAGTTTGTCGAATCTCCGCATAGTTCGCTTATCCATCAAGCCAGACGCTAGCAAGCTTTCGGCGGTTTCATGGACGGATGCCAATATAGAACTACGGTACTGCTGACGACTCACAAATCACCTCAAAATCTCAGGTGATGCTTGGTTTGGGCCGAAGTATTGGGTTGGTTAACCACCAACTCTCTCGGCTTCCTGGGCCGACCATGTTGATTTGTGGCGAACTTTGACCCCTTTTTTTATGGGTATTCCACGCTCATTCGGCCGCCTATTCCATGGCCATTCGGCAACAGGTTTTCTGACCACCTGATTGATGCCTGCTGACAGGAGTGTCTTAAAAACCACCGTTTGATGGACGGCTCGAAGAAATCCTTCGGCTTGCCTTTTTGGTTAACAGGTATAACATGAGTATGTTAGCTAATATGACAAGGATAGGACGATGAAAACACTCTCATCCGTAGAAGTGCAAAATCACTTTGGATCCATTGCAAACATCGTGAAGAGCGGTGAGCCTGTAGCCGTCACTCAGTATGGCACTCCAACCCTGATGATTCTTCCATACGGGCTAGCGGCGGAGGCTCTGCGGGACTACAACGCCCGCAAGCTGGCTGAATTCATGGAAACGATGCCGTCTGCCAGTGCGGATGCGCCCAATCTGACTCTCGAACAGATCAATAGTCTTGTCCATGAGCTCCGGCCGTAAAAGAGTTGTCTTCGATACGAGTTCGCTCATTCCCGCTTGTCTTAATCCAGACCGCGAACCCGCACAGATCCTTCGTCGCGCGCTCATTGAGCACGCGGTTTTTACTTCGGCGGCGGCCTTTAATGAATTAGCGGCGGTCTTGTCGCGGGACAAGTTCGACGCCTGGAGACCTATCGAGCAGCGGATGGTGTGGGTGAGGTTTTTTCGTGACGCCGTTATCTTCGTGGAGTCCGAAATACCCGTGACGGAATCCCGAGACCCCAAAGACAACAAGTTTTTAGAGCTGGCTCTTTCTGCCAATGCGGACGTCCTCGTAGCCAGCGATATTCACTTGTTAGAACTGCATCCGTTCCGTGGAGTGAGAATCCTCCAGTTAGCCGACTTCAAACAACAGATTCTTGCGCATTAAAGACCCGATGGGATGTGCGCCAGGAACGGACGGAGAAGTGAAAGTGCTCTTCAGGCGCAGTAGGGTGCACGATATTTGAAGGCAATTGATGATCCCTTAGCAAAAAACGAACGCTCCGGGGCGCTTCAGAACGTCTTCACCAAGCGAATATTTTTGGGGGCAACTTTGGGGGCAACATCTTTGATGGCGTTTTTAAGCCATTGATTTTGAGGGCAGTTGAGCGTCCGTTTGATTGACGCCACCTCCACCAAATCATAGTTCCAAGAGAACACAGAGAGGCGGTAACCCCCCAATAATAAAGGGGTTACCGCCTTTTTTATTGCTCGTCGAAATTCGTTGAGAGCTTTGACAGCCACCCCATTTTGGGGGCAACGTCTTCAATCCAAAGGAGAGTTGCCCTACGTTGTTGCGAGCTTCTGGGGAAGCTAAGGCTGGGCAGTTCTCTTCAGCCGATTGGTATTTTTACCCATGTTTATTGATAGATCGGATCACTAAGGTATACACTTAAGCGTATACACATTATCAAAGGTTTACTCATGACTCTCGCGCGCATTTTTCAATCTGGAAACAGTCAGGCTGTGCGGTTGCCCAAGAATTTTCGTTTTGATGTCGACCAAGTCGAAATTTACCGTCGTGGCGATGAGGTCGTCCTACGGGCGATGCCGAGGAATGCAACTGCAATCTTTGATGCCCTTGTCGGATTGCCATCAGACTTCATGGACAATGGGCGTCAGGACACCCCGCCACAGGAGAGGGAAATCCTCTAAATGAGTGTCCGGTACCTTCTCGACACTAACATCTGTATTTACATTGCAAAGCACAACCCGCCCGAGGTAAGAGATAGATTCAGCCGTCTCGCGGCCTCTGAGCTTGCTATCTCAGTTATTACACTGGGCGAACTGCGTTACGGCGCTGAACGAAGTCAATCTAGGGAACGTGCCTTGAGAAGTATCCAATCCCTTCTTCAATCGGTCGGGGTCTATGAACTTCCAGAATCGGCCGGTGAACATTACGGCCAGATACGAGCGGAGCTTCAGGGAATCGGAATGATCATTGGGAATAACGATCTTTGGTTAGCCGCACATGCTCGCGCAGAAGGTTGGATTATCGTCACGAATAATGAGCGCGAATTCGTCCGAGTTCCCGGGTTACAGGTTGAAAATTGGGTCACTTCATAGTAAGCGTGCAATGGATACACCTGTACGTTGGCCTTGTCAGGATATTGGGGTCTTACCGGAGACAAACGCAAAGCGCCCCTGATCGAACGCAGCAGCAGGGATCCTGGCGTCTTTCTCTGATGACCGGATTTTGCTCAATTCGCCGCGAATTTCAGGATCAAGCAAGGTCATCATGAAATAACATCTATCTGGAAGCTCTCCTGAAGACATCCTCCGCCCATTTGTTAAGGCTCTGACCACTCTGTGCTGCCGCACGCAAGGACGCGGCATGAATAACGGGATCAACTCGCAGCATCATTCGGCCCGAGGCTGGCTTTTCCGGCTCCTGTTCCAGCTTAGTGCAGGCATCGAGATAATTATCGATAGCCTCATGAAATGCCGTTTCCAGATCTGCTACAGACGTACCATGAAAGCCGATGACGTCGTGGATATCCAAAACCCTGCCAATTAAAATGCGGTCTTCCGGATCGAAATCCAGACTGGCCCGATAACCTTTGTAGCTGAGTGTGTTATTCATGGTTTCACACCAATTTTCGTTAGAAACTCACGCGCATCTCGGACGCGGTATCTGAGCGCCTCTTTTTGCGGGTGCGGACGATGAAAGTAAGCTCTGACCCCGTCCTTCTCCACCGTAATGGATGAACCTTGTCCCTCGATGATCCGACAGCCTCCGGCGACAAACAGGTTTTCGATGAGAGACCACGGCAGGTTGCCGTTGGTTGGATTGGAGAAGATAGCTTCAAGGGTTTTTTGTTGCTTGCTGTTCACGGGGGGATGATAGCAGATGTATTTATAATGCAATCACTTATTGGGTGTCGCTTCGTTGCGTTGATAGCCTGAAGAACTGCGTGGACGCCACCCCAAACGGGGCCTCCAGCATTCCGTCTTCCTTCTCAAAGCTCGGAACTTACTCGTTTTGATGCGAATTTCGGGATCGTAAGAACTCATCGTTCAACATCCGTCTTCCCATCGAACATATGTAAACGGCCAGCCGATACACCTTTTGTGATCAGCCCTCAGATCTGACAATCACGGACCTTGGTTTTTTGGATCTACGAGGGTTACCGAATGAGAGGTTTTCTAAGGGTTGATGGCTCCGGGATTTGCCCGAAGCAGATAGCTTCAGCCCTGATCGGAGGGGGATTCGGTGGCGAGGGTCGTCGGTGGCTTCCAGCCC
>QYQA01000059.1 GCA_007280285.1 Methylococcus sp. | reverse complement strand
TTGGAATCCGGCCTTGTCATGACACCCTCGAATCGTCGTGATCCTCGGGCGCATGACCTTCCCTGAATCGGGGAAGTCGGTTTTCGGTTCTCGTTTCAACGGAGTCCTTCAGCAAAGGGGCGAAGGCCCCCTCCCTCAGGGGGTTTACCCCTCCACGAGCCTCGGGATACGCTCCCTCACCCTCTCCCAGGGTTACAGCGAATCTCAGGATATTCCTGGCCGCGTTGATGTCCCGGTCATGGAGCGTGCCACAACAGGGGCACGTCCAGGTCCTGACGGAAAGCGGCATTTCCTCGACCCGATGGTCGCATACGCTACAGGTCTTCGTCGTCGGGACAAATTGGTCGGCATAACAAACCGTCCGGCCATACCATTTGCCCTTGTATTCAAGGCAGGTGCGCAGTAATCGGAAGGCAGCATCAGAAAGCGCCTTGGACAGTCTCGGGTTCTTCATCATGCCCTGGACGTTGAGATCCTCCAGCGCAATGACATCGGCCTTTTTAATAAGGGCCCGGCTGGCCTTTTGGGCATAGTCCCTTCGGGCATCAGAAATCCGGCAATGGATCCGGTTCACTTTCTGTTGCTGCTTGAGATAACGCCGGGATTTCTTCTCGCCCTTCTTCGATCCTTGCCTTCGGCTCAGGGTGCGTTGCTGGCGTCTTAAGTAGCGCTCTTTCTTCTTGAGTCCCTTGATGGCAGGTATCCGTGCCTCATCGCTCAGGACCGCAAGATCGATGAGCCCGAGATCCACGCCGAGCGACACGCCCGTCACCGGGAGGGCCTCGATCATTTGCCTGACGCTGAAAGAGATAAAAAACCGACCTGAGCTATCCCGGCTCAAGGTGACGAGCTTGGGCATTTCCACCGGGAGCCTTTCGGGTTGAGCCAGCTTGATCATCCCAAGCTTGGGGAGAATCACCTTTTTCCCGGTCCAGCCTGCGACTTTCCCGGGATGCCGATGATCAAAGGCAAACCGGATCGCGCCCGAGGCGCTCTTTCGCTTGGGTTTGGGGTAACCGACCTTTCTTCCGGAGCCTTTCGTCTTCAGCGCCCTGAAGAAGTGCTCAAAGGCCTGCTTGAGATCCCGAAGCTCCTGAATGATGACATCCGAGGGAATGTCCTTCAGCCAAAGGGTCTCTTCGGCCTGCTTCCACTGGGTGACCTCACGGCCCATTGCGAGAAGGGACTTTCGGGTGCCGGTTGCCTTGTAGTGGGCATCCATTTCCCCAAGGACTCTTCTTCGGACATACCGCGTAGCGCCCTCGGCCTGAGCAAAGGCACGGCGCTGCTCCGGGGTCAGATACGCCCTGATCTTGTAGGCTTTTTGAACGGCTTGGCTCATGACGGATAGCGTATGCTAACCATCGAACCCGATGCAAGCGCTAAAAGATGAAGAACCGATTAAAATCGCCAGAACAGAAACCCCACTTTAGAAAAAAGGAAAAGGATGAAACAGGCCGGATGGACACCGAAAAGGCCCTCGGTCGTCCTGCGACGCACTGACTCATCGCCTTGGGGGTCGGCGTGCATCCATGCACTTCTTCGATGCGCAGTGTTTTGTCCGGGGACTTGGTGAACGAGAACAGCGCCTAAAGCGGCGATAGGGAACGGTTTAACGGGGTTTAACGCTTCAAGCCCAGCCACGATCGGAGGGTCTGAGGCCGAGGCAAGACTCGGGCGATCAGTGATGGGCTGTCGTCGAGGAGGGTGAAAACCGGCGGAATGACGATCAGGCTAAGAATCGTGGAGGTGACCAAACCTCCAAGAACCGCAAAGGCCATAGGGCTTCTAAAGGAGGGGTCGGCCTCTCCGAGGCCGAGAGCGATCGGGAGCATCCCTGCACCCATAGCGAGGGTGGTCATGACGACCGGGCGCGCTCGTTTACTGCACGCATCGATCAGTGCCGCGGTGCGGTCCATACCGAGATCCCGCTGGGCCATGATGGCGTACTCGACCAAGAGAATCGAGTTCTTAACGGCGATGCCCATGAGCATGACCAGCCCGATCAGGGAGGGCATCGAGAAGGATTTACCGGCAAGGAGTAGCGCCACGAAGCCACCACCAAAGGCGGTGGGGAGCGCTGCGAGGATGCTGATGGGTTGTAACAGGTCCTTGAATAATAAGACCAGTACGACAAAAATACATAAGACCCCCGTCAGCATCGCAAGACCGAAGCTTCCAAACAGTTCAGCCATCATTTCGGCATCCCCAACGTCCACTCGCTCAACGCCTAAAGGAAGATTTTGGAGGCTCGGGAGCTTGCCGACTACCGCTGTGACATCCCCTAAAGGCAGTCCAGCAAGTTCGATCTCGAAATTGATGTTTTGGACTCGATCATAGCGTCGAATCACTTGAGGGCCGCTCGAAAGCTCCAGTGTCGCGACTTGACCCAGCAACACTGATCCCACGCCAGGCTTGGTGGAAGGGATGGATAGTCGCGACAAAACCTCAAGATTATCTCGCCCCTCCTCGTTCAAGCGAACCATGACAGGAACCTGACGACGGGCCAGATTCAGTTTTGGCAGCGACCAGGCATAATCCCCCAGCGTTGCAAGACGGAGGGTCTCTGAAAGGGCCGCTGCCGTCACTCCAAGATCTGCCGCCTTACCAAAATCAGGATGCACGGCGATTTCTGGGCGGGTCAGGGCAGCGCTCGATGCGATGTTGCCAATCCCAGGAATGGTTCTAAGGTCGCGTTCGACCCTTCGGGCCGCTTGGGTCAACTGTTGCCGATCCTCGCCGCTCAGGGTCAAGATGTATTTTTCGCCAGAGCCGCCAAGGCCTACCTTGGTTCTCGCTCCCGGCAGCTTTTCAAGACGTTGCCGAATCCCTTGTTCGATCACTTGCTTTCGAATCGAACGCTGCTTCCGGCTGGCGAGGGTCACGGTCAGCGTCGCCTTGCGAACTTCAGCCTCAGAGGGCAACGCCATCGGATCGCTGCCGGCGGCACCGCCGCCGATGGTGGTGTAGACACTGAGGATCTCCGGAATATCACCGATCAGCTGGCGTGCTCGCTCGGCAAGGTCACTGGTCTGTTGGATGGTCGCCCCCGGGGGGAGTTCGATGAAGACCTGAGTTTGCGGATTGTCATCGGCTGGAATAAAGCCTTGTGGCAGCAAGGGGATCAGCAGTAACGATCCGATAAAGAAGGCGACAGTCCCGGCGAGGGTCGCCCAGCGGTGGTTAAGGGCGACTCGGACCAGCTGGAGATAGCGAGGCATGAGGAAGCCACCAGGGGCTTCAGAGGCTTGGTGATTGGTGAGAAGATAGGCCGCCATCATCGGGGTGAGAAGGCGAGCGACCAGCAGAGAAGCGAAAACCGCCATGGCTGCGGTCCAGCCGAACTGTTTGAAAAAACGGCCGACAATCCCGCTCATAAAGGCAGTAGGGAGGAAGACGGCGATCAACGCAAAGGTGGTTGCGACCACCGCAAGACCGATCTCATCAGCCGCTTCCATGGCCGCACGATAGGGTGATTTCCCCATTCTGAGATGGCGCACAATGTTTTCGATTTCGACGATGGCATCGTCAACCAAAATGCCCACGACCAAGGAAAGGGCCAGGAGGGAAACCACGTTCAAGGTGAATCCAAAAAGGTACATCCCAATGAACGTCGGGATGGCGGATAAGGGCAATGCCACGGCCGCGATGAAAGTGGCTCGAAAGTCCCGCAGAAAAAGCCAGACGACCAGCACAGCCAGTGCGGCGCCTTCATAAAGCAGGGCCATCGACGCATCAAATTCCTCTTGGACCGGATCAACAAAGTTGAAGGCTTCTTTGAGCGTTAGGTCTTGATGTCGCTCTTGAATGTCCCTTAAAACCCTTAGAACCCCTTGACCCACATCGATCTCGCTAGCGCCCCGGCTTCGGGTGATTTCGAATCCGACGACCTCTTGACCGTTGAGCAAGGACAGGGTTCGGTGGGCAGAGACCGTATCCTTGATGTCAGCCAGCTGGTCCAATTCGATGCGTCGCCCATCGGGGAGAACGATGGGAAGCTCGCGAAATTCATTGGCGCTGGAGAGGTTTGCGAGGGTCCTGACGGGCTGCTCACCGCCACCAATTTCAGTGCGTCCGCCAGCACCTTCCCGCTGCGTCAGACGAAGCTGGCGCGAGACATCGGTGGTCGTGATACCCAGTGACTGGAGTTTAAGAGGGTCCAGGCGAACCGCGATTTCACGGTTGCCGCCTCCGATGCGGGTGACCGTGCCAACGCCTTCGACGGTCAGCAGTTTTCTGATAATGACGTCGTCCACCAACCAGGAGAGGGCCTCTTCGTCCCGCTCCTTTGAGGTGACCGTATAGGCGAGAATGGGGGCTGCCACGACATCCAGTTTGGTGACCAGCGGCTCCCGAAGGTCACTTGGGAGATCCTGACGAACTTTGGAAACGGCCGAACGGGTGTCATCGAGCGCCTCTTCCAAGGATTTTTCGAGTCGGAACTCGAGCGTGACGGTGACACTTCCATCCTGGATCTGGGTGGTCGTGTGCCGGAGCCCTTGGAGGGTGGCGACCGCGTTTTCAAGGGCTCTGGCTACCTCGGTTTCAAGCTGAGGCGGCGAAGCTCCCGGTAGGCTCGCTGAGATAGTGACGGTTGGAAAATCAAGGTCCGGAAAGTTCTGAATCTTCATGACCTTGAAGCAGTAGATCCCGCCAAGGGTCAACAAGACAAAGAGCATCAACGCTGGCAGCGGGGTCCTTATGCAAGCGGAAGAAATATTCATGGGACGATGGAGACCAGGTCGCCATCGGCCAGGAAGGCGCCGCCCTGAAGGATGAGCGTGTCCTCAGGGTGAATTCCTTCTAAGACTTCGATGAGGTCCCCTTCGGTGCGGCCGAGCTGAAACTTTATTTCCTCGACGTGTGCCCTGCCTTCAGGGTCTTCAATGACCCTGAAGGCGAAGCTGAACCCATCACGGAGCGTGATGGCTGTCCTTGGCAGGGTGAGGGCTGAGGATTGGCCAAAGAGGACACGGCCCTCAGCAAACATCCCGGGCTTAAAGCCTCTGGTTGCGGCGGCTGGAAGATCCACATAGACGATGCCGAACCGGCTTTCAGGGTCCAGTCCAGGGCCGACCATCCGGACGATCCCTTGGATCGTTCCGATATCCGGTACCTTGACGTCGACCTTCGCGCCGATCTTTAGTTTTGGGATCTCAGAGGCAATGACCTCGGCGCGCCATTCGAGGCGCTCTTGACGGATGAGTCGAAAGAGTTCCTCACCGTCTTGGGTGACCTTGCCCAGCGTGGCGGAGCGTTTGGCGATGATGCCATCATCGTTGGCAACCACTTTGGTATGCCGCATCCTTTGTTTTTGAATCTCGACCTGCGCCTTGGCTGATCGCATCCGCGCCTCGGCGGTTTTCTCGTGGGTCAGATACTGCCCCGCCTGGAGTTGGCTCAAGGCCCCCTCGTTGATAATCTGGCGAACTCTTCGAGCATTCTCGCGGGCCTCTTCCAGCAACGCGGTGGCTTCCAGTAAGAGAGCCTCGCTGTTGGCGAGGTCCATGGCGACACGCTCTTGGTCAAAGAGGGCAAGGACCTGACCTTTTCGGACCCGATCGCCAACCTCGGCGTGGATGTCCGCCAAACGAATCCCTGCAAGCTCCGAACTAATCAAGGCTTCCTGCCAAGCGGCGATGGAACCATTGGCCGACAACGTCAGCGGAATGAGGGTCATGACCGGCGTCACTACTGCTACGGTTAAAGCGGCTCGTTGGGGTCGATCTTGAGGGTTGGCGGTCGATTCCTCAGTCGGTGTCATCGTATGCCATAGAAAGATCACGCCGAAGAGTGCGGTGATGATCCAAGGGGGGGTGAGGCGCCTGAGAGTATTCATGATGATCGAGGGTTCCTCAGGATCTTTGGCCGGTCAGGGGGTTTTTGGGGTCATCTCGGAGCGGCAGGGTAGGCTGCTGTCCCTCAGGATCTTGCCAGCCACCCCCGGCGGCGCGGTAGAGCGCGATCCAAGCCGCAACCCGTTCTTGTTCGAGATCCGCCAGTGTCCTTCTGGCGTTCAAGGCTTGCCGACGCGCTTGCTCGAGTTCCAGAAGATTACCGAATCCAGCCCGATAAAGCTGATCGGTGGCCCGAAGGTTCTGTTCATATCCTTTGAGAGCATCGCTGGCGGTGGGCCAGCGGGCGGCAGCGGTTTTAAGCCGGATCAGCGCCACTTCAACCTCCTTGACCGCGGTCCTGACCGTGGACTGAAATCGGGTTTTGGCCGCCTCGAATTGAATCTGAGCCGCTTCGACATCGGCGAGACGTTTACCGGCATCAAAGATCGGCATGGTGAGGGTTGGGCCGAATGACCAGGTGTTCGCAAAATAGGTGCTGGCCATTTGGGCGCCCGCAGCATAGGGACTCAAGGCTGACATCCCACTCACGCTTTGGAGTTGCGGCGTGATATTGCCGGTGAGACTCAAGCGGGGATAACGCCGGGCTTCTTCAACCCCAATGCGGGCGCTTGCTTCTTGAACCTGTTGCTCGGCGGCGGCCACGTCAGGTCGCTGCAAAATGGTCTCGATGGGAAGGCCTTTAAGTTTAAAGGGGGGTGGGTCTGGAAGGCGCGCCTGTGAGGGGGAGTTTGGCGTCAGGCGCGAACGGACTTCGTCCTCTGAAAGGGCGGTCAGGGCAACCAGCCCCTTGATCGAGCGATCGCACAGCCCTTGCTGTCGCATCAGGTTCTCCTCGCTTTCAGAGAAACTGGCTGTTGCAAGGGCAACCTCGGCCGGCGGCCGAAGACCGACTTGGCCCGCGAGTTTGACCAGCGTTAAGGAGGCCTGCCGGGATAAGGCATCCTTTTCACTGATCTCCATCAGTAGGGCGCAATAACGAAAGTCGAGATAAGCATTGGCAACCTCGACCGCGATCGCGACGCGGGCGTCATGCCAGTTCGCATGACGCGATTCAAGTTGGCCCCGCGCCGCTTCCTTTTGGCGGGCGATACCGCCAAAAAGGTCCACTTCCCAGTTGGCCTGAAGGCCTGTTTGGTAGCGGGTCCAGTCAAAAGGAGGCGTCCCGAAGGTGGTGCGTGCCCTCAGCATGTCGGTTTGGGTGTCAAGGCGAGGAAGTCCTTGAGCTTGGGCGGAGACCATCCCCGCCCGAGCCTCCTCAATGCGGGCTCTCGCCTCTGCCACGGAGGAACTAACCCGCTGCGCGGCTGAGAGGAAACGGGAGAGTTCAGGGTCATTGAATTGCTGCCACCAGCCACGAAGATCCGCTGGATTGGCCGCGTGGGCCTTGAGGTGTTCGAGTTGGGGCGCCTGCCATTTTTTTGAGGTTTGAGGCTCTGGTGCGACATAATCTGGGCCGACCGTCGTCAAGAGGCCGCCTGAGCATCCCTCGAGAAGCCCGAGACTCACCGCGATCAAGAGGCCTAAAAGGCAACGCCGACCCTCTAGGGGTTTATCCACCATCATGAATCGAGACTAGAGTGGGGATGAGCCTTCGGTTTAAAAGCCATAGGACAATAGCCCTTTATCTTTAAGGATAAGACGGTACAAAAGGGGTCTTCGGATCACCTTGGCTCGGATGCCCTCGCTGGAAAAAAGTGGGCCTAGAAAAGGGAAGATCATAGCATTCGGGTTCTTGGCCAGTCGCCTCATTTTATGAAGACGCCGGGATTTTTTTGGCAAACCCACCTCCTTCTAAAGAGCGCTCGGAGAAGCCCCATCGCAGGCTCTGTGTTATTTTGCTTGCCTTTATCATCAAGGTTAGGCTTGGCCTCCCTAACAACGAAAAAAATAATCGGATGGATCAGTTACGATCGATAGAGACCTCCCCGCTGATGCCGCATCGCTTTAGTGTCGCTCCGATGCTCGATTGGACGGATCGGCATTGCCGCTACTTTCTTCGTCAGATGTCAAGGAAGGCCCTCCTTTATTCCGAAATGGTGACCACCGGGGCTGTCCTTCACGGGGACCGTCAGCGACTTCTCGGGTATACCCCTTGTGAAAAACCCCTGGCCCTCCAGTTGGGCGGCTCTGAGGCGCTTGATCTTGCGGAGTGCGCAAGGATCGGTGAAGGGTTTGGCTATGATGAAATCAATCTGAATGTTGGTTGCCCGAGTGATCGGGTGCAGCGGGGCCGTTTTGGGGCCTGCCTCATGGCCGAACCGCACACGGTGGCAGCGGGCGTCGAGGCCATGAACAGGGCGGTCAACATCCCGGTGACCGTCAAATCCCGTATCGGCATCGATGATCTCGATTCCTATGAAGCCCTTCATGGATTTGTCCAGGTGGTCGCAGATGCCGGCTGTTCGACCTTCATCGTGCATGCAAGGAAGGCCTTTCTTAAGGGGCTCTCGCCGAAGGAGAATCGGGAGATCCCACCCCTCCGCTATGACGTGGTCGAAGCCCTTAAGGCCGACTTTCCGGCGCTGACCATCGTGCTCAATGGCGGGATCGAAACCATCGATCAGGCGGCTCGTCACCTGCAGCGATTCGATGGGGTGATGCTGGGTCGGGCGGCCTATCATCACCCCTATCTTTTGGCAGAGGTCGATCAGCGGCTCTTTGGTTCTGAGGAGCCACCCCCGACGCGCGAAGCGGTCGTCGGTGCCATGTTGCCTTATATCGAGCAGCAGCTTTTAGAGGGTTCCCGTCTTCATGCCATGACCCGGCATATGCTAGGTCTTTATTACGCTCAGCCAGGTGGACGACTATGGCGCCGCCATTTGGGCGAAGCAGCGACCCGACCCCATGCGAGTGCAGTCGCTGTCGAAGCGCTTTTGAAAGAAGCCATTTGTCGGGCCGGTGAGCGCTCGCTGTATACTGATTTTATTGAACTGGAGGCTTAACCTTTATGCAAAATACAGTAATGGAAGACCTGTTTTCTCGTCTGATTACCGAGATTGGTGAGGATGTTGGAAGAGAAGGGCTGGTGGATACACCGAAGCGCGCGGCTTCAGCCTTTCGATTTCTCAATAATGGTTACCAGCGGAGTCTCGATGATGTCCTCAATAATGCGATTTTTGAGGCGGACACGGAAGACATGGTGATCGTCAAGGATATTGAGCTTTATTCGCTGTGCGAACATCACCTGTTGCCTTTTATCGGAAAATGTCATGTGGCCTATCTTCCCAAAGGGAAGGTCATCGGGCTCTCGAAGGTGGCGCGGATTGTTGATATGTATGCGCGGCGCCTCCAGATTCAGGAGCGTCTGACCAATCAGGTCGCAACGGCGCTCCAGACCGCCATTAATCCTGCAGGGGTTGCTGTCGTGATCGAGGCCAAGCATCTTTGTATGATGATGCGGGGTGTCGAGAAGCAGAATTCCGTGATGACCACCTCGTCCATGCTGGGTCTTTTTAGAAAAAAGACCAGCACTCGCTCGGAATTTCTAGATCTCATCAATCGGAGATAGGGGGCCTTTGGATTCTGTTCGGCTTGAACGGGACCCCTTTGTCTTCAGTCAATCAAGGAACTCCCTGAGGCGAATTCATGCGGCAAGCGAGGAAGCGCGGAACGAACACCCAGAAGCCTCAGCATTTTGGGCTGCTCTCGCTGTTCGCCCCCCTGTTCTGGTTTCTTTTGATCCTTACGCCTTTTTTAGTGGCTGGGGGTGCGGCCTATTTGGCCTATCAGGATCGGGTGGTTCGCGAGCAGTTTGAAGGGAAGCGCTGGGCGCTTCCTGCAAGAGTCTATGCTTCATCTGCTGAGATTTTTGTCGGCTCCCCGTTTGATAGCGATAGTTTCGAATGGCTTTTAGGCCAGCTTAAGTTCCGGAAAGATGCGCAGTTATCCACCCAGGGCAGTTACTTAAGGCTCGGCGATGAACTGGTCTTTAAAACGCGTGAGTTTCAGTTTCCTGATCGTCATGAGCCGGCCAGGGAGGTCAGGATCCAGTTTGCCGATCACCAGGTCATCCTCTTAGAGGCGATGGACGACGGTCAATCCGTGCCGCTCCTGCGGATGGAGCCGCCCCAGATCGGAAGCTTCTACCCGGCTCGGCGTGAGGATCGGGTATTGATCAAACTGGAGCAGACCCCTGAAACGCTCCTCAAGGCGCTCTTTGCCAGTGAAGATCATAATTTTTATGGGCATCACGGGGTCTCCCTCCGCGGTATTTTAAGGGCGGTCTATGTGAACCTTCGAGCCGGGGGGATCGTTCAGGGGGGGAGTACCCTCACCCAGCAGTTGGTCAAAAACTTCTATCTTTCCTCTGAAAGAACCTGGTGGCGAAAGCTGAATGAGATCGTCATGGCGATGATCTTGGATGCCCGCTATGCCAAAGAAGAGATTCTGGAAGCCTACCTCAATGAGATCTATCTTGGGCAGGATGGATCAAGGGCTATTCATGGTTTTGGGCTGGCGAGTCAGTATTACTTTGGACGCTCCATTGAGGAGCTGAAGCTCCATCACATTGCCTTCCTGGTCGCGCTGGTTCGAGGGCCTTCTTACTATGACCCCTATAAGACCCCAGAGCGGGTGCTGAAGCGCCGAGATTTGATCCTCGATGAAATGGTCGATCAAGGGTTTATTGGACGAGATGTTGCCGCTGAAGCCCAATCCCATCCCTTGGATGTCGTCCTCGACCCCCATCAGTCGGTCAGTCGCTACCCGGCCTTCATGGACCTCCTCAGACGCCAGTTGGACAAGGAATATCGGCCGGAGGATCTCACGTCAGAAGGCCTCAGAATCTTTACGACCCTCGATGTCAATGCCCAGTACCAGCTACAAAAAGCCATTGATGATCAGTTGCCGAAGCTTGATCGGCGTCCCCAGAAATCGCCTCTGGAAGT
>QYQA01000044.1 GCA_007280285.1 Methylococcus sp. | reverse complement strand
GCGGCAAGCTCTGCCGTGGCAGCCTGTGGAGAGTTCTTGCCTCTGGCGCAGCCCCTTCTGGTGGCGGCGTGAAAGCACCTCTACTGAAACAGGAAGAGATAAGCCTAGATTGTCCAGATAATCATAGGCATTTCAGAGCGGCAAGGTACATGGCTTTAGAGCTGACATCGGCATGGGTGTCTTGGCGAGGCGCTTTAGGATCTTCCGTCAGACGCGATTTAAAAAAACCGCGCTCTCGAGAAAGAAAAGCGCTTGGACCGCTTTGGGAGGACTAAGGGTGCCTAAGACACGCGCGCTTTGATTAACAAGCCAGCGGCTCTGTGCTTTAATTCCCCCAAGAGAAACAGGGGTGCCCTCCTTCAGGAGGTGCTGAGAGAGACCCTCAAACCCGATCCGGATAATGCCGGCGTGGGAAGTTTCAGGTGTTGTGGGACCTTCCTTGTCAGTCAGGCCCCAACGCCGTCACTGTCCTCCCCGGCATCGGTCGATATCGCCAGTCGCCAGATGGAGGACCCCCTATGGGCCACGATGCCCGATTGATGAGGCAAGGCCAGATCGTCTTGCGCACGCCGTCTTTCAGG
The DNA here is from genome assembly GCA_007280285.1 of Methylococcus sp. Taxonomy (GTDB): domain Bacteria; phylum Pseudomonadota; class Gammaproteobacteria; order Methylococcales; family Methylococcaceae; genus UBA6136. The sequence continues at coordinate 24,697 of QYQA01000044.1, read as the reverse complement.
AGGCGGAAGCCATGACCTCTCGTTTTGCAGTTCTTGGTGCAGGTCTCATGGGGCGACTGATGGCCTTGTCACTGAGGCGACTGGGTTATCGCGTCGATCTTTATGATCACAGTGGCCCTGAGGGGGCCACCTCGGCGGCTTATGCGGCGGCGGCGATGTTGTCCCCGCTCGCAGAGTCGTTGGATGCCGAACCCTTGGTGATCGCTCTGGGACAGGCGAGTCTTCGGCTTTGGCCAGGCATCATCAAGACCTTGCCGGCCCCGGTTTTTTTCCAGCAGGAAGGGACATTGGTCCTCTGGCATCCCCAGGATCGCGATCAGGCCGTGCACTTTGATGAGCGTCTCTCAAGACGGCATCAGGCGGGATGGTTCGATGAGCCGCACCAAACGCTCTGTGCAGAAGAGATCGAAATCCTGGAGCCTCATCTTGGTCAGCGATTTCAGCGGGCGCTCTGGCTCCCCCTCGAGGGCCAGCTCGATAACCGGATGCTCATAAAGGCGCTTTACTCAGGTCTCGTGGAGGCCGGTGTTGAACTCCATTGGGAGACCGCAATGACCCCTGCCGCCGCGCGCGCCGACTGGGTGATTGATTGTCGGGGGCTTGGAGCAAAGCCTGACTGGAGCCAGGTTCGGGGGGTCCGCGGGGAGGTCCTTCGGGTTCACTCAAGAGAGGTTACCTTGACCCGGCCGATCCGTCTCCTCCACCCGCGTTACCCCCTTTACATCGCGCCCAAACCGGAAGGTCACTATGTGGTGGGAGCGACCCAGATTGAAACCGAGGATACGTCACCAACCAGTGTTCGTTCGGCCCTCGAGCTCCTGTCGGCGCTCTATTCCATTCATCCTGCCTTTGGTGAGGCCCGCGTGCTTGAAATGGTCAGTCAATGCCGGCCGGCTTTACCCCATCATCTTCCCGAAATTCGCTGGAAGGGTGGGCGCGTGATCGAGATCAATGGGCTTTATCGCCATGGCTATCTGATGGCGCCGGCCGTCCTTGAGGCGGGTCTTCACCTCATCAAGAGGCTCCTTGAATCACCGATAGGGGACGATTGGCAGGATCAACAGCCGTGGCCTTCTATTTATCATCTATAAAGAGGCGGCTTAAGCCCTATGGAGATTACCATCAACCAGAAGCCTTTTAAGCTGCCTCAAGGCGCCTCGATTAACGAGGCGATCGAGGCCTTCGGGGCCCAGCCACCGTTTGCCATTGCGCTTAATCTGACCTTTGTCCATCGACAGCGCTATGGTGAGACCTTTCTGTCCCAAGGAGATGCCCTTGAAATCGTTCAGCCGGTGGCCGGTGGCTAAGCCGTGAGCCTTCAAACAACCCTGGATCCTTTGGTGCTTTATGGCACCTTATTTCCGAGCCGTTTGCTGCTCGGCACCGCCCAATACCCTTCACCGGTGGTCCTAAGGCAAGCGGTTGAGATCTCAGAGCCTTCCTTCCTCACGGTCTCCTTGAGGCGTCAGGCCGCCGGGCATAATGAGATCGGAGGGCAGGCTTTTTGGGACCTTCTGTCGACGCTCAAGATTCCCTTTCTTCCCAATACGGCGGGTTGTCATACGCCGGAGGAGGTTTGGACCACGGCACAAATGGCACGCGAGGTGTTTGAAACACCCTGGATCAAGCTCGAATTAATTGGTGATGACTACACGCTGCAGCCGGATACCCTTCAAATGGTCGGCGTCGCGGAACGTCTGTTGCGCGACGGTTTCAACGTGCTGCCTTACTGTACGGAGGATTTGGTTCTGTGTCGGCGCTTGGTGGACATTGGCTGCGAGGCCATCATGCCCTGGGCTGCGCCGATCGGGACCGGACGTGGTGCCTTAAATCCCTACGCTTTGAGGCTGTTGCGCGAGCGACTCACCGTGCCGATGCTGATCGATGCGGGCATTGGAAAGCCCTCACACGCCTGTGAGGTCATGGAGTGGGGTTTTGACGGCGTGCTCCTGAATACCGCGGTGGCGAAGGCCGCAGACCCTACTCGACTGGCCGCTGCCTTTAAAAAGGCCATCGAGGCGGGACGTGAAGCATTTCTCGGCGGGGCCATGATCCCGCGGGAGACCGCCGAAGCCAGTACCCCGGTGGTGGGTACGCCGTTTTGGCATCATGGTGCCCCCTAGGAGCCATGCGTCATGATGAAGACCATGGATCAAAGGGCCCTGATCGAGGCGGACACCGCCCGTTTCCTTGAGCTTTCTCTTGATGCACTCCTCGCTGGCGGACTGAAGGATGCCGAGGACCGCCATCTTCAGCAGGTTCTCGAAACCATCAAGGGGGTTCCGGCCTATAGCGCCTATCTCGACGCCCAGGGGGTTGATCCCGGGTCGATCCTGACCCTGTCAGAGGCCAAAGCGCTTCCTCTGATGACCAAATCAGCCTATATCAATGCCTACCCCCTGGCTGCGCGTTGCCAAGGGGGTTCCTTGACGCTTTGTGATCGGGTGGCTGTTTCCTCAGGATCCACCGGCGCGCCGACCTTCTGGCCCCGCTCCGTCCGCCATGAGATGGAGATTGCCGTCCGCTTTGAACAGGTCTTCAGAGATAGTTTCAGGGCCCATGAGAAAAGGACCCTCGCCGTGGTCTGTTTTCCGCTTGGAAACTGGGTCGGCGGGGTCTTCACCAGCTCTTGCTGCTGGCATCTGGCCAGAAAAGGTTACCCCCTGATGGTCGCCACCCCTGGGAATCAGCCGGCTGAGATCTTCAGAATCATCAAAGCCCTCTCCCCTCAATTCGAGCAAACAGTTCTTCTTGGGTACCCGCCCTTCGTCCGTGATGTCATTGATCAGGGCCTGAGTGCCGGTATCGTTTGGTCAGAGCATTCGGTGAAGTTCGTCTTTGCGGGCGAGGTCTTTAGCGAGGAGTGGCGATCGCAACTGCTGTTGAGAACGGGATCAAGCGCCCCAGCCTTTGATACGGCCTCCCTCTATGGAACCGCCGATGGCGGTGTCTTAGGGAATGAGACCCCCTATACCATCGCCGCACGACAGTTTTTAGCAAAGCATCCAGACATGGCCCGATCCCTTTTCGGGGAGTCTCGGTTACCCACGCTCGTTCAATATGACCCGAGTAGCCGCTATTTCGAGACGGTGGATGGAACGCTGGTCGTTTCGGGCGATAACGGGGTGCCGTTGGTCCGCTACCACATCGCCGATCGCGGAGGGCTTTTAAGCTTTGATGAGATGCAGGCCTTTTTAAAGGAGGCCGGGGCCCTTTCATTCATGCGCGAGGTGTTGGGCAGGGGTGTTCAGGTTCGGCCCTTGCCCTTGGTCTTCGTTTTTGGCCGAGAGGACTTCACGATTTCCTTCTATGGCGCCAACATTTATCCTGAAAACATCAGTGTGGGTCTTGAGCGCCCCGAATCGATTGACCAGGTCACCGGGAAGTTCATTCTTGAAGCCATCGAGGGCGTTGATGGTGCGCCGCGGCTTCGGATTACGGTGGAATGTCGTCCAAGCTGCGATGGGGCCCCTGGGCTTAAAGAGACGCTGCAACAGGCCATCGAAGTCGAACTCGACAGGCTCAACAGCGAATTCCGCCATTATGTTCCCAAGGAACGAAAGGTGCCGGAGATTGTTCTAAAACCATTCGGTGCGCCCGATGATTTTCCTTTAGGCGTCAAACACCGCTACACCCGGCGCTAAATTAAGAGGACTTCTCATGCTAAAACGGCCTCATTGGATGGTGATCGGTTTTTGGCTACACCTGGCCTTTTGGCTTCCTTCCCCGACGCTTTTGGCCGCGCCCACGACCTTTGATCTAGATCGAATCAGCAACGTGGTGGTGTTGTTCCTTGAAAACCATAGTTTCGATAATCTCTATGGCCTTTATCCGGGCGCCGATGGGATCATGAACGCCCCCCCGAAGACGCTGCGTCAACTTGATCTTGAGGGGAAGCCATACCGCAAGCTTCCACGGGTGATCAATTCCAGCAAGAGCCCACCGGAAGTGGACACAAGGTTTCCTTTGGATCTTCCAAATGGGCCTTTTGCCATTAACCGCTTCGTTGAGCCAAAAGATAAGATTCCTGATTTGACCCATCGGTTTTACCAGCATCAGGCGCAGATGAACGGTGGGCAGATGAACCGCTTTGTGGCCCATACCAATGCGGGAGGACTCACCATGGGCTACTACGAGGATTCAGAGCTTCCTTTAAGGGCGTATGCGAAACGCTACACCCTTTTGGATCATTTCTTTGCGGCCGCCTTTGGGGGATCCTTCCTCAATCACATGTGGATGGCCTGCGCCTGTGCGCCATGGGAAGCGCATCCGCCGGCTTCAAATATCATTCAGCTTGCGGCAGACGGCCTCGTGACTCGCGATGGGGCCTTCACCTCGGATGGTTTCGCTGTCAACAATATCTTTCCAGCCTATGGCCCCGGTAATCTCAAGGCGAAGGGTCCTGACCGGATGCTTGCGCCTCAGCGACAGCCCACCTTGGGTGACCGATTGTCAGACCGGGGCATTGACTGGGCGTGGTTTGCGGCCGGCTGGGATGATGCCCGAAGGGGCGCTGCTGATCCCACCTTTCAGTTTCATCATCAGCCCTATACCTACTTCGAGCGCTATCGAGAGGGCACCCAAGACCGTCAGCGCCACCTTCTGGACGGCAAAGATTTCGAGGCGGCGGTGGTCAGCGGGCGGCTCCCCCCGGTCGCGTTCTATAAGCCCTTGGGGCGCTACAACAGCCATCCAGGTGAGGCGACCCTTTTGGACGGCGAGCGGCATGCGGCTGCGCTGCTGAAAAAACTTGAAAAGAGCCCTCAGTGGCCAGGCATGCTGGTCATTGTGACCTACGATGAGACCGGAGGCTTCTGGGATCATGTGGCACCTCCTCCAGGCGATCGCTTTGGTCCAGGAGGGCGGGTTCCGACGCTGTTGGTGTCACCCTTCACGATCGGTGGGCAGATCGATCACACGGTCTATGATGCGACGGCGATCCTAAGGTTGATTGAGCGGCGCTTCCATCTAGAGCCTTTAACACAGCGGGATGCGACGGCGGAAGATCTCTCAAGCGCTCTCAGGAACAAGGCGGCAGCCAGACATTAATCGATTTCCCCCATCACTATCAGGGTTTTTGTTATAGTCCTTTGCCTGATTTAAACCAAGACACCAGAGGTCCCTGTGGAATCTAATCTCGTAAAAGGTATGATCGGCTTTGTTGTTCTAATGGCCGTGGGTTTCCTGATCGTTGCTACGACCCGTGAGACACAGCAGGAAAAGGTCCAGGGAGCGTTTCTTCAGACCGCGGGCCTGTTGAACAATCTTGCCCTCTCAAAATGTTCGGATGCCGTCAAGGAAGACGTCGGGACCTATCCTTACACGCCGTCGGAATCCAATAGCGATGGCATGACTTACGTCACCTTGATCTGGAACGAGGTGGGGAATGTCAAGCGGGCCGAATGCCGCTATATCCTGGATCAGGGCATTACCCTTTTGAGGTTTGACGATCGGACCGTCATTGAGAAGACGGCGCCCCAAGGCACCCAACCGCCGGCGCCGAAGTCGGCACATCACTAAAGAGAAGGGCCCCGAAAGGAAAGAACTTTCGGGGCTTAAAGGGCACGTAGCTCAGGCCCGGCGGCGGGATTGCGGTTCTTCTGGAAGCACAATGTTAAGCTCAAGGACCTCGCGATTTTCGTCCTGCTCCATGGTCACGGTGATCGCCTCTTGACCCACATTCACATACTTTCGGACGACCTCTAAGAGGTCCCGCTGCAAATCGGCGAGATACGCGGGCTGTTGGCGCTCGCTTCGGCGCTCATGGGCCACCAGAATTTGGAGGCGCTCCTTGGCAATCGAGGCGGTTTTCGGTCTTGAGGACCGAAAATAATCCATCAGGTTCATGATTTACCTCCAAACAAGCGGCCTAGAAGGCCCTTTTTTTCCTCCTCGATGAAGCGGTGAGGAACATCTTCACCGAGATAGCGACCCACCACATCAAGATAGGCTTGACCGGCATCGCTTTGGTCATCGATGACCACCGGATTGCCGGAGTTTGAGGCATTGAGCACCGCCTTTGATTCTGGGATGACCCCAAGGAGGTGCAAAGAGAGAATGTCCTGGACATCATCGACGCTCAACATTTCCCCAAGCCTCACCCGCTGCGGAGAGTAACGGGTTAACAGCAGGAACTCTCGGATCGAGTCCTGATTGAGTTCGGCTCGGCGGGACTTGCTGGCTAAGAGGCCGAGCATCCGGTCTGAATCTCGAACCGATGAGACTTCGGGGTTCGTCACGACCACGGCGTCATCGGCAAAATACATGGCGAGATGAGCGCCGCGCTCGATTCCGGCTGGGGAGTCGCAGACAATGTAGTCAAATGTTTCGGCGAGTTCGTTGAGAACCCGCTCGACCCCTTCAAGGGTCAGCGCATCTTTATCGCGGGTCTGTGACGCTGGGAGGACAAAGAGATTCTCGCAGCGCTTGTCTTTGATGAGGGCCTGATTGAGGCTCGCTTCATTGTTGATCACGTTAACAAAATCATAGACGACCCGGCGCTCGCAGCCCATGATGAGGTCCAGGTTCCTAAGGCCAATATCGAAATCGACCACGGCGGTCCTATGACCCCTAAGGGCAAGTCCCATAGAAAGGGCGGCACTGGTGGTGGTCTTGCCGACCCCGCCTTTACCTGACGTTACCACGATGATTCTTGCCACAAGCGCTCTCCTCGTTTTTAAAGGGTTTCAAATAATCGGTTAAAGGGGATCCACGGTCAGACTGTCGTCTTTTAGATAGACCTGAACCAGTCGCCCTTGAAGGGCGACGTCCTCATCCTCGCTGGTTCGGTAGTGCCCACCAATGGCGATCAGCTGTGCCTGAAGATCGGTACAGTAGATCCGGGCGTCGAGATTGCCCTGGACCCCGGCCAGTGCACGACCCTTGAGTGCGCCATAAACGTGGATATTGCCATCAGCCATGATTTCAGCGCCTGGGCTGACCTGTGCTATGACGATCAGGTCCCCACCTGGGGCGTAGATTCTTTGACCTGAACGAACCGGGTGGTCAATGATCTTGGTGAGCGCCGTCATCGGCCGCGGGGGCGGTAAGGGTCTTTTCGGTGGGGGCTTTGAAGTCTGCAGGCTTTCGGACCTCACTTCAGCAAGAACCGCCAGCTTTTCTCGTTGTGCGGCGGCCTGTTGGTCTTGGGAGCCGCCGCGCATTCCGACCGGCGCAAGGGCGAGCTGATGAAGGACCTTCAACAGGTCCGTGAAATCAACGCGGTCTTTCTCGCTCTCTTCAAGATCCCCAAGGTCAATAATAATGGGGGCGTTTCTGAAAAATTCCGGGGCTTTTCCAAGCTTGTCCTCCAACTGGAGGGTCACCGCGTCAAGGTCTGGTGAGAGAACCTTCAGGATCGGAAGGGTGATGGAACCCGATTTCAGTTCCACGGCGCCGGGGTGACTCATTTTGGGTGTGCTTTGATCAGACATCGAAGGTGACGTGCGTGGGCCATGAGATGATAGTCTAGGATCATTCTAACATTGCCCTAAGCTTAGGATGACTTCATTGCTTCCCCATCGATTACCCGTCCCATTCATCGCGCCGGATTATTCGAACAGTATTGTCAACCTCATGGCCTCGCTGATCGAAGGTCTGGGGGGAGAGCCCCTCGACTACCCCCCTTTGGCGATGTTGTCGCCGTCGGATGTTGCGTCTTATCGGCGGGTGGTTTTGATGGTGGTGGATGGTTTAGGGGATCACCAGCTGGAGACCCTTGGGGTCGGGAGTCGCCTCCTTGAGGCTCGCCGGGGACGCATGACGTCGGTGTTTCCATCGACCACGGCGACCGCGGTGACCAGTTTCCTCACCGGACTTGCCCCCCAGCAGCACGGCCTCACCGGTTGGCATATGTATTTTAGGGAGTTGGGTGCCGTTCTCGCCGTCCTCCCGGGCCGGCCGCGCTATGGTGGGGTGCCTTTGAGCAAGGCCGGGATTCAGGTAGCGGCATGGCTGGGTCATACGCCAGTCTTTGATCGAATTCCCCATCAAAGCCTGATGGTGACGCCGGAGGAGATCGCCCGTTCAGATTTCAATTTGGCCCATCTTGGTCAGGCGCAACTGACCCCCTTTAAGTCACTTCAGGGTTTCTTTGAGGCCATGGCCGTTGGCGTTGAAGCGCCTGATGGGCCGCGCTTTATTTACGGCTATTGGTCCAAGTGGGATCACCTCGCGCATCTTCATGGATCCATGGAGCAAAAGGTGACCGAGCATCTCACCCAATGGGATCTGGGCTTTCAGGGGTTTCTCGAGAGGATCAGTGGATCCGATACCCTGGTCGTGGTCACGGCGGATCATGGATTTATCGATACCGCCCCTGATCGTACGATTCACCTTGGCGATTACCCTGACATCGAATCCTGCCTGGTGTTGCCGCTCACCGGGGAGCCTCGTCTCGCCTATGCCCATCTTCGATCAGGGATGGCTGGCCGTTTTGAATCTCTGATCGAGCAGCAGTTGGGACATGCCGTCGCGCTGGTTCGTAGTGAGGAACTCCTTGAGGCGGGATGGTTCGGTGATGGGCTGCCCCATCCAAGGCTCAGGGACCGGATTGGCGATGTGGTTTTGATGATGCGCGATAATTACATCATCAGGGACGGCGTGTATGGGGAGCTAGAACATCTCTTGAAAGGGGTTCATGGCGGAACCACCCCTCAGGAAATGTGGGTGCCACTCGCTATCGTGGAGGCCTAAAGAGGCCGCCACGGAAAGCCCGTTATTGGAGGCTTACGGTTTTGGCGGGGGCCTTGGTCACCGGGGCCGTGTTGAGGCTTTGGAGATCTTCGTCCATCTGGCGCTCGAGCTCTTCATCCAGTGGCGGGTTGCCATCGTGGATAACAAAGTTTCTTTGCTGGAAATAGGCATTCCGGATGAATTCATAACGATCAACAGAGGCTTCATCCATGATTTTTGAGGCGCTCAGCAGGTCTGAACGCTGATCGATAATGCGGAGGGCCCCTGAACCCAAAATGGCCCAGTCAGTGGCGTGCCAAACGCCGCCCCAGACCGAGTAACCCGCCATCGGATTAATCCAGTTGATCGGGTTGGCAGCGATATCGCCGGCGATCCCGAAGATCCCCCGGGGCGTGCTGGGACCTAGGAGCGGGATGATGACATAGGGGCCTGAGGGGATTCCCCAGGTGGCCAGTGTTTGGTCAAAATCCTCATTGTGTTTTGGAAGGTTCATCTTGCTGGCAACATCCACGAGGCCCCCAAGACCCACCGTGGTGTTGACGAAGAAGCGGCCAAAGTCCTTGCCTGACTGCAGGAGCTTGAATTGCAGGAGGTCATTTCCGAAAACCGTGATATCTTCCACATTGCTGTAGAAATTGGTGATGCCACGGTCGACCAATGGTGGAGTGACTTTCTTGTAGCCCGTGGCGACCGGTTTCAGAACGTAATCATCCAGCTTGTCGTTGAAGCTCTGAACCCCTCGGTTCCAGCCTTCAATGGGATCCCTTGAATCCTTCTGTGGTTCAGATGCGCAACCCATCAGGTGGGTACACATCACCACAAGGGCGACGGTGAAGGCTGGAGCTATAGGGGATCGACTCATCGGTATTCTCAAGGCCAAAAGAAGTTTCAGTCAGTGCGTCCACCGACCCATTATGGCCTCGTGGATTATAGTGACGAGGCTTAAGACCGTCACATTACGGCAATATAATAACCTTCGCTATCGCAGTCGAGCATAAATTGCTTCTGAAGGCATGCAAAATCAAGAATTTCCCATCATGGCTCGGCGATTTCGGGGGTATTTGCCCGTCATCGTTGACATCGAAACCTCAGGGTTTAATCCCCAGCAAAACGCACTGCTGGAGATCGCGGCCGTCCTCACCACGATGGACGATAACGGCCGTCTGGTTCCCGGGGTGACGGTTGCCAGCCACGTTAATCCCTTTCAAGGCTCGAAACTCGAGGCAGCCGCCTTAAGCTTCAACAAGATCGATCCCTTTCATCCTTTCCGCATCGCCCTTGATGAAAAGGAAGCCCTGCAGAAGATTTTTCAGCCCATCCGGCAGGCGGTCCGGGATATGGGTTGCACCCGAGCGATTCTGGTCGGTCACAACCCGGCTTTTGATATCGGGTTCCTGAACGCAGCCGTCGAGCGGGCGGGGGTTAAGAAAAACCCCTTCCATCCCTTCAGCACCTTTGATACCGCGACGCTGAGCGGGTTGGTCTATGGTCAAACGGTGCTGGCCAAGGCCGTTCAGGCCGCCGGCATGAACTGGGACAACAACGAAGCCCACTCGGCCATTTATGACGCGGAACAAACGGCCCGGCTCTTTTGCGGGATCATCAACCGTTGGTCTGATCTTGGCGGGTTGGCCACCCACACGTATTCCTAAAAAGGGCCCCTCAGTGGGCCTTAATCGTCGCCTCTTCGAGCATGGTTTGGAGCTCACCCTTTTCGAAAAGGTCCAACATAATGTCTGATCCTCCGACCAGTTCGCCCTTGATATAAAGCTGGGGGAAGGTGGGCCAGTTGGAATAGGTCTTCAGAGTCTCCCGAATCTCAGGGGCTTCAAAGATATTGACGTGCCCGAAGGGAACTCCGCAATGTTGAAGGATCTGGGTCGCCCGCGCGGAGAAGCCACACTGCGGGAAGGCCGGGGTGCCCTTCATATAGAGCATGACCGGGTTTTCTAAGAGCTGCGATTCGATTTCTTTGATGACGTCCATAACCAGTCCTGATGTCAGAGTGCCGCTAAAAACCCAGTAAATTTATCAGATTCTTCGGGTGAAGGAAATTGATCACCCAGCACTAAGCCGCCAAAGTCGCTTCCTTTAAGCAAATAGGCTGTCACCTCAAGGACGCTTTAATTCCATGGATCGGGTGGGTCATAATTCAATAAGATCCCTTATCGTTCAGGAGCACCATATGACTAGGATTACCCTCATACCCGGGGACGGCATCGGACCCTCTATCGTTCAAGCGGCCGTTGATGTGATTGCGGCGAGCGGCGTTAAGATTGACTGGGATCCTCAGCTGGCCGGTATGGCCGCTGTTGAGCAGGTTGCAGATCCCTTGCCGGATGCCACGCTTGAATCGATTCGCACCCATCGTCTGTGTCTCAAGGGCCCCTTGACGACGCCGGTGGGTGGGGGCTACCGGAGTGTCAATGTCACCCTGAGGCAGGCATTCAATCTTTACGCCAATGTTCGTCCAGCCATCTCCTTTGAGGGGACCCAAGCGTTATTTAAGAACGTGAACCTTCTGACGGTTAGAGAAAACACCGAGGGGCTCTACGCGGGTATCGAACACTTTATTCAGGTGGATGGCGAAAAGATCGCCGCTGAAAGTCTGGCCATCGTGACCCGGAAAGGATCCGAGAGGATCATCCGATATGCCTTTGAATATGCAAGGAAAGCCAAGCGCAAGAAAGTCACCTTGGTTCACAAGGCCAATATTCTTAAATGTACGTCGGGATTATTTCTTGAGATCGGCCGCGAGATTGCCAAAGAGTACCCGGACATCGGTTTTGATGATCGCATAATTGATGCGTGCTGCATGCAGCTGGTCATGAAGCCCGAGACGTTTGACGTTATCGTGACCACCAATCTTTTTGGCGATATCTTGTCGGACCTTGCCGCAGGTTTGGTCGGCGGCTTGGGTTTGACAGCCGGCGCTAACATTGGCGCTGATGCGGCCATTTTCGAGGCGGTTCACGGCAGCGCCCCCGATATCGCGCATAAAGGCATTGCGAACCCCTCAGCGATGATTTTAGCTGGGGTTATGTTGCTGGAGCATATAGGGGAGATGGACGCCGCTCGAAAGATCGAGACAGCGGTTCGTGATGTCATCCGGGAAGGCAACGTGGTGACGCCGGATCTTGTGGAGGATTCACCCTATGGGACCAAGGATATGACAGCCGCCATTATCGCCAAGGTCACCATGGCATGAGGATGATGTTTTCTTTATTCTTAGCGGGGCAAAAAAGGCTAAAGATGAAGAAGAGCGCCCCCATGAGGCCCACTGGGCTTGTTTGATCTTGTGGTCATGATGAGTAGAAGGACACCCGTCCGTGCGCCTTGATTATGAAACGCTGGTCTCTCTTCGGAAGCACCACCCGGCTTGGCGCCTTCTGAGGTCTGATCATGCTGAACTCATAGCAAGCTTTCTTTTCAAGGCGTTCATTGTCCCAAATCTTAGGGTCATTCCGGCGTTTGATCTCTCTGAAGCCCTCGAAGATCATCTTTTTATCTTGAGGCAACAAGGGGGTGAGACCTTGTTCCCAAAGACCGCGGCGGATTATCTTAACGATTGGGCTGAACCTGATAAGGGGTGGCTCAGAAAGTTTTATCGCCCCGGAACCGACGAGCCACAGTTTGATTTAACCCCCGCGACAGAAAAGGCCATTGCCTGGTTTGATCAGTTGAGTGAGAGAACGTTTGTCGGAACCGAGTCACGACTGCTCACGCTGGTTGACCTTTTAAGGCAGATGTCTGATGGGAGTGAAATCGATCCAACCAAGCGTTTGATGGAGCTTGAGCGTCGAAAAGCGGACATTGATGGTGAAATCGCTCGGATCAACAGCGGCGAGCTTCCCATGCTGGACGATACGGCGATTCGTGATCGATTTCAGCAATTCAGCCAGATCGCCCGAGACCTTTTGGCTGATTTTCGGGAGGTCGAATACAACTTTCGACAGCTGGATCGTCGGGTCAGAGAAAAAATCGCCCTTTGGGAAGGATCAAAGGGTGATCTCATCGAAGACATCATGGGTCAACGGGACGCCATTGGGGATTCTGATCAGGGCCGAAGCTTCAGGGCGTTTTGGGACTTTCTTCTATCGGGTACCCGGCAGGAGGAGTTAAGCCGGTTGCTGGAGACGGTCTTAGGTCTGAGCGCTGTGGCATCGCTACAGCCTGATCCTAGGATGCGCCGCATCCATCATGATTGGCTGGAGGCCGGCGAGCACACCCAGCGCACCGTGGCCCAACTCTCGCAGCAGTTGCGACGATTTCTCGATGATCAGGCGTTTTTAGAAAATCGCAGAATTATGGAGATTTTGAGGGCTTTGGAAAGCAAGGCACTGGAGTTTCGTGACGTTAAATGTCCTCAGGTCATGATGGACATTGACGAGGTATCGGTTCAGGTGGAGCTGCCCATGGAGCGTCCTCTCCATGTGCCCAGTCTCAAGACTCGGATTGAAATGGAGCATATTGAGGTCGGTCAGGCGCAATGTGATGCGGGCCTCCTGTTTGAACAAGTTCGAATCGACAGGGGGCGACTTAAACGACATCTCCTGAAAATGTTGCAGACCCGTCAGCAGGTGAGCATGCGAGAGTTGGTTGAAACCCAGCCTCTTGAGCAGGGACTTACTGAGTTGGTAGCCTATCTTCAGCTGGGGATGGAATCTTTCACGCTTCTTCAGGATGATACGGTGATCGAAACGATTGAGTGGTCTGCATGGTCCTCTGAAGGCGAAAGGGTCCTTAAGGTGGCGCGGATGCCACGCATGATTTTTATAAAATGAACATGGAAGAGTTGACCACGGAAGACACGACAAAAGAGGGCTTAGAAACCCGTCGTCATCTGGACCTTTCAGTGCTTCTTATCACGCTCTTGAAAGGCGTGGTATACCGGGAGGATCACGAGCGTTTGTGGTCCGGTCTTTTGCGCTTGCAATTCAGGGTTCGGGAGTCTGTTTCGGTGTTGGGTCTCGAACTTATCTTGGATGAGGCCGAGGGCTATGCCTTTCTCAAATCAAGACCCGACCCAGAAGAGCTCGGTGCTTATCGGCTGCCACGACTGATAGCGCGGCGACCGCTGTCCTATATGACCAGTCTTCTTTTAGCCCTGCTCCGCAAGAAGCTGGCCGAATTCGATGCCGCGGGTGGCGATACGCGACTGATTCTTTCACACCATGACATGGTGGATCTTTTGAGGGTTTTTATCCCTGAAAATACCAATGAATCCCGCCAGCTGGATCAGCTGGATACCCACATCAACCGAATTGTGGAGCTTGGCTTCCTGAGGCGACTCAAAACGGCGGAGCGTTCAAGCAACGATCTTGCCCACTTTGAGGTCCGGCGCATTTTAAAGGCCTTTGTCGATGCGCAGTGGTTGGGCGATTTTGATGCCCATTTTGAAACCTATCGCCGACAGCTGATGGAAGATACGGCTCAGCCTGAGGGGAAGGACGATGAGTGATCCGCTTCAATTGGGGTTTGATTTTCTCGCTGAAGAACATCTGTCAGGCTTTCGCTTGCAACGTCTTGAGGTGCTTAATTGGGGAACCTTCAACGGACGTGTCTGGGTGTTTGAATTAAACGGTAACAATATACTGCTGACGGGTGATATAGGCTCTGGAAAGTCCACCTTAGTGGATGCTGTGACCACCCTCTTGGTTCCCGCCCAGCGCATTGCCTATAACAAGGCCGCAGGCGCCGACAGCAAGGAGCGCTCACTCAAATCTTACGTGCTCGGCCACTTTAAGTCGGAGCGGAATGAAGAGAGTGGACTTGCAAGGCCTGTGAGTCTTCGTAACGAAAAAAGTTTGTCGGTCTTGTTGGGCGTTTTTTATAACAAAGGGTATGACCAGTCGGTAACGCTGGCGCAGGTCTTTTGGATCAAAGAGGGTCAGCCTCAGCCTGCCCGATTTTTTGTTGGGGCCGAGCGGGAGCTCACGATCGCCGGAGATTTCGCCGGGTTTGGAGGAGACATTTCAAGGCTCAAGAAGCGCCTTCGGAGCCTGGGCGCCGAGATTGAAGAGACCTTTCCAAAATACGGGAGCTGGTATCGCAGGCGGTTCGGAATTGAGAACGAACAAGCCATGGAGCTGTTCCATCAGACGATTTCAATGAAATCAGTCGGTAATCTGACGGAGTTCGTCAGACTTCACATGCTTGAAGCGTTTGAGGTCGAGCCTAGGATGGAAGCTCTGATCCGTCACTTTGACGATCTCAACCGCGCCCATCTTGCTGTGGTCAGGGCCAAGCAACAGGTTGAACGGCTGACCCCGCTGGTTCAGGCATCGAGGCATTATGGCGCTGTCATGGAAGAGGTGATGCAGCTCCGAGAATGCCGGAGCGGGTTGGGTACTTTCTTTGCTGAAATGAGGTTAGATCTCGTTCTCAAAAGACTGTCTGACTTGGAGCTCGAATGGCTAAAGCAAGAGGCTAAGGTCAAGAAGGCCGATCTTGAGCGGCAACACCAGCAGATCAGGCTGGATGAGGTTCGTCGGGCGATCATGGAAAACGGTGGTGATCGGCTGGAGCGATTGGCGCTTGACATCAAGCAGCGGGAAGGCGTCCGTGATGCCCGGAAAGCAAGGGCTGTGCGCTATGCTGATCTCCTTGAGTCGCTTGATGAGACGATGCCCCGCTCTCAAGATGATTTCCTAGGACAGCTCCAGACGTTTCGTGAGCTCCGTGAGCATGAAAAAAATCAAGAGCAGGCGCTGCAGAACGACCAGACCGAGGAAGAGGTCCATCTTCGACAGGTTCGTGACGAGCACCGCCTGATTGACGTCGAGATCAGCAGCCTTAGAAAGCGTCGAAGCAATATCGATCTTCGCCAGATTGAGATTCGAACAGCGCTTTGTTTGGCTCTCAACATTCATGAAACCGATATGCCCTTCGCCGGTGAATTGATACAGGTGCGTGATGAGGAAAAAGACTGGGAGGGGGCGGCAGAGAGGTTGCTTCGTGGGTTTGGTTTATCGTTGCTGGTCCCGGAGGCCCACTATGCGTCCGTGGTCGAATGGGTGGATAGAAGCCACCTCAAAGGCCGGTTGGTTTATTTCAATGTGAGAACGCGTCGACCGGGTGAGATGCCCGCGTTGTCAGGCCGCTCGTTGGTCAGAAAACTGGCGGTTAAGCCTGATGCGGTCTTCTATGATTGGCTTGATCGTGAGCTGGCGCATCGCTTTGACGTCGCTTGTTGTGACTCTGAGGAGGCTTTCCGCCGAGAGCCTCGAGCCATCACCATGAGGGGACAAATCAAGGACCCCAGCGGTCGACATGAAAAAGATGATCGCCACCGAATCGACGATCGAAGCCGCTATGTTTTGGGTTGGACCAATGTGGCGAAGATTGAGGCGCTGGAATGGGCCCGTTCCGAACTTGAGCGGCGTATGGGCGCAGTGGGGGCCCGCATCAGTGAGATCCAGGGCGCCAGACGACGAATGGAGGGGAGACTCCATGCCCTCGCAAGGCTTGAGGAGTTTCAAGATTATGAAGAGCTCAACTGGGAGATGGTGGCACGCGATATCGGGCATCTTCAAAAAGACTATGAAACGCTCAAAAAAGCGTCCGATGTGCTCAGGATTTTGGAGCAACAATTAACAGAAGCCCAGCATCAGCTGGCGCAAGCAGATAGCCAATTGATCGCAGCGAGGGATCGCCGTTCAAGATTAGAAGCCAGAAGAGAGGACCATCAGCTCATTTTGAAGAGCACGCAAGCGCTTCTTCTGGGGGCTTCGCTTCAGGATGCAACCCGCGAGCGGCTAAAGGTCCTGGTCGAGGAGGCGCTCTTTCAGAAGGAGGTCACCCTTGAGGGCTGTGGGCCCCGAGAGCAAGAGGTCCGAACAAAGATACAAGAGCGCATCGACAGTAAGGACAGCACGATCAAGGTGCTCAGCGAGAAACTGGTTCGCTGGATGACCGAATTTAATGAGCTGTTTAAGCTGGAGACGATGGAGATTAACCCGGCTCTTGAGTCTCGATTTGAGTATGAACGGTTGCTGGATCAGTTGGAGAAGGACGACCTTCCACGATTCCTTGAGCGGTTCAAGGAGATGCTCAACGTGAATACCATCAATGAAATTGCCCATTTCAATGCGCAGTTGTCGAAAGAGCGCGAGACCATCAGGGAGCGGATAGAGCGAATCAATCAATCGCTGACACAAATCGATTACAACGACGGACGTTACATACGCCTTGAGGCCATGCCGACGATGGATCCCGAAATACGGGGGTTTCAGTCGGATCTCAGGGCCTGTACCGAGGGGACTCTTTCGGGTACCGAGGACAGTCAGTATTCTGAAACGCGTTTTGTTCAGGTTAAGAACATCATCGATCGGTTTAGGGGGCGGGAGGGGCTTTCAGATCAAGACCAAAAATGGACAGACAAAGTAACGGATGTTCGCAACTGGTTTACATTCGGAGCGAGTGAACGCTGGCGCGAGGACCATGCAGAATATGAACATTATGCAGATTCTGGGGGCAAGTCCGGGGGCCAAAAGGAAAAGCTAGCGTACACCATTCTTGCCGCAAGCCTTGCTTATCAGTTTGGCCTTGAGTGGGGAGCCTTGCGCTCACGGTCTTTTCGATTTGTTGTCATTGATGAGGCGTTTGGTCGGGGTTCAGATGACTCCACCGAGTATGGGTTAAAGCTTTTTCGGAACCTCAATCTGCAGCTCTTGATTGTGACGCCCTTGCAGAAGATTCATGTCATTGAGCCGTTCATCGCAGGCGTTGGTTTTGTTCACAATGAGGGGGGTAAGGATTCACAGATCCTGAACCTCACGGTGGAGGAATACCATGATCAAGAGGGGCTTTTCATGGATGATAGGCAGACGCCCCGCGCTGAAAGCGCTCCAGAAATCCACTGATGTGGACCCAGCCTGACGATTTAAAGCGGCAGGTGCAAAGGCTTTGGGACCGTGGCGTCCTGCCGCGTGAAGTCATCACTGGGGGCCGTGGCTTTCCTTTGAAGCTCAGCTTCAAGGGCCCTAGTTCGAAGGATCTCACCGATGGATTTGAGGGGGTTCGCGATGGAGTTTTGAGCCTGCGCAGTGTAAAGGCGTATCGCCTCTGCTGGCGTGAGGTTCGACACCGGGTTCATGGGCAGCAATCCATACCCCATGAAGTCTGGATAGATAGCCTCAATGAGGCCCTGACCCATCTTGGAAAACAGAGGGAGGCGGCCATTCTTCGGGGGCTGCTGAACGACACCTTAGGGATGCTCCCTGAGCTCATGCCATGGCTTGAGCATCGGCCGTTGTTGGCGTTGAGCCTCTCAGATGATTGGCGGCGTTTGCTCCTTCTCGCGCAATGGATTAAAGATCATCCAAGGCCTCACATCTACCTTCGTCAGATTGATGTCCGGGGGGTTGATACCAAGTTTATCGAGGCCCACCGTGGGATACTTGGGGAATGGATCCCATGGATTATGGCAGATGGGGTGGGTCGATCGCCGGTCAGGGCCAGCCATTTCACCCTCGACCTTGGCTTTCTTGAAAAACCGGCGCGGGTGAGATTTCGAAGCCTTGATCCTCACCTAAGACTGCTGAATGTCCCCACGCCAAACCCCGACATGACGTTAGATAGTGAAACATTTTCTTGTCTTGATATCGAGGTCTCGCGGGTTTTTATCCTTGAAAATGAAATTAACTTTTTAGCTTTTCCGCCAGTACCCCAATCGATGGCTATTTTTGGTGCGGGCTACGGTTTTGAAGCGCTCTCAAAGGCGCACTGGCTTCGTGCGTCGGCGCTTTATTATTGGGGCGACATTGATACCCATGGCTTTGCCATTCTTGATCAGCTGAGGGCATACTTTCCAGACGTTATCTCGATCCTGATGGATCGGGAAACCTTATTGGCTCATGAGGCGCATTGGGGTCAAGAACAAAGTCCAACGCACGCCGATCGTGAAAGACTGAGTCCAGAAGAGCAGCAGCTGTACCAAGATCTTCGTTATGACCTTTTTGGGGAGAGGCTTCGCCTTGAGCAGGAACGCATAGGTTACCAGTGGGTCTGTCAGGCGATTGATCAACTGATGCATACAAGGCGTTAAAATACGACTCCTTTTTTCTAAAAAGCCACCCTTTGAGAAACAGCAGATAAGTCGCTTTTCTTGGAGGGATACCCGAGCTTAGCGGCTACCATCAAGTCCATGCTCATAAATAACGTTGGGGTGCCGGTAGCACGAACAATTAAAATCGATCCGGTACCCTCGCCCTGCGTTTAACATTTTTAGCACATCGCTATATGCCTCATAAACTATCCTCCTCATTGCGGTCAGTTGCAGCTTCAAACACTACTACGCCCCTGACGCCTGATCAAAAGAACTTTAACCGCCTCATTAAGCAAATTGAGACACGCAGGACCCGGTTAACCGATTGGAATGACGTGATCCCTCTGTTTCGCCATGACTATGCTCGGGATCTTCATCCATTGTTCGAACAGGAAATGGAGCTCAAGGGCAAACTTGCCGAACGTCTTGATGGGGCTTATGACCAAGAGGGGTTGACGAAGCGAGAGCGAGACAAGCTGTCTCAGATCATCATTGATCTGGTTTTGAATGCGCTTGAGTTTGACGATCAGAATGATGCGCTGAAAGCGCTTTACAACAAACACAGTCGTTCGGATTTTGATGAAGAGGAAAGCGATCATCTGGATTTTATGAGGGCTATGTTGGAGGAAAGCTTAGGCGTTGATCTCGGCGGCGATGTAGATCTTCGATCCCCCGAGGCGGTCTTTGAAAAGATTCAGGAACAAATTCATGCTCAGGAAGAGCTTGGGCCAAAACGCAAACCCCGAAAAAAATCGGCCAAGCAAGAGGCCAAAGAGCAGTTTATGGAGGAGGAATCACAGCAGCTCAAACAGTCAATTCGTGAAATTTATCGCAAGCTAGCCAGTGCTTTGCATCCTGATCGTGAGGCGGATCCTCATGAAAGAGAGCGTAAAACGATGTTGATGCAGCGTGCCAATGAGGCCTATCAGCGAGGTGCGCTGCTGGAACTCCTCGAGCTTCAACTTGAGCTTGAGCACATAGACTCGGCTCATCTGGCCACCATCACGGGTGACCGCATCAAGCACTACATCAAGATTTTAAAAGAACAGCTCTTCGAGTTAGACAGCGAAGTCCAGCGGATTGAGCATGGGATCATGATGGAGTTTGGCTTATCGCCCTATAAAAAACTATCGCCAGGAGGTCTGATGAGCCTTCTTGTAAAAGATGTTGCAAAAACCAAAACCAAGGTGTTGTCGCTGCAGAGCGATATTGACATGACGGCGGAGCCAAAGCGGTTAAAGGCGTGGTTGCGAGGCATTTCTCATCAGCCATCACCGTCAACCTTTGATTTCGGCTTTTAGTTTTTTTGCGTATCTGGCTTTTTGGGTTAGCCCATTGATGGGCATAGTCAAAAGCTACAGAATGAAATGGATGAAAGTCCCCATCGCCTAGTGGCCCACGACTCCGCCCTCTCACGGCGGAACAGTGGTTCGAACCCCCTTGGGGACGCCAATAAAATCAATGGGTTTGCGAACCTACTTGATGTCGCACAGGAGGGCTTGGAGGGCTTGACTCGACCGGGGACGTTTTTAGCGCAGGTCATACCAAACCCCTCGTCCACTGCCGTGCTGGTTCAGCGTGCCGCGCTTGACCAGAGTGCGGAAATGCTCCTTCAACGTATTGCGGCTGGCGCCAGTCAGTTTGATCGTTTCACCAATCGTGACGCGGCCATGCTCGCGGGCGAATTCGACGATTTGTAATTGCAGATCAGGCATGGCCGCCAGCACGATTTTCTCGCGCTCGACCTTCTTCTCCAGACGCCGCATCTGCTCGGCCAAGGAGCGTAGAAAGAACACCAGCCACGGATGCCAGTTCGGCGATTCGGTTCGGATCGTGCCCTGCGTTTGCTGCAGCGCCAGGTAGTAGGCTTCCTTGCTGTGCTCGATCACGCTCTCCAGCGAGCTGTAAGGCACATAGGTGTAGCCGGCCTGCAAAAGCATGAGCGTGGTCAGCACCCGGGAGAGCCGCCCGTTGCCATCTTGGAAGGAGTGGATCTCCAGGAAAACGATGACGCACAAGGCGATGATCAGCAGGGGATGCAGTCGCGCAAGTTCCCGCTCTATGTTTACCCAGGCCACCAATTCCGTCATAAGCCGAGGAGTATCGAACGGTGTGGCCGTCTGAAACACGATGCCGATCTGCGCACCGGTTTCGTCGAACTCGGCGACGCTGTTCGATTTGGTCTTGTAGTTGCCGCGATGCCAGCTGTCCTTCTCGCTGTGGCGCAGCAGGATCTGATGCAACTGCTTAATGTGGTTCTCGGTGAAAGGGATGTCCTGCCACGACGAGAACACCAAGTCCATCAGTTCGGCATAGCCAGCCACTTCCTGCTCGTCGCGGGTTGCGAAGGATTTGATCTCCAGGTTCGACAGGAGTTGTTCCACCTCCCGGTCGGACAGTTTGCTGCCCTCGATGCGGGTGGAGGAGCCGATGCTCTCGATGGTGGCCACCCGACGCAGCGCCGACAGGCGGTCGGGCGCAAGTGTGCCCAAGGCACGCCAAGCGCCCTTGAACTCATCGATCCTGGCAATGAGGCTCAGGATCTCCGGGGTGATCTGGATGGCGTCAGTTTGCAGCATAAACCAATGCTACACCCATTTACACCCGATCCTCAAATTGATGGTAACCGCTCGCCACCCCGCCCACCTCCCTTAACTATCGCGAGACAACGACAGGCATAAGAAAGGCTTGAACTCCATAAAGATGTAAAAACATCCTATGAATCATTGGGCCGACAAGAGGCACTCAAAAAACTGCTGGATCAGGAATGACAGAAGCAAAATCACACCCTAAAAAATCAGCATAAGCCGTCGTTTGATCCCGAAATATGACCCAAAAATTGCAACATATATGTTGCAATTAGACTTATTAGTCCGCTCTTAACCTAAAAGAAACATTTACGTTGCCATAAGTAATGTATGAAACTAATATGTTTCTTAGGCTGTTAAAGCAACGTATTTATTTCTTTATGGAAAAAAATGAGCTCTATTCACGATCAACTTAAACAACGGCGCAAGGAACTTGGCTTCAAGCAGGAAGACATGCTCATGCGCGTGGGCATGCCAAGGCAACAATACCAGCGTCTAGAATCCAAGGGCAACCCAAGGCTAGATAACCTAGAGCTAGTCGCTAAAGGACTCAAATTGGAATTGATGCTAATACCGCAAGAAATGCTCCAAGCCGTAAAAGCCATTCTCGATGGAAAAGACAGTCCAGACCATCGAACCAGTCAAGATCACGGTGAAACAAACGCTCTGGCTGATAATCCATGGTATGACGTTTTTGGGGAAGAGGAATAACCAAAATGACGAAAATCAGTGTCCTTCGCCTAACGCTCCATGACACACTTGTCGGCTATTTGACTGGTGGTCAGGATGGCCGAAATTGCTTGATTTTCGATGAAGCATTCAAGGCCAATCCAACCCGCCCGACATTGTGCCTCATCACTAGACCTGATTTTCCGCACGCCAATAAAATGCTGGCAACACCTTGGGTGAGAACCCAGCGGTTACATCCGATTCTTTCGAATCTGCTGCCGGAAGGCGCCTTAAGGGAACTGATTGCTCAAGGCTTAAAAACACATCCCGACAACGAATTTCAATTGTTTTCCTATCTAGGGCTCGATCTGCCCGGCGCGTTGATTGCCGAACCTATGGCTCCAGAAGACGTGCCTTCCGCTATTCTTGCCCCTGAGAGTAAAGTGATACCCGCTAATCTAGCCATAACCGAAAATCGGTTCTCGCTGGCAGGTGTTCAAATTAAATTTTCCATGAAGCAAAAAGACGGTCGCTATCAGTTATCACAGACCGGTGCATTGGGCGATTGGATCATTAAAATGCCATCCACAAAACACAAGTACGTCCCGCTTAACGAATACACGGCAATGAAGCTTGCGTCACTGGCCGGTGTTGATATTCCTGAAATTAAACTGGTTGAAATGGGCAAGCTAGATAACCTACCCCAAATTAACCTGCCCGAAGAACAATATGCCTTTGGAATTAAGCGGTTTGATCGGGATAACGATACCCGTATCCACATGGAGGATTTTGCTCAAGTGCTGGTCAAATACCCTTACGAGAAATACAGCTCGGCGAGTTACGAGCAAATCGCCAAAATCATTTACCAATTTACCGGCGATGGTCTTGCCAATGCGCAGCAATTCGCAAGGCGCTTGCTCGTCAATATCTTGCTGGCCAATGGTGATGCCCACCTCAAAAATTGGAGCTTGCTATATAAAGATCGCTTTACCGCAGAATTGGCTCCCGCCTATGACATTCTGACTACCAGCGTTTATATCGAAGGTGAAAAAGACTATGCCTTGACTCTGGGAAAGACCAAACAATGGCATCAAGTCACATTGGATCATTTTGAAGCATGGGCGAAAAAAGCTGACCTGCCTTGGCGAGCCATAAAGCCCCACCTTGACGATACACAGGTCAAAGCTCGTAACCTTTGGCCAAACGCACTAGCTGAATCCCCGATGGATGAAGCCCACAAGGAAAAAATTAAAATCCATTGGAAATCGTTACAAAAGGATTTTCGAATATAGATTTTTCTGAATTCGGACGGTTCCGGATATAAGCGGAAGTAGAAAATTTACAAGCGTTTTCCAAATGCACTATAAAAGTGAGCGTCCCTTCAGGATGAGAAATCCTTCTATTCTCTCGCGATACAGTTAGGTTATATTTTTGTGTAACTTACGGAGGTTCCAAATGCACACGACCAATCTTCGCAAAGTGGGTGGATCGATCATGTTGACGGTGCCCCCTGCTTTCCTTGACCCATTGCATCTCAAAGCGGGTGCTACGGTCGGCATAGCTGTCGATCGTGGCTGTCTTGTAGTTAACCCTATTTCTCCTCCCCGCTATACATTAGCGGAGTTATTGGCTGCTTCAGACTATTCGCAACCACAGTCAAAGTAGGAGCGGGAATGGATCGATGCGCCTGCAGTAGGCGGTGAGTTGCTGTGAAGCGGGGAGATATTTACCTTGTGTCGCTGGATCCGACGGCTGGCCATGAGCAAAGTGGCAGCCGTCCAGTATTGTTGGTCTCCCCAAGTTCCTTCAATGATGTAACCAAACTGCCGGTAGTATTGCTGATAACTAATGGCGGGGACTTTGCCAAAAGGTCGGGGTTCGCCGTGCCGATCAGTGGTATCTCGATCACAGGCATTGTGAGATGTGATCAACCTCGAGTCATTGACCTCGCAGCCAGGCACGCCAGAAAGATAGCCATTATGCCCATCCCTATTATGGAGGAGGTAATGGCCCGTCTTGTCACTATCTTTTTACCCGAGGTGTCCACAAGGTAGCAATATGCGTCAACCTTTGGCTTTGGGTTTTAGTTTTTACGCGTATCTGGCTTTTTGGGTTAGCCCATTGATGGGCATAGTCAAAAGCTATAGAATGGATAAGCTGCTACAACGTCCCCATCGTCTAGCGGCCTAGGACTCCGCCCTCTCACGGCGGTAACAGGGGTTCGAACCCCCTTGGGGACGCCATATAAATCAAAGGGTTATAGCTGCCGCACGACGTTAAAACAGCGCCGTGTCAACCAGGTGTCAAGATCATGTTCCTGAAATGATCTCGGGTGTGAGCCTACGATCCTAGCTTCAGCATCTTTATATTTTCCCGCCCCACTAAGCTTTCCACGGATTTTTCTCTCGACCCTCCTCCAGCAGCAGGACCCCACCGAAGCGACTTAGCGGTGGCTCAATGCCTCCTCTCAGCGCCTTTGGAGTCTCCAGCCTTCAGGCCGGGGAGGAGTCAAATCCTTAGATTACCGCCATGTTCTCAACCGCCAAATTGTTCCTAGCCCTGCTTGTGCTGTGCTTTTCTGCTCCTTCTTGGTCGGATCCTGTGGCCGCCGCCTCATAGATCTGTCCATCCTGACAGTCCTTTTTCAATTCTCTGCTGATCGTGCTTGGGGCTCGACTCAAGGTTCTCGCAACGGATC
>QYQA01000124.1 GCA_007280285.1 Methylococcus sp. | reverse complement strand
TTGGGCTGACGGTCTTCTTTTGCTAGCGCGTTGAAAAGGGTGCTTCTGGCAATGGCTATTTGACCGCGATTGATCAGTTCACGGGCTTCACTCAAGGGGTTATCACTGAACGCCTCATGAGCGTTGAGATGAAGGGTGAAGAAGAGCCCCATCATGGACAAGGCTCCCCTGCGAAGGGACTTTCCTAATCGCGTCATGGCCGTCATAAGGCCTCGAACGTGACTCGAAAGAAGAGACCATTATCCTGGGCGTCGCTGATTCCCCGGTAGGATGGGGGATTAAGCGCATACCCATAGTAAAGTTCTCCCAAAAGCGCCATGTAGCTCCAACTAAGCCCCGCGCCAACCGACCAGAGGCTATTCCTAGGTCCCCCAAGGTTCCACGCCGAACCATAGTCCATGAAGGGGATCATTGAAATGACACTCCTTTGGCCCATGATTTCGAATGAGGGGAGGGGGTATCGCACTTCACCCGAGAGCGTGAAGCCCTCGTCGCGAACCAAATAATTCGTCCGATAACCTCGTACTGTGGAGACGCCGCCCACAGCAATACGCTCCAAAGGCAGCAGCGCGTTATTGGTGAGCTGAAGGTTATCTTTAAAGATGAACTGAGCTCCTTCATCGTTGAGTCGATACGCATACTGAGACTGAAATAACCAGGACACAAACTGGCTGCTAGGGTATGTCCCATTGGCGGGGGTGGAACCTAAGGCGTGCATGCCGAAACTTAAGGTATTGCGGACGGATAGAGCGTGACGCTCCCACCGCTCTGTATAGTCCTGATAGCTTCTGGCAACAGTCACTTGTGTATACCCGCCGGTGACGCCAGGGACGAAGGAGTAGGGTTCCCCTAAGAGGGTCGTGTAGTTGGCCCGGACCGAGAAGGATCCTCCAAGGACCAGACGGCGCTTAAGATTTTCAATCAAAGGATAACTCGCACCCGCCTCTTCAATATGAACAAGACTCTTGATGTTGAGATTCTGGAAGGAGCTCTCAACGACAGAAGAATTGCCTTCATCAAAGTTAATATATCCAAGGAGTTTGGAGCCAAACAATGGCATCGAGTAACCGCCGGCGTAACGCTCGGAGCCGTTGCTGCCAACGATGGTCATCTGTAAGGCATCGCCAAGACCTGTAAGGTTGCGAATCCAGCCACTCCCTCCGACACCAATGGCACCGATGGAAGGAGGTCGGTAATTATCAACAAAGGTGGTTAAGCCAAAGGATTTGGCTCGTTGCACCTCCACATCGAGAACGGCTTCTCCCGGGTGATCCCCTGGCCGGATACGACCTTTCATGCCTTCTAGCAAGGGATCACTCAAAAGCAGTTGAAAATTCTCCTGGAGATCATTGATGTTGAAGGCTGCATGAGGGTCCTCTAGAAGGCGAGCCTTAATGTAATCAGGGTCAAGTCCTTCGATACCACGGATGACCAACTCCGAGAGTTTGCCTTCGACGATTTGAAAGTGAATCCGATGACGCTTGGGGTCGAAAGCATCAATAGCCGCGCCGGAGTTGATATAACCTCGATCGGTATAAAGGCGGGTGATCCGAAGCCTGAGGGCTTCAAGATCAGAAACCGGGACGTCTTCTAGACCCTCATGCGCCTGAATGAATTCATCAATGAGCCCCTGGATGTCCTCACGGTCAATGGTGTCATTCCCGCTAAATTCAATCGTCTTTATTGAAACCTTGGTGGAATGGGCCAGGGGATCCTGGGTTTCCTCGGGAGGGGATGGAAGCGTGAGGGTGCCATCCTCCTTTTTCGGAAGATAGTAGGGAAGCCCGGGCCGCCATTCACTAGGCCTGTCAGTAGATTCAAATCCAGCAATTGCAAAAGCTAGATCCGTGGCCATTAACAGGAGGGGCACGCAGACGGGGCCGGCCCAATGTGACAATCGCAGTGACCTTATCATGCAGGGGTTTGATGGTGTGCGCCTACCCATGCCGCCATTGGCATGTATCTGCCCTATAAACCCCTTCAACAAGGGGCCGGCGAGAGCTGGAATACAACGGCGTATCTTGTTCAATGGAGGGTATGTCCCTGCTCAGGATGAGATGGTTATCATTTTGACAGCGATCAAGTGTTAAACCAAACCTTCCTGCCAAAGACCCCTCGTCATTGTTTTGGGTCCTATCCTTGGGCTTAGGTGCGAATTCCACTGAATGTGGACAGTCATTCCATTTGAAGCTGGACACTCACAGTCCACGGCTGTTGATTTGCAGCGAGATGTGACCCCAGGGGACGTGCCCTCTATGTGGGACACGCCATGATCGAGACATCAACGCGGCCAGGCAGTTCCTGACCTTCGCTGTAACCCCTTAAAGGGGTGCAGGATCTCACCCACCATCACATGTCGATCTAACCGAATACAACCATTGCGCCTATCAGGATCTTTGGTGTCAAAAGAACGGCGATTCAGGAAAGGTCAGTGAGTTCTTGAGGCCCCGCCCTTCACTCATGAAGTCAGGTGAGAGCTGTGCCAGTTTTTCTAGCACATTGCCCATGCGTCGGCGGGCAGGCCGGATGCGCAACTCATCCCCCTCCCGTTCAATGACCAGATCAATGTCCCAGTGACTACAGGCGAGTTCAGCTGGAATACGCACGGCCTGTGAGTTGCCGTTCTTGAAAAGTTTGGTGTTGGCCATGGTGATCTCTTGGGTTAAAGGAGGTGATGTACGCGTACATCCTAGTCTCTACCCAAGGACTTGTAAACACATGGATGTACCCATAAAAACCCGATATGCCGCAAGCGGATGTCGATAACAGACACTCAAAAAAACTCGATCAGTCGTCAAAGGGCTTTATCCCCATGCTGTCAATAAGTCACCACGCTAATCCCCCTATTCTCAGGCAGCCTTTTAACTAAGACACCCTTCACTTAGGTATCTGGTGGAAAACGAATGCTGGAAAACTGCCTGCCTCATTTTGATGTCAGTTGTCCTGATCGCCCGATCAAAGGTCGTCCCTTCCGCTCCCCCATTAAAACCCATCGCAAAGCTCACCAGGTCTTATCGGTGATAACCCGCCTCCTTCTGGTGACGAACAGCAACGATCATCGCCGTTTCCCCATCATAGCGGTACAACGCGATATAGCCACTATCGCCAAAGTCGATCAGCCATTCCCGGTATTCAGGCTCCATCTCCTCAGGAGGTCTTCCCATCTCCGGCTGATGGGAAATAATCTTTACACTCTCCCGAATCGCTTTAACCGCTCGCTGTGCGGCTCCCTTATTTTTCTCGGCAAGAAATCGGTAAAGAGGCTGAACATCGATTAACGCCGCAGGAGACCAGATTAAACGTGGCATTCAGGCGGTTCCTCGTCGACCCCTGATTCCAGTTTGGAGAGCCAAGCATCGGCCTCTTCCATCGTGACATGCAGACCCGTGTCCTGATATTCGTTCCAGGCATTGATTCCGTCCTGACGAAACGCTTCCCTTTTCTCTTCCCGGTCGACAAACTGCCGAATGGCTTCCAACATCAACCAGTGCGAACTGCGATGACGAACTTCCGCGAGGCGCTGCATTCTGGCCTTCATATCAGGGTCGATCTTGAGAGTGGTGGGTCGAACGGTTAAGGCGCTCATGGGGCGGTTACTCCATAGTATTTATTGGTATTACCATACCATGCCAGCAGGGCCGCCACCACAATGGGTAGATGGTTCAGGTTTCAAGGGTGTCCCTTTGACAGCGTGCTGACCGACGAGGACAACCCTTTCCAAATGGACACTCCAGGAGGTTGTGTAGAAAGCCCATAGAAACAGCCAAAATGACCCGCTTTTCAACCGCCAACTACACTTGTAACACTCTCTTGCGAGTCGTTGCCGCTCGGCGTTAGATAAAGCCATACTCATCTCCCCTCATTCGGATAGCTCGATGCTATCTGGCGACCAACAATTTAAGGGTTCTTAGACTGAGCAGCGTCTCGGATCGTTACGTGTTCACGAGGTTTAATCAGGCGGCCTTTTTTCGAGCTGATGTGAGGCTGATATTTCGTGGATCTGATGGACGGGTAAGCGAATGGTAACGGTTTCTCCGCGGATTCCTTGCTCGCAGACTGTTCGCAACAGCGTATAGGCGCAAAGGTCCATTCGCCGACAGGTTTCAGCGACCGTCATGACTCGGGCGCGGAAGAGATCTCCGCGTTCGGATTGACTGAAGAAGCTGGTTTTTCGCCAGATGACATAGGGACGAAGGGCCCTCTCGGCGATGTTGTTCGTTAGGTCAAGACGATGAGACTGGGATGACCCGGGCTGAGTTGCTGTATGGCCTGAAGCGTTTGCCCAAAGAGCATCTCCTGCAAAACGCAGTGCGACAATTTCTCAAAATAGTCCACAACTTGCCATGGGACGCGGAGGCGGCCGCATGGTCCGCGGAGATCCGTCATCAACTCCACAGTAGCGGGCAACCGATCGGCGAGGTTGACATGATGATCGCGGCCCACGCCTTGGCCTCCGGTTCCGTCCTCGTCACGAATAACCATCGCCATTATCAACGGATAGAAGCCCCCCTGATTCTTGAAAACTGGCTCTAGCGATACAGCCGAAAACCGTGGGCCTTCCGTCGATCTCCGGTCGGGTGCGGGAAGGCTTTGGGAGGATAGCGTATCGCGACAATCAAGCGAACCCCACCACCACAAACGCTCGAACGCATCCTTCTTGATCCTTGATCTCCTAGGATCACGTCACTCCATCAGTACTATAAATTACCAAAAAGAATAAACAAATAGCATCTTATTCTTTTGAATTATCTATCTACGTCGGCATAATGACCTCGGGGGAATTTATGGCTTTCCCGATGAGCCCATTTGATAGATGCTCCCCGACTTTCGCTCCCTTTTTTTGAGAACAAAACTGGTTCGCCTTAAATAATCTGATCCTTTATGAAGTTGCAACAACTACGATACATCTGGGAAGTCGCCCAGCATGAGATGAATGTCTCAGTGACGGCCGGGAAACTCTTCACTTCGCAGCCTGGCATCAGCAAGCAGATCCGACTTTTGGAGCAGGAACTTGGGGTTGATATCTTTGTACGCAGTGGAAAACAGTTTACCGGGCTGACCCCAGCAGGAATCGAGATCCTTAAGGTTGCAGGAGAAGTCCTCTCAAAGACCCAGGATATTCGGGAGATTGCCGATGAGTTTCATAACAAGGAGATCGGCACCCTATCAATCGCAACCACCCACACCCAAGCCCGCTATGCGCTCCCGCCGGTGGTTCAGCAATTCATGCAGCGTTACCCCGACATCAAGCTCACCATCCATCAAGGAACCCCAGCACAAATCGCAGAACAGGTTTCAAGGGGGCAGGTCGATCTGGCGATTGCCACAGAGGGCACCGATTTATTTGATAATCTCGTCAAACTTCCTTGTTACCAATGGAACCGAAGCATCCTGGTTCCGCATGGACATCCGCTGACCCAAGAGGCTCAGATCACGCTGAAACAACTCGCAGCATTTCCGATCATTACTTACACCTTTGGATTCACCGGACGATCTGAACTCGATCGGGCTTTTGATGAGGCGGGGCTTAAGCCGCACCTCTCGCTCACCGCCGTCGATGCCGATGTCATCAAGACTTACGTTCGCTTAGGTCTTGGGATCGGGATCGTTGCCCACATGGCCTATGATCCCTTGGTCGATAAGGATCTCACCGCTATCGAGGCGGGCCATCTATTCGACCCCAGCACCACGAAGGTGGTCATTCGCCGCGACATGTACCTCAGAGGCTTTCTCTATGATTTTCTGAAGATGCTGGCCCCTCACCTTAATAGAGACCTTATCGATCGGGCGATGGATATTCGTGAACGAAAGGATTGGGAAGCACTCTTTAGTAAAATCGCACTCCCCGTCCATTAGCCTATTTGAAGCTTGGCTAGATCAGCGAATCCTTGGACCCCGATCCTCATGAAAGAAGGTCCAAAGCCCATAGGCCAGTCCCGCCCAGGCGGCGTATTTGATCAGCGGGGTCGCTATGAGACCCACCACACTGATCACAATAATCGTCAGACCATCCCAGGAAGTCCGCTCCTTCAATCGGTCTTGAAGCCAATCGATGGCCTTATGAACATCAAATGATTCGCTCATTACTGTCTCCATTGCGTCGTTTTTTGTTGTGAGAGCATGCCAGCGCGTCTCTTATCTTCTTGACACGACATCATAAGGGGCGCGAGGGAGAAAGTCAGCGCCCCTCAACAAGGCAAGGTACGGTACTCCAGCGCCTAGAACCCCGTCATGAAGCCGAGATCCTTCCGGGTGAGATCAAAGGCGCTCAAGTTTGGAAGAACCGTCTTGGGATCTGAAAGGCCAAACCAGCGGACCAGGGGATAGGCATATTCCTCGACCGAGGTGCTTGGAATCCAGCGACCTTCACTATCTGCATCGTCAGGTCCAGCAAGCTGTAGGGTCGGATATTTCCCATAAATATCACCGCCTTTCACCGCCCCGCCGAGGATCAGATGATGACTGCCCCAACCATGATCTGAACCCGCATTCGCTGATGGCAGAAAAGTACGGCCAAAATCAGAGAGGGTAAAGGCTGTCACCGCCTGATCAACGCCTAATTCAATGGTCGCATCCTGAAATGCTTTCAGAGAATCAGCGAGATCTTTAAACAGTCCCGCCTGCGTATTGAGCTGCGCTGAATGGGTATCAAAGCCACCTAAGGAACAAAAGAACACCTGCCGCTGAACCCCAAGGGTTCCACGAGCTGCGATCATGATCGCAATGTTCTTCAGCTGCCCACCGAGTGAGCTTCCCGGAAAAACAGTCGTTAAGGCCGGGACCGACGCCGTTGCCTTGGTCAAGGTATCGAGGCTTTCGATCGCCTTTCCAGTAATCGAATTTTTAGCCTTGATGAGGACATTACCCGAACTGAGTGTCTCGAGTTGCCGCATGGCCTGATAACGCGCCATCGATGCAGCCGAGGTATTAAATCCCTTTAGACTCGAGGCATTGGGGGCAATCACTGAGGAGACCGCCCCTTGGGTAAAGAGATTCACCCCTGACAAGGAGGCTAAAGGGGGAAAGGTGGTTGCGGCATTGAAAGTGGCCACACCATCGGCGAGACGCCCACCCCAACCGGTTGGACGAATCGCCGCTTTAGTGGTCGCTGACTGCCACTGATTCTGCTGGTCCACATGGGAAAAAAGGTTGTCAGGCTTGGCGCCTCCCAGAAGATACTGCGCCCGCGTCGTTGGCTTCGCCAAGGTGCCGGTATTGGCGATCAATGCCAAACGATTTTGGCTGAACAGAGGCTGCAATGAAGCGAGGCTTGGATGAAGGCCAAAAACCTTTCCTCCCTGACTTGAGGGGTTAATCGGTAGCCAGCTGGACTGAGGGATATTGATCCCGCTGGTAGGGCCCCGAACCGCGTTATAGGCCGCATAGCCTTCGGCATCCAGAGGGATGAGCATGTTATTACTGTCATTGCCTCCAAAGAGGAAGACACAGACCAACGCCTTGTAATCGTTCCCAGCGGCTTCGGCCAGCCGGATCCCCCCGAGGGTCGACAGGAGAGCCGTCCCCGTGAGACCAAAACCCGTGTGCTTTAGAAAATCTCTGCGATTCATGGGGCTTACCTCTGTACTTGATAGAACGCGGACGTTGCGACCAGATAAAGCGCCGTCCTCGAACGGTCTCGGGCATTGGTGCAGGGGCCTTTCCCACCCGTCTGGGTGCAATTGAGCGCCGAGGTGATGATGCTTTTCATCGACGCCGTCATGCCGCCTTGAAGGAAATGGGCGCTCAGATAATCCAGTAACCCACTGGGATCACTGTTCGCGGATAACGCATCGAGCCTTGAAAAGTTAAGATCGGTCCCACTCACCGCCTGAGGAGGGGTTGTGGCCGGTGAATTAATCCTTGAATAAACCATGGTGTTAATAAAGTTATCCCGCGCCACCGCGACGGCACTCGATTCCACCCCAAATTCCGGTCCGTCGAGGTTGGTTCCAGGGATGACGTAGGGGTTCGGGAAATAATTGAAGACCGTTGACGAATAGAAAACATCCTCGGCCATCGCTTTGGTCTGGGAGGATAGAATCCCATCACTGGTGGCCTCCATGCCTCTGAGGAAAGCCGTCACCATCAATACCGGCTCACGGAGTTTTCCATAGGAGACTTGAACGGTCTTATCACTCCGGGCCTCAGGGTCCAGTAAGACGGCTTTGACCGTGGCAAAGAGATCGCCGCGAATCCCTGAGCCATTATT
Organism: Methylococcus sp.; assembly: GCA_007280285.1. Taxonomy (GTDB): domain Bacteria; phylum Pseudomonadota; class Gammaproteobacteria; order Methylococcales; family Methylococcaceae; genus UBA6136. The sequence goes on along the minus strand of QYQA01000124.1, from coordinate 12,669 downwards.
ATTAAAGGCCTGAGCTACCCGAGCGACATAATCCGTACTGGGATTACTGGTCACCAAGGCCTGAATCAAGCGTCGCCCAATGAAGGGACCGACGTTTGGATGATTAAAAATATTGTCGATGGCCACTTCAAGATCGGCCGCCGCATCCTGCCCGGCCACCAATTGGCCGGTCGTTCCTGGATACACCAGCAACTGTTTAGCGCCCTTTTCGTGATTGGTATCTTGGCCATTGACCCGATAGATTTCCATCGGCACGAGATAATTGGAAGGATTGTGCTTTTTGGGGGTCGCGCCAGTAAGCGTTCCAAACGTCCAGCCCGTAAAGACATGAGCGAAACCCTCGACCGTATCCTGGTCATAGGTTGCAATGGGTTGACCATCACTCCCTAGTTTCTGAGTCCCATCCTTATTGAGCTGATAAAGACCAATTGAAAAGAGCTGCAGCACTTCCCGCGCATAGTTCTCATTCGGTCTAATTTTGCCATCGGTCGTGCCCTTATCGTTATTGACCATGTCAAGGTAATAGCCCATCGCAGGGTTCAGGGTCACTTGCTTCAGGAGATCACGGTAGTTCCCAAAAGCCCCATCAACGAGAAGGTTGAGAAAAGGCGACAGGCTGCTGGGTTGACTGATCTTCACGCCTGATACGACAAAGATCTGACTCAAGGCAAAGGCCACCCGCTGCCGCAGTTGATCTGGGGCAAAGAGCGCGTTCTGAAAGAACTGAACCTCGAGGGGATACATCGAGTAGTTATCCCGCTTACAGGTCGCAGCCGTCGCAGCATCCGGGCAACCTTGGGTACTACTTGAAGGAAAAGCCGGAAGGCCCGGGTATCTCGTGGCGGCCACACTGCGTTGATCGTTGATCCAAGCTTCAGGATCACTTGTTGACCAGGCATCAAGGAGGGTGGGCGTTGGACCAAAGGTCGCCTGATCCACAAATCGGGCCCAATAAGGTTGGCTCGCTGAAACCGCTGGACTCGTCAGGGACCAGGAGACCAGCAGGGCCATCAACAACGATCTGATAGAAAACATCATTATCTACTCCCGCCCAAAAGGGCATCGACTCTGGCAAAATTCCAGATCACTCCTCCAAGGCTAGCAGTATGAAATGAGGTCCAAGCAAAAGTAAAATGAAGATTTGATAAAGAACGTATGATTTTTAGGCATACGAGACGTTCGATGAGACCCTCAAAGCGGCCCTCTTTGAGGGTCTCTTAGCTTTCCTGAAGCTCATGTTCCCCAAACACCCGAAGTCGTTTAGGTTGCAGATAGACCGCCTCCCCCTCTTTGAGAGCGATGCGTTGGTAGTGATCTCTCACCATTTCAACTTCAATCAACCCTTGGCCGTCTTCTCGATCCAGTTCGATACGAACCGTGGCCCCCAGGGGCCTGATATCGAGAATGGTGGCTGACAAGGCTGAAGCGCCAGGAGATTCTCTCAGAATATCGATCTCATGGGGTCGCGCGAAAAAGATGGCCGATTCATGGCTTTGAGTCCCCAAGGGCAAAGCGACTTCAGCCTCACCGATGCGGGCATGCCCTTCCTGCACCCGCCCATGAAAGAGATTGACATCCCCTAAGAACTGGTACACGAAGGGTGTCGCTGGATGATCGTAGACGTCTTCGGGGCTGCCAATTTGTTCAACCTTCCCATGATTTAAAACCACCACCCGATCAGCGACTTCGAGGGCTTCTTCCTGATCATGCGTCACAAAAACGCTGGTCACATGAAGCTCGTCATGGAGCCTTCTCAGCCAACGCCGCAACTCCTTTCGAACCTTGGCATCAAGGGCGCCAAAGGGTTCATCAAGCAATAAGACTTTGGGTTCAACCGCCAAGGCACGCGCCAGCGCAATACGCTGACGCTGCCCACCTGAAAGTTGTGGTGGATAGCGGTTAGCCAAGAAGTCTAACTGCACCAACTCTAATAATTGATGAACCCGCTGCTGAATCTCAGCCTCCTTGGGCCTTAGAGACTTCGGGCGAACCCGAAGTCCAAATGCGATGTTTTCAAAAACGGTCATGTGACGAAAGAGAGCATAGTGCTGAAACACAAAGCCAACACCCCGATCCCTCACATCGCGCTCGGTGGCATCTTCGCCCTCGAACAGAATTTGCCCCGCATCAGGCGTTTCAAGCCCTGCGATGATCCTCAGCAAGGTCGTCTTGCCGCACCCCGATGGACCAAGGAGAGCCACGAGCTCTCCCCCTTCGATCTGAAGATTGACGTTGGAGAGCGCCCTGAAAGAGCCAAAGGACTTTTGGATGTTGTGGATCGAAATACTCATAAAAAAAGTCCTCAGGACGTTGTTTCGGTCAGCGTGGCATCCTCTTTGAGATGCCATTCAAAGAAGCTTTTGAGTGCAAGGGTGACTAAGGCGAGTGACGCCAAAAGCGACGCCACGGCAAAGGCTGCCGCCGAGTTGTACTCGTTGTAGAGAATTTCAACGTGCAGCGGCAACGTGTTGGTTTGTCCCCGAATATGGCCAGAGACCACCGAAACCGCGCCAAATTCACCCATCGCTCGTGCATTACAAAGAATCACCCCATAAAGGAGACCCCAGCGGATATTGGGCAGGGTGACGTGCCAGAAGATCTGCCATCCGGAGGCCCCCAAGACCAAAGCCGCCTCCTCTTCCTCAGTGCCTTGGGACTGCATCAAGGGAATGAGTTCTCTTGCCACAAAAGGAAAGGTGACGAAAAGAGTCGCCAAGACAATTCCTGGAACCGCAAAGATCAATTTGATGTCATGCGCCTGAAGCCAAGGCCCAAGCCAGCCTTGAAGGCCAAACATCAAGACATAGATCAACCCTGAAACGACCGGAGATACTGAAAAGGGAAGGTCAATCAGCGTAATCAAAAGACTTTTGCCCTTGAATTCAAATTTGGCAATCGACCAAGCAGCGGCAACACCAAAGACAAGGTTCAAGGGGACCGCAATCAGCGCCGTCAGCAAAGTCAGCCGGGCAGCTAACAAAGCATTCGGCTCTAAGAGTGCCTCGATGTAGACCGACCAGCCTTTACTGAACGCTTGGACAAAAACCACCGTCAACGGCAACAACAGAAACCCGAGCAAAAACGCGAAGGCTATGATCAAGAGCGTCATCCGAACCCAGAAAGGTTCAGTCCTTACCCGATGTTGAATGCGGGCGGAGGCTGAAATGGGGGTGGAGGCCATAGGCGCTTATCGGTTGTTCCTAAAATGAGGGGCGTTAAAATTTACGAAGGTGTGCCCACCGCTGGAGGGCATTGATGGTCAAAAGGAGCGTAAAGGACACGACGAGCATCGAAACCGCAAGGGCTGTCGCCCCCGCATAATCGTATTGCTCAAGCTTCGTAATAATGAGGAGCGGGGTAATTTCAGAGACCATGGGAATATTCCCTGCAATGAAGATCACCGAGCCATATTCACCGACCGCCCGGGCGAAGGCGAGCGCGAAACCTGTGAGAAGAGCCGGTGCTAATGCTGGGAAAATAACCCGACTAAAGGTCTGCCAGCGATTAGCGCCAAGGCTGGCCGCCGCCTCTTCAAGCTCGGTTTCAAAATCCTCTAAAATGGGCTGAATGGTCCTGACCACAAAGGGCAGACCGATAAAGGTGAGCGCCACCACCACACCGAGCGGGGTATAGGCGATCTTGATGCCGTAATGCGCTAGGAGATGGCCCACCCAGCCCTTGCTGGAATAAAGCGTCGCGAGGGCGATACCCGCGACAGCGGTAGGGAGAGCAAAGGGAAGATCAACCAGGGCATCAATCAATTTTTTGCCAAAGAAGTCGTACCGCACCAGCACCCAGGCCACCAGAAGTCCAAAGAAGGCATTGATGGTGGCAGCGGCCAAGGAGGCGCCAAAGGTCAGCCGGTAGGAAGCGAGAACCCGCGGCTGTGTAATGACATCCCAGAAGCCCTGAAATCCGAGGGGTGCGGCTTTGAGGAAGGTCGCTGACAAGGGAATTAAAACAATCAGGCAGAGATAGAGAACGGAAAAGCCGAGTGTGAGGGAAAAGCCTGGCAGAACCCCTCGCTTCTGGATGAGTGTTGAAAATGAATAAGCCAATGGGTTAGGGTCTTGTTGCTATGAACGATGGGGCACTGTAGCAATCAGCCCTTGAAATCAGAAAGAATTTAAGGGTATTAGCTTATTCCAAATTGTTTGGCCTTATGGTCCTTCATCCCTTAAGGATCAAGCGCTGATCGAGGGTCAGGAGAGTGCCCCGAGCCCCTTTCGATCGATCAGGCGTAATTTTTGCTTGTTCATTAAACTGGTTTTGAAGCTGCACCCTGTTCACCGACCCCCCATTCAAAGATAGGTTTTGAGGCCCATGAAAAATACTCGCGACGAACGTGAATTAAGCCGCGCCATGCGGTTTTTGAGTGCCGTCCTTAATCGTGTCCTGAGATCTCAAGGGCAGGCGGCTGTGGTGACGAAAGCGCACCAACTCGAACGCCTTTTTGCCTCGATGACGGGCCAAAACTCCGAAGAGGCCGCGACCGCCTTGAAGGATTCTCTTCAAGAACTCGATCCAGGGACGGCGAGTGACGTGATTCGAGTGTTCAACCACTACTTCAGCCTATTGAACATTGCAGAGGAATCTTATTACCTTCATCAACGCCGGGAACAAGCCGAAGCCGGTGGTCACTATTGGGATGGATCCTTTCATGACACCCTGATGATGCTAAAAGCACAGGGTGTTGATCCAGAAGAGCTTCAAACGCTCCTCGATCAACTGCTCTATATCCCGGTGATGACCGCCCACCCGACCGAGGCCAAGCGGCGGACCGTCAAGGGTGCTCTCCGCAATATCTTCATGTCCCAAGAGCGCCTGACCTTGGGCAAACTCAAGGGTTATTTCAGAAAGGAAGCACTCGAAAGGCTCGAGGCTCAGGTTCAGCTCCTCTGGAAAACCGACGAAGTCAGAGCCCACAGCATGGGCGTCGCTGATGAAATCGATACCGGCCTCTTCTATTTTCCCCTTTCCCTCTTTAGTGCAACGACGAGGGTTTATCGGAATTTCGAACGATCGCTCCATGATGTCTACGGTGAAGACGCAACCAAAGTCACTATTCCGAGTTTTCTTCATTACGGATCATGGATCGGCGGTGATCGGGATGGGAACCCCAATGTCACGCCGGAAACGACCGCCCTCGCCCTGAGGCTTCAGGCACAAACGATCCTCCGGGAATACCTCCAGCGCCTCGAGGCGCTCCGAGGACAGCTCTCACACTCCTATGGCTTTTGTGAATTATCAGAGGAATTCATCGAAAACCTTAAAGGGGACCGCGAGGATCTCGGTGCGCAAGTGACGGAGATTGAGAAGCCCTTTCTGCAGGAACCCTACCGTCACAAACTCGTCCTCATGCGGTTTCGAATGGAGAAAACGCTTCGGGGGGTCACCCTTCGAAGCGCCGGGGATCTTCAACCACCAGACCCCGAAGCCTATCTATCGAGCGTTGAGTTCCTTCAGGATCTTCGCTTAATCGACCGCTCCTTAAGAGGCCATGGCGATGCTGCGATCGCCCAACAGGAACTCCATGACCTCATTCGCCTGACGGAAACCTTTGGCTTCCATCTCATGCAGCTCGATGTCCGCCAAGAATCGAGTCATCACTCAAGAGCCGTTGCCGACATTTTCAGGGTGGCCCTTAACATAGGTTATGAACCCCTCACTGAAGCCGAGCGGCTGAACCTCCTCTCAGAAGCGTTGGCCGCCCCAGGGGGACTCATGTACGACCGCGCTTTACTCCTTTCTGAAACCCGCGATACCCTCGAAATCTTCGAGACGATGGCGGTCATGCGCCGGGAGATCGGGGGGAATTGCTTCGGCAAATACGTCATCTCGATGACCCATCGCGCCAGCCATATCCTTGAAGTCCTGCTCCTTTCCGTCCAATGCGGTCTCAGCGGCCGCATTGGCGGGCGCTGGTTCTGCCACGTCGGCGTGAGCCCGCTGTTTGAGACCATCGACGATCTCAACCGCATCGAAGAGGTCCTGGTGGATCTCTTTAACCAACCGGTCTATCTCGAGCTCCTGAAAGCCTCTGGTGAGCCGCAGGAAGTTATGCTGGGCTACTCCGATTCCTGTAAGGATGGCGGCATCATGGCCTCTGCCTTCGGGCTCTATCAGGCGCAGCAGCGGGTGATGTCGATCACCGAGCAACGCGGCATTCGTTGCCGCCTCTTTCATGGCCGGGGAGGCACTGTCGGCCGTGGCGGCGGCCCGACCCATGAGGCGATCCTAGCGCAGCCGCCCGCTACCGTCCGCGGCCAAATTAAATTCACCGAACAGGGGGAAGTCCTTTTCTATCGCTATAACAATAAGGAAACCGCCATCTACGAATTAACCATGGGCATCACCGGCCTCATGAAGGCCAGCCTGAGCCTGATTCGCCCGGTCACCCATCCGCAGCCGGAGTACCTTGAGATCATGCATGAACTCGCAGGGCTTGGAGAAGCCCACTATCGAACGCTCACGGAAAAGACTCAAGGTTTCCTCGATTATTTCTACGAAGCGACCCCGGTCGGCGACATCGGGCAGCTCAATATCGGGTCACGTCCTTCACATCGAAAAAAACAAGACCGCTCCAAATATTCGGTCCGTGCCATCGCCTGGGTCTTTGCCTGGGCGCAGTCCCGTCAAACCTTCCCCGCATGGTTTGGGATCGGACAAAGTCTCAACACTTGGTCCAATGGCCAACCCCATCGGCTTCAGACTCTGAAGACCATGTATCAAGAGTGGCCTTTTTTCAGGAACCTCTTAAGCAATGCCCAGATGGCCCTTAGAAAATCGGATATGACCATCGCCTCGGAGTACGCCCATCTGTGTGTAGACCCCATCGCCGGCAAGACCATCTGGTCGATCATTCGGGATGAACATGAAAGGAGCAAAGAGGCCATTTTGTCGATTGCCGAGATCAAAGAGCTGGTTGCTGAAAATCCTGCCCTTCTTGCCTCGCTGGCTCGCCGCGATGCCTATTTGGGTCCTCTCAACCATCTCCAGGTCGCTCTGATCAAAAAGGCCCGTGAATCATCGCCAGACAACCCTTCGGCCAGCCCGTGGCTGAAGCCACTGCTTCGGAGCATCAATGCCATTGCCGCAGGAATGCGCAATACCGGATAATCTTCCTGAACAGTTTCAACGCTCATCAGGATCTAAAAGGTATTTCGGTGACTCATTGGCTCCTAAGGCTCCGCGTTCAATTTGGAAGAGCCTTCCACCCGACCCATGCCATGCTGGGATGGGCCCTCTTCATTGGTCTTCTTGGGGGCTTATCCTCGGCGGGCTTTCGATGGCTGAATATGGGCCTCAAAGGGCTCATGACCGGTCAATCAACCAATGATTTGGTCTTAATCGCTGAATCCTTAAGCCCTGAGATGCGCCTCCTGATTCCGACGGTGGGGGTTGTTCTCGCCGGCAGCGCCCTGAGCCTCGGGCACCGCATTGCTAGGGGCCAAAAACCGAGGGATTATTTAGAGTCGATCTCCCTCGGTGATGGGGTCATTTCTGCTAAAACCACCCTGCCGCGTCTTTTATCGTCGTTACTCTCGATCAGTTGAGGCGCCTCCATCGGCCGGGAGGGAGGCATGGTGCAATTGGCCGCCATGTTAGCCTCGGAGGTGGGGCAGTTTTTTAAAGTCTCGCGCCCTCGTCTCCGGCTTCTCGTCGCCTGCGGCGGGGCCGCTGGCCTTGCATCGGCTTACAACACCCCATTGGCAGGCGCCCTTTTTATCGCTGAAATTGTGCTGCAGACCCTCGCGATTGAAGCCTTGGGGCCCCTGATCGTTTCGGCCGTGACCGCCACCTTGGTCGTTCGTCACTGGATTGGGATGAAGCCGATCTTTTCTGCCTCTGATTTTTCGGCTCCGGTCGACATCGACGTGCTTCCGATTATCTGCCTTGGGATCCTTCTAGGGATCCTTGCGCCCCTCTTCTTGCTGCTACTCGATGGGTCGAGAAAACTATTCCAGCGTTTAAGGCTACCGCCCCCCTTGAGTATCGGACTTGGCGGGCTTTTCGTTGGGTGGATCTCCATGAGTACCCCTGAAGTCTGGGGCAATGGTCATGCGGTCGTTGAAGCCCTCTTGAATGATCCTCTCACCCTATCGTTTGTGGCGAGCATCCTCCTCTTCAAGATATTAGCGACCACCTTGGCGGTGGGGAGCGGCACCATTGGTGGGGTTTTCACCCCGAGTCTCCTCATTGGCGCCGCCACAGGCTGGCTTTCAGCCGTCGCAGCCCATCTCCTCATCCCCAGCCTCACCATCGATCCGGTGATTTTCGCCGCCTTAGGCATGGGCGCCTTTCTCGCTGGGACGACCCATGCTCCCGTCATGGCCATTTTGATGGTTTTCGAAATGACCCTCGATGCCAACCTGCTGCTCCCTTTGATTTTGGTGGCCATGACCGCCAGAACCATCAGTGGCGCCTTGCACCCCAAATCGATCTACAGTCAACCAATGGGTCGCCATGACCAGCGGAGACGTGCGCATCATCTCCTTCATATTGGCGATATCATGGCCGCTCCAAGCCACGTGATAGCCGCCAAAGCCAGCATCGAGGCGGCAGGCCAGGCCTTCCTCAGAACCACCGCCGACCAGCTCTGGGTGATTGATGATCAGGGCGGCTATCAGGGTCATCTGTCCCTCGATCGACTCCAATCAGATTCAACCACCGATGAGCCCTTTGAAAACGCCCTCGTCGAAGAACTCTTGGCGCCCTCACGTGCTTTTTTGAGGGTCAATGGCTCTCTTGCAGATGCCTTAGTCATTTTCGTTGAATCGGGGGCTAGGATCCTTCCTGTGACGGGATCTGATCAGCGATTGCTTGGCGAAATTACGCGCCATGACGTGCTTTTAGCCCTCGAAGGCGAAGCATCGCCATCGCCACCCGCATCCCTTTAAAAGCCCTCGATTTTCTAGCGGTCATTTTTCAAGGCGCCTCAAGGTCCTGTTAAGATGACTCCTCCTAAGGGGGGACCTTGATCCTCCTGCTGAAGTTTCTATTATGATTGTGATTCACTCAGGATCAGAATCACCCTCTAATTGACTTGGAGAGTCTTATGTCTCATTGGTATGAAGATAATTCCCGCTCGATCGGCCATACCCCTCTGGTCCGCCTGAACCGGATTACCGATGGGGCTAAAGCCACCGTTCTGGCCAAAATTGAAGGTCGAAATCCTGCGTACTCGGTCAAGTGCCGCATCGGCTCGGCGATGGTTTGGGATGCTGAAGAACGGGGTCTTTTAGGGCCAGGGAAGGAAATGGTTGAACCCACGAGCGGCAATACCGGGATTGCTCTCGCCTTTGTCGCTGCCGCCCGTGGTATTCCCTTAACCCTCACCATGCCTGAAACCATGAGCATCGAGCGGCGAAAGCTCCTGGTCGCCTATGGCGCCAAACTGATCCTGACCGAGGGCGACAAAGGGATGCCGGGAGCGATTGCGAAGGCTGAAGAAATCGCAGCCTCAAACCCCGATCGCTATGTCCTCTTGCAGCAGTTCAAAAATCCCGCCAATCCAAAAATCCACGAAACCACCACCGGCCCTGAAATCTGGGAAGATACACAAGGTGCTGTGGATATTTTTGTCGCAGGCGTTGGTACGGGCGGCACCATCACCGGGGTCACCCGCTACCTCAAAAAAACCCGGGGTAAGGCGATTATCTCGGTCGCCGTCGAACCTGTTGCAAGCCCTATTCTCACCCAAAAAAGAGCGGGGGAGGAACTAAAGCCAGCCCCCCACAAGATTCAGGGCATTGGCGCCGGGTTTGTTCCAGATAACCTTGATCTTGATCTGGTCGATCTTATTGAACAAGTCAGCAACGAAGAGGCGATTGAGACCGCCCGGCGCTTGGCGCGTGAAGAAGGCATTCTCTGCGGTATTTCCTGTGGCGCCGCAGCAGCTGCAGCACTCCGCTTAGCTAAACGCCCAGAACATGAAGGCAAGACCATCGTCGTCGTCCTCCCAGATTCTGGCGAACGCTATCTCAGTACGGCCCTCTTTGATGGCCTTTTTGATGCACAAGGTCTGGCCCTTTAAGGCCAGGAATTCTCTTAAAGCGACTGACAAAAATTTCGCGACATGCCAGCTGATCCATCTTCATTGAATCTCGCACCCATCGTGAGCGCGCTCCGCAGCATGCGGGACCGATCGCTGGCCGATCGTCAGCGCGAAAGACATCCCCCTAAACTCCCATCACGGGCTGTCCTCAATGACATTGTGGAAGGTCTTGCCACCGTCCTTTTTCCGAACCGCCTCGGAACTGGGGAGCAAACCGATGAAGGCATCGACTATTACGTGGGTCACACCCTCGATGCCAAGCTGCGTCTTTTGGTCGGCCAAATTCATCGGGAATTGCGGTTTACCGAAGAGCAAAAAGGCCATATGGCTCCCGCCTGGGACCCGCTCCATGAGGCCTCGCTCACCAAGGTTCAAGCCTTCATCAAAACCCTACCAACGATCAGGAAGGTCCTCGATCATGACCTCCTCGCAGCGTTTGAAGGAGACCCTGCCGCAAGGAGTGTGGATGAGGTGCTGGTCTGCTACCCCGGTATCGCTGCGATCATCAATCATCGGCTTGCCCATGAACTCTATCGCCTGGAGCTCCCACTGATCGCTCGGATGATCGCCGAAATTGCGCATTCCAAGACCGGGATCGACATTCATCCCGGCGCACACATTGGCCCGAGCTTTTTCATTGATCATGGCACCGGTGTGGTCATTGGGGAAACCACCATCATCGGCGAAAGGGTCCGCCTTTACCAAGCGGTGACCCTCGGAGCTAAACGTTTCCCGACCGATGAAAACGGGATGTTGATCAAGGGCCATGCTCGCCATCCGATCGTTGAAGATGATGTCGTCATTTACGCAGGCGCCACCATTCTCGGCCGAATCACCATCGGCAAAGGATCAACGATAGGCGGCAACGTCTGGCTCACCAGGAGCGTTCCCCCCGATAGCAACATCAGCCAAGCCCAGGTTCGCCAGGAACTTTTCATCCACGGGGCGGGTATCTGACCACCCCGAGCGCCCTTCCCTCCCAAATCCATGGAATTAGAACGAAAGCCCTATCTAGTCGTCCTCGATGTCGACTCCACCTTGATTGAAAATGAGGTGATAGAACTTCTTGCCGCCAAGGCCGGCTCGCTTTTAGAGGTCGCCGCCATCACCGATCGGGCCATGCGGGGGGAGATGGATTTTGCAGAAAGCCTTCGTCAGCGCGTATTGACCTTGAAAGGGCTTCAGGTGTCGGTCTTTGAAGAGGTTCAAAAAGAGATCACGGTGACCTTCGGCGTTCAAGAACTTATCGCCCGCGTTAAGGGGGCAGAGGGCTATATTGGGGTCGTCTCTGGAGGCTTTCACGAGATTCTGGATCCCCTTGCAGAAGCCCTTCAGCTTGATTTTTGGAAGGCTAACCGGCTGGAGATCATCAAGGGTGAACTCACAGGACACCTTCAGGGGGAGATCGTGGATGCTGAAGCCAAAGCTCAAACCTTGATGGCATGGGCTAAAGAAACGAACACGCCCATGAGCCAAACCGTCGCCATCGGCGATGGCGCCAATGACCTTCGAATGATGGCCGTTGCAGGCATATCCATCGCTTTTAATGCAAAGCCCATCGTCAGGGAACGGGCCGATCATGCGATTGATGGCCGAGATATGCATCCGGTACTCGACATCCTCTCTCTATGACTCTCTGATTTGGTGACGAACCGCAAAGGTTACTTGCAATCTATTGACCAAATGGATGCGGTTCTCCTTGATTCAAAGACACTTCGTCTGGTTTAGCTCATTAAAAAAAATCAAGGCCCCTGACCTTCATCTCAGAGCTTTTCAGCCGCAAAGGTGTCACAAGCCTCCAAGGTGCCCTGGGTGAGACCGTTCTTAAACCAGGCCACCCGTTGAGCTGACGTCCCATGGGTAAAACTTTCAGGGACGACGACACCTTGGGATTGGCGTTGCAAACGATCATCACCGATGGCGCTGGCGGCTCGCAGTCCCTCTTCCACGTCACCCGCCTCAAGCACCTCGCGCGCCTTTTGGGCATTGTGGGCCCAAACACCTGCAAAGCAATCTGCCTGAAGCTCCATCCTGACAGAGAGTTGATTCGCTTCAACCGGCCTCATACGGGCTTTCATCCCTTGGACCTTATCTTGGATACCGAGGAGGTTTTGGACATGATGGCCCACCTCATGGGCGACTACGTAAGCTTGGGCAAAATCCCCGGGGGCCCCGAATCGTTTTTTAAGGTCATCATAAAAGCGAAGATCGATATAGACCTTTTGATCAGGCGGGCAATAAAAAGGGCCCATGGCGGATTGCCCCATACCGCAAGCCGTTGGGGTCGCACCACTGAAAAGGACCAGCTTTGGGTCCTGATAACGAAGTCCATGACGCTGAAAGAGATCACTAAATGTGACTTCGGTATCTTGGAGGACCAAAGATACAAACTGGGCCTCCTGATCGTTCGCTGGGGGCCTTGGAGCCTCCCGTCTCATCTCACGGGTAGGCGCTCCCGCGGGTTCAAGAACGGCCAGAATCAGGCGGGGATCGATTCCAAAATAGGCCCCGGCGAGGATCAATAATAAGGTCCCAACCCCAAGGCTTCTTCCTCCTCCAAGGAGACCACCTCGCCCCCCCTGACTCCTCCGGTCTTCAACGTTCTGGCTTTC
>QYQA01000008.1 GCA_007280285.1 Methylococcus sp. | reverse complement strand
GTAAAGGCGAGATTGGCGGCGGCCTCAGGCGGATCTTCAGGGCGGCGTTGCCGAGTCTCCAATTGCTTTAGGGCGGGAAAGAAGGTGGTTCTGTCCTGGATCAGAGAAAGGCCACGAACCCTGATCATGGCTCGCAGCCAACCCATCACTTCGTGATCTAATTGGCCATAGGAGGCGAGCCCCATGACCTTCCACTCTTCGCCCGCCATCCAATTGAAACCGCACAATTGGGTCAGCTTCATATAAAGAAAACCGAGGCTTTGAGGTCCTCTTGAATGGCTGATGGGCGTCAGTTGCCCCCCTTGTTGATGAAAGAAGGCTAAGGACCCTTCTTCACCGTAGGAATCAATGACCGCACAGGCCGACTCTTCAAAGGGGCTGCCATAAGCCGCAAGGGCCGCGTGACAGAGATGATGGTCATAGTGACGAAAATGGACGCTGGCGCCTCTGTAATCGGTTCGGATGATTCGAGCGAGATTCAGTCCAACGCGCTTCAGGGCATGGTGCTGAAGCGCTTGCATGTGGTTGAGTTCCCACGTCTCAAGACACGTGGTTAGTTGACGGCCTTGGTAGCGAAGAATACCTTCTGGGGAGAGCCAGGAGAGGTTTTTGGCGAGATGTTCATACCAAGGCCTTCGCGCCTTCCAATTGGTGGCGACGATGAAGCGGGGGGTATTAGGCGCTAACTGCTCAAGAATCTTCGGCAGTTCAAAAGGATTGTCAGGCTCACAGTTGAGCGCGCGTTTGTACTGGAGGGGACGCTCCAGAGCCTCAGCAAAGAGCACGTCACCCCCTTCGTCGATCACGGCGAGAGCGGGATCGTGGTAGGTCGCGCCGAGACCCAGGTAAATGGCTGGGGCACTTTTGTGGCCTTTCTCGGTCATTGTGAAGACTCTAGCTGATCGTCGATGGTGGCGGCTCGGCTTATTTTCCTGAGGAATTTTCTCATTGCTTTCGACCGCTATGAAACCTAAAAGGTTCGTCTTGCCCTGGTGGATCGGTTTTAGCGTGTCGCTGCTGTTACCGATGACCTTTCTTGTTTTTCTTCTTTCAGGGCCGCACAGTCCCTGGTCGGCGGTCGCTTTTACGCTCCCCGTCTGGGCCTTGATCGGATGGGATTATCGGGCAAAAAGCGAAACCCGATGGATGCCTTCCAGGGCGCCACGCTGGTTCTTTGATGGTCTTCTCTACCTTCTTGTCCTGCTGCAGATTCTCAATCTTCTGGCGATGGGCATGATGCTCGGTGATATCCACTGGGGTGGACTTTATAACAACGCCACTGGTTTTTTGAATTTGGTGGTTTTGAGAATCCTCGGTGGGACCACCCTTTGCTGTTCAGTGATCGCCCCGGCGCATGAACTCATTCACCGCCGCGCTCGCGGGCAGCATTTATTAGGTCGTCTTATGCTCCTGCTGACCTTCTATGATCATTTCGCCATCGCCCATCGGCAAGGACATCATGCCCGTCTTGGGAGTCAGGCGGATCCTTCCACCGCAGAGCCGGGTGAGACTTATGAGGCCTTTTTCTGGCGTTCTTTGAATCGTCAATGGCGCATTGCGGTCAGCGCACAGCCTCATCGGGTGTGGCTTGGCGTCATCGTCGAGGGACTCTTGATGCTGGGTTATGGGTGGCTCTTTGGGGGGTTGGCGCTGTTTGCTTGGATCTACATTAGCGGGGTGGCCATTCGGCTGCTGGAGTCGGTCAATTATTTTCAACACTACGGCCTGACGTTGGGCGCCGCGCACTCATCGAATACGGCCTGGTGCTGCGATTCCAAGGTGAGTTATTTCCTCTTTCTGGGACTGACCCGGCACGCGGATCATCATCGACGGCCGGGAATCCCTTACCCCGAACTGCAGTCGATTCCGCATGCCCTCAAGCTTCCTCATGGCTATCTATGGACGGCCATTTGGGTAAAAAACAGAAACAGTGACTTCCGCCGCTGGGCCCAACGTGCGCTCATGAGGGTCGACCGGCCGGGGAGCACGATGTCCGGCCGGTCCTTATGGCTAGCGCCCTCTCAGGAGACGATACGTTTTGCCCGCGAGGAAAGCGCCGATGAGCGGAGCGACCCAGAACAACCAGAGCTGGCCTAGCGCCCAACCACCGACGAAGAGGGCAGGGCCGGTGCTTCTTGCCGGGTTGACCGATAGGTTGTCGACGGGAATGCCGATCAAGTGAATCAGGGTCAGCCCAAGGCCGATGGCGATGGGTGCAAAACCCACGGGGGCCTTACTGTCGGTGGCCCCTAGGATAATGATAAGGAACATGAAGGTGAGCACGATTTCGAGGGTCAAGGCGGCGAGAAGACTGTATTGGCCCGGCGAATGATCGCCATAGCCATTGCTAGCAAAACCGCTACCGACCACATCAAAGCCTGCCTTGCCGCTTGCGATGAGGTAAAGGACGGCAGCGCCGGCTATGGCCCCTAGAACTTGGGCCATCACATAGGGGAGCACCTCCTTAGCGGGAAAGCGCCCGCCTGAGACCAGTCCAATCGTGACGGCAGGATTGAGGTGACACCCTGAGATGTGGCCAATGGCATAGGCCATCGAGAGGACGGTAAGACCAAAGGCGAAGGCGACCCCGAGGAAGCCGATACCCAGTTCCGGATAGGCTGCCGAGAGAACGGCGCTCCCGCAGCCGCCAAAGACCAGCCAAAAAGTCCCCAAACACTCCGCAGCGCTTCGACGCATGATATTCATGGGTTTTTTCTCCTTAAAACACGTTATCTTCGTGTTGATGATTTATTTCATTATCGTGACGGAACGATCCTGTCGTCCCGCTATGAACCCTATTCGAGAATCCGAAAAAGGGCAACCAAAGGCGCTTAGGGCGGCCTTCAAGGTCTTCTCATAGGGGGAGTTCGGCTCCCTTAGGGGCTGCCCGCGAGCCCTCCTAAGGTCTGCGGATCTATTTGTCCCTAAACAATGATCTTGAATTTGAATGGAACAAGGGAGGTCCCTTGTCTATAATCACCCCTTGTGCGGATGAACCCCTGTTCCAAAGGACTTCAAAAAGTATGGCGGTTGGCTCAAATTCCCAAAATATCCAGAACCTTCAGTTGACGCATGATCCCGATCCGGATGAAACCCGGGAGTGGCTTGATTCCCTCCAGGCAGTCATCGGATCACAGGGGATTGAGAGAGCCCATTTTCTCATAGAGAACCTGGTGGATGAGGCCCGACGGGCGGGTGCAAATCTCCCTTATACGGCGAACACCGCCTACATCAATACCATTCCCACTCATTTAGAAGCGCGATCGCCGGGTGATGCGACGATCGAGCATCGCATCCGCTCCTTTATTCGCTGGAATGCCATGGCCATGGTCGTCAGGGCCAACCGCAAATCCACAGAGTACGGTGGCCATATCGCCAGTTTTGCCTCGGCTGCGACCCTTTACGATGTCGGTTTTAACCATTTCTTCCGGGCCCCGACCAAGGAGTTTGGGGGCGATTTGGTCTACTTCCAAGGACATGCAGCGCCCGGTATCTATGCCCGCGCCTTCATGGAAGGACGCCTTAGTGAGGAGCAGCTGGATTATTTCCGGGCCGAGATCGAGGGCAAGGGTCAGGGTCTGAGTTCATACCCCCACCCGTGGCTGATGCCTGATTTTTGGCAGTTCCCAACGGTATCGATGGGGCTTGGGCCGATCATGTCGATCTACCAGGCCCGCTTCATGAAGTATCTTGAAGATCGCGGAATCCAGTCGACTGCGGGGCGAAAAACCTGGTGCTACTGTGGCGATGGCGAAATGGATGAGCCTGAATCGCTGGGCGCCATCGGTCTTGCAGGGCGTGAGAAGCTCGACAACCTCGTCTTCGTGATTAACTGCAACTTGCAGCGTCTTGATGGCCCGGTTCGGGGTGATGGCAAGATTATTCAGGAACTGGAGGCTAATTTCCGGGGCGCTGGCTGGAATGTGATCAAGGTCGTTTGGGGGTCTTATTGGGATCCCTTATTAGCGAAGGATACCAAGGGACTTCTCAGGAAACGGATGGAAGAGGCCGTGGATGGGGAATACCAGGCGTATAAGGCCAAAGGCGGCGCTTACACGCGGGAGCACTTCTTTGGTAAGTATCCTGAACTGAAGGACATGGTCGCCAACATGTCCGATGACGACATTTGGCGGCTGAATCGGGGTGGCCACGATGCCCACAAGGTCTATGCCGCCTATCATGCGGCCTCGAACCACACGGGCCAGCCGACCGTCATTCTTGCCAAAACGGTTAAGGGTTATGGGATGGGGCCTGTCGGTGAGGGCCGGATGTCGACGCATCAGCAGAAAAAGCTCGATGACGCATCGATTAGGGCTTTCCGCGATCGTTTTAAGATCCCCCTGGCCGATGACCAGTTGGCGGATGTGCCTTACTACCGGCCCGCGGACGACAGCCCTGAAATGCAGTACATGCAGGAGCGCCGCAAGGCCCTTGGGGGGCCTTTGCCTCAACGGCGCCGCGATTCACCGCACCTCCAGGTTCCCGATCTCCCGCTTTTCGAGAGCATGCTGAAGAGCACCGAAGATCGTGACATGTCTACCACGATGGCGTTTGTCAGGATTTTGACCCTGCTGTTGAGAGACAACAAGGTCGGACGTTATGTGGTGCCGATTGTTCCTGATGAAGCACGGACCTTTGGTATGGATAGTCTGTTTCGGCAGTACCGAATCTATTCATCGGTCGGCCAGCTCTATGAGCCTGAAGATTCCGATAGCGTGATGTACTACCGGGAGGACAAGACCGGGCAGATTCTCGAAGAGGGGATCAACGAGTCTGGCGCGATGTGTTCTTGGATTGCGGCGGGTACCGCTTACAGCAATCACAATGTGCAGATGATCCCGTTCTATATCTACTATTCGATGTTTGGCTTCCAGCGGGTCGGTGATCTCATGTGGGCCGCCGGCGATATGCGGGCCAAAGGTTTCCTTTTAGGCGGCACCGCCGGGAGGACCACGCTGGCCGGTGAAGGCCTCCAACACCAAGATGGTCACAGTCTCCTCGCGATGTCGGCGATCCCCAACTGTGTGTCCTATGACCCCTGCTATGCCTACGAATTGGCCGTCATTATTCAAGATGGCCTAAAGCGCATGTATCAGGATGGCGATCAGGTGTTCTATTACCTCACCGTCATGAACGAAAATTACGCCCATCCCGCGATGCCAGAAGGTTCGCGTGAAGGCATCGTGAAGGGGATGTACAAGATCAAAGATGCGGGCAAAAACGCCAAGATTCAGCTTCTTGGGAGCGGCACGATATTGAGAGAGACCTTGGCGGCGGCCGAGGTCCTCAAGACCCAGTTCAAGATCGATGCCGATGTCTGGAGTGTCACCAGCTTCAATGAGCTCCGACGCGATGGCCTTGATGCGGAGCGCTGGAACCTCTTGCATCCTTCTAAGCCCCGGCGTATCAGCTATGTGGAGGAGCAACTGACAGGGACCAAGGGTCCGATCGTTGCGGCCTCTGACTACATGCGACTGGTCGCCGATCAGATCAGGCCTTATGTGCCAAGAAGTTATTCGGTCTTGGGGACCGATGGTTTTGGTCGCAGCGACCGTCGCTCAGAGCTTCGTAGGTTCTTTGAAGTGGATCGCAATTACATCACTCTGGCGGCTTTAAAGTCGCTGGCCGATCAGGGCGACATTCCGGTCAAGGTGGTCACCGACGCCATCAAGACGCTGGGCATTGATCCTGAAAAACCCAATCCGCTGACTGTCTGAGGATTTCCCATGGCTGCCGTTCTCAAAGAAGTTCATGTTCCAGATATTGGTGATTACAAAGATATTGAAGTCATCGAGGTGCTGGTCAAGCCGGGTGATGTTGTTCAGCCTGAAGATTCGCTGATTACCCTTGAAAGCGATAAGGCCGCCATGGAAGTGCCTTCTCCGGTCGGTGGGACAGTGTCTAGCCTCAACATCAAGCCAGGGGATCGGGTCAGCAAAGGATCTCTCATCCTGTTGCTTGAAACCGCGACCGAGACGGTTCCAGTTGCAGCGCCGCTAGCCGCACCGCAAGCGGTGGCAGCCCCGTCCATTGAGCCGATCATGCCGCCGATCGCTGCGCCGCTAGCCCTGGTCGTTCCGGTGACCGCTTCTTCGGTCCCTCATCTTGAGAGTGTCACGGTTCCTGATATTGGCGATTTCAAGGACATCGAAGTCATTGAGGTCTTAGTCAAGCCGGGTGACGTGGTCGCTCTTGATGATTCCTTGATTACCCTTGAAAGTGATAAGTCGGCGATGGAGGTTCCTTCCCCTTTAGCGGGCGTTGTGAAGGAGATTAAGCTCAAGCCTGGAGATCGGGTGAGTAAAGGCGCGTTGGTCTTGGTGATGGAGGTTCAGAGCGCGCAGGGGGTGCCGGCGGCTGTTCCTGAAGTTGCGCCTTCGGTGGCTGCTCCTGTGACGGCCCCTGTGGCCGCTGCGCCCACGCCGGCGATCGCTCCTCCCGTTTTCTCTTCATCCGAGAGTGGGGTTCCCCCGCATGCAACGCCCGCCATTCGGAAATTCGCCCGTGAATTAGGTGTCGATCTTCATGAAGTCAAGGGCACTGGGCCCAAGCAACGGATTTCACGTGAGGATGTCCAGGGCTATGTCAAAGCCAGTCTCGCGGGCGCTGCTGCTAAGTCCTCTGGCGGCGGCCTCGGGTTTGGTCTCCCTCCGGCGCCCCTGGTCGATTTTAGCCGGTTTGGCGCGGTCAACGCAGTGCCCCTTTCAAGGATCCAGAAGCTCTCAGGCCCCAACCTCCATCGTAATTGGCTCTCGATCCCGCATATTACTCAGTACGATGAGGCGGATATCACCGACCTTGAAGCCTTTAGAATTTCTCTTAAGGGTGAATCTGAAAAGCGCGGGATTAAACTGTCGTTTTTACCGTTTGTCATGAAGGCGCTTTCAGCGAGTTTGAAAGCCCATCCCACCTTCAATGCCTCCTTGGATCCCTCCTTGGAGACGCTGATCCTCAAGCACTACGTTCACATTGGGGTGGCCGTTGATACCCCTGAAGGGCTCGTCGTTCCCGTGGTTCGGGATGTCGATCAGAAGAGCGTCTTTGAGATCGCTCAGGAACTGATGGATTTGAGTCAAAAGGCACGCAACAAAAAGCTTCGGGGTGCTGATCTTGAAGGGGGCTGTTTTACCATCTCAAGTCTTGGGGGGATCGGCGGAACCGCCTTTACGCCGATCATCAATGCACCCGAAGTCGCTATTCTGGGGCTTTCCAAAAGCCAAATGAAGCCGGTCTATCAAGAGGGTCAGTTTGTTCCACGATTGATGCTGCCGCTGTCCTTATCCTATGACCATCGCGTGATCGATGGAGCCTCAGCGGCCCGCTTCATTGTTCATCTGAGCAGCACACTGGCGGATCTTCGGCGCGTTCTGCTTTAAATTCTGAGCGCTCCTCAGCCTCATCACTATCAAGGTATTTCAGCATGAGTGATCCTTTGTCTTTCCGCGCCGAGGTTTTGGTCCTTGGCGGCGGTCCAGGAGGCTACACGGCGGCCTTTCGTGCGGCTGATCTTGGTCAGAAAGTCATTCTCGTTGAGCGTTATCCGACCCTGGGTGGGGTTTGTCTTAATGTTGGCTGTATCCCCTCGAAAGCACTCCTCCACACCGCGCAGGTCATTCACGAGACCCAAGAAAGTGAGCACACTGGCGTCCATTTCGAGCCGCCGACGATTGATCTAGAGAAGGTCAGGGGTCACAAGAATAAGGTTGTTAAGACGCTCACCATGGGGCTGGCCAGTATGGCGAAGCAGCGGGGTGTCGAGGTGATTCAGGGCGTCGGGCAATTTAGCTCTGATAAGAGCTTGACGGTGACTGGGGCCGAGGGATCCAAGGAGATTCGATTTGACTCGGCCATCATCGCGGTGGGATCGCAACCGGTGAAAATTCCAGGCTTTCCCCATGATGATCCAAGGCTCATTGATTCCACCGGAGCCCTCGAATTGGCCGACATCCCAGGCCGCCTTCTCATTGTAGGCGGCGGGATCATTGGTCTTGAAATGGCCACGGTTTACCATGCCCTTGGATCGTCTATCACTGTCGTCGAGTGGATGGACCAACTGATCCCTGGCTGTGATGCCGACTTGGTGAAGCCGCTTCATCAAAGGATGATGAAATGGTGTGACAAGATTTACTTGAAGACCAAGGTCACCCGAATCGAATCCAAAAAGGAAGGCCTTGAAGTCTTCTTTGAAGGTGACGATGTGCCTGCCTCCCTCTTATTCGACAAGGTGCTGGTAGCGGTAGGTCGACGGCCCAATGGATTGACGATTGCAGCTGAAAAAGCCGGCGTGAGGGTCGATGAGCGGGGTTTTATCCCGGTCGATAACACCCAACGAACCAATGTTCCTCATATCTTTGCGATCGGCGACGTGGTGGGTAACCCCATGTTGGCCCACAAAGCGACGCATGAGGCTAAAGTCGCCGCTGAAGTGATTGCGGGCCATAAGACGGCCTTTCAGGCCTTGACGATCCCCTCGGTGGCCTACACCGATCCTGAGCTTGCTTGGATGGGTCTTAACGAGACACGGGCCAAGGCGGAGGGGATTCCTTATGAGGTCGCGACCTTCCCCTGGGCCGCCAGTGGGCGTGCGCTTGGGATGGGGCGCCGCGAAGGTTTGACCAAGATTCTGGTCGATAAGGAATCAAAGCGCATTCTTGGGGCGGGCATGGTGGGTCCTAATGCCGGTGAATTGATTGGTGAAGCGGTCCTCGCCCTAGAGATGGGGGCGGACATGGAAGATATTTCTCTGACGATTCATCCCCATCCGACCCTTTCAGAAACCTTCCCATTAGCCGCTGAAATGATTGAAGGGACCATTACGGATCTTTATATCAAGAAATAATCGGTCT
>QYQA01000081.1 GCA_007280285.1 Methylococcus sp. | reverse complement strand
TTGGTCTTCCGGTCAGGCAGCAGTTCCCCGGACTTTTCCCACTTCCGTAGAGTGTCCACGGACACCCCGAGGAGGGCCGCGGCTTCACCAATCTTTGTTAATCGCTTTTCTATAATCACAGATTGCAAAGGTTTTCAGAGATTACAAGCAACAGTTACTTACCCTACCACTTGGCACGGTAAACACCAGGGTATAAGGGTTCAACGATCGAAAAGATAACGGATCAGATCCATGCTGATCACGAGATAAAGAAAGGCGACTCCAAGGGCTGCGATCGCTGGCCATGCAAGGGCAATCTTTAAAAGATTTGCCAATATAAGCTGACCCCAGATCATAAACCCAAGCATCAGCCAGGGGGTTACCGGTTGAAAGTCAGGCCAGATAGCTCCAAGCAGAAGCCACGGAAAGGCCAGGAGACTGATCAGGGAATCTGCACCAAAGGCGGCAGTCGCCGTCTTTAGGATGCGTTCTGGATGACGTCGCTGGATCAGCAACAAGGCGATCAGGATCAACAGCAGCAGATCAGCCACGAAGGACTGTAGCACGGCTTCCAAGGGGCTCCCTTCAAGGGTCCCCAGCAGAAAGGACACCAGAAGATTGAGCCCTATCAAAAGTCCCAGAAGAAGCCCTGAGGCGGGGACATCTTGAGGCCCTTTCCTGAAAAGACATACCGCCAAGAAAAGACGGAAAATGGGCATCATGAGACCGCTTAATCCACGACTTCGGTCTGCTCAGACTCCAGCGTTTCAAGGGCCTGAAGCCAATCCGCCTCGTGCGTCTCAATCGCCAAATCAAGCAGGTGTTTTCTCTTCAGAAGGTCCTTAAGACGTTGCTGATCGGCAGCTTCATAGAGTCCAGAAGCTGCCATTTGCTGTTCTAACGATTGCCGCTCAACGAGCGCCTTGTTCATCAACGATTCGGCTTTCTCAATCTGAGCGGTCAACGATTTAACCTTTTTACGTCGGTCTTGATCGTCCTGACGCTGCTGCTTGATCGGTACGGTCTTGTCAGGGGTTGCCTTTGTCCTCACGGAGCTCTGGATGAGATGACGATGTTGGCTGAGCCAACGCCGATAATCCTCAAGGTCGCCATCGAAGAGGGAAACCGAACCATCAGCGATGAGATAAAGATCATCGGCCACCGTTCGGAGCAGGTAGCGGTCATGAGAGACCACGACCAGTGCGCCCTCGTACTCTTGAAGGGCGAGACTCAAGGCATCCCGCGTCTGCAGATCTAAATGATTGGTCGGTTCATCCAGCAATAGGAGGTTGGGTTTCTGATAGATGAGCATGGCCAGGACCAACCGTGACTTCTCACCGCCAGAAAAAGGGGCAATCGGTTCAAGTGCACGTTCCCCTTGAAATCCGAAGCCACCCAGGTAATTTCTGAGATCGCGTTCGCTCGCTCTAAGGTCGAGTTGTTGGAGATGCCAGAGCGCCGTTTGCTCTGGTTCTAGTTGCTCAAGCTGATGCTGGGCAAAATAACCAATCTTGAGATCCTGAGCCGGGAGTCGCTCACCGCTAAGGCTGGGTATGACCCCAGCCAATAACTTAATGAACGTGGACTTACCTGCGCCATTTGGACCTAAAAGACCAATCCGATCTCCCGGATTAATGGACAGGGTAACCGCTTCGATAATCGGTTCCTGCCCATAGCCGGCCGCAATCCCATCGAGCTTAAGAAGAGGGGATGGCGATTTATCCGGCCGTTGAAAACTGAATTCGAGGGAGGTATCTGCTTGTGCCTGAGAAATCAGCACCATCCGGTCAAGGGCTTTGAGTCGGCTTTGGACTTGTCGGGCTTTGGTGGCCTGCGCCCGGAAGCGATCGACAAATCCCTGGATCCGCGCAAGATCTCGCTGTTGACGCTGGAAGGATGACTGCTGCTGAGCGAGCATTTCGGCACGACGCGTCTCAAATGCGGTGTAGTTACCCGTATTGAGCTGTACCTTACCATGTTCGATATGAAGAATCTGCGTCGCAAGATCATCGAGAAAATCGCGGTCATGGGAGACCAGCAATAAGGTTCCAGGATAGTTCGACAACCACTCTTGGAGCCAGATGACGGCATCAAGATCGAGATGATTGGTCGGTTCATCCAGCAGCAAAATGTCAGAGCGGCACATTAATGCCTGCGCTACATTGAGCCTCACTCGCCAGCCCCCCGAAAAGGTAGCCACCGAGCGAGTTTCATCTCCAGGGGTAAAACCAAGACCGTGAAGGAGTCGGGCCGCTCTCGAGGGCGCCTCGTAGCCGCCAATAACGCCTAACTGCTCATAGCAATGAGCCAGCGCCATGCCATCTTCGTCCCTTTCAGCGGCCGAGATATCCCTCTCGATGCTCCGGAGTTCAGGGTCACCATCCAAGACGTAATCGAGTGCAGACTGATCCAGTGCAGGCGTTTCTTGTGCGACATGGGCGATTTCAAGTCCAACCGGCAGGGTGAGATCCCCCTTATCGGGCTGTAACCGACCGCGGATCAACTCGAAAAAACTCGACTTTCCGGCACCATTAGCCCCGGTGATACCGATACGCTCACCTTTGTTCAATAAGAACGAGGCCTCTTCAAAAAGGACCCTCGTCCCTCTTCTAAGGCTCAATGAACGCGCACTGATCATGGAAGACTCCTCCGGATCAGAGGGGCAGCCCGTGTGATCGCCATCAGGCGACCTGATCAATATGTTGCTCGGTCTCTTTAAAAAACTCGAGAATATCTCCCTGAATCACCGTCTTGCGGGGAATGATGATGGCAGAGTCCATAGAAACAAAAATGAAGGCATAGTTCTTACCCGCTTCAATACGGAGCACATCCTTCCACTCAATTCGTGACTCACCGTCTTTACTCACTTCAACCAATTGCTTCGGTTCAATTTTGAGGGTGTATTGGCCTAGCATCCTGGCCAAGTCCTCTTCACTGTAGAGTGCCTTGACCTTGCGGCGGGCGTTAAAGGTAAGAAAAGCAGGCGCACCAAAGCCCCAAATCGCCGCGATCAACCCAATCCAGCCTGCCGTCAGTGAGTCTTGGTAATAAAACCAAACAAACAGCGCGATCATCGCCAGCAACCCTGGGATAGTGGCTTGATGGCGCCTCAGCGTTTTTTGAATCGATTCGGCCTTTTTAAGTTGATGATCATTAAAGGCCAAAAGATCCTTTTCACGCAATTCGTACTGTATCTCGGTCATCTCGGTGATCTCTCTTTTGGGTGAAGGAACCCTCGTAAGAGCGAGGATAACCCGTGATTATAAACACTTGTTATCACTTGATCTTGGCTTCCTGAAAGCGATGATGTTCTGCATGGGGGAGATCAAATAGCCTATTGCGAACGGTTCTTGTTTGTATTACGATTCGCATATCGAATCAGATCATCGAGAGTCCGTATGTATATCTGTATCTGTTCTGGCGTTACCGAAAGCGACATTAAACGCTGTGTCGAAGAAAAAGGGATCGAGGATATCAAAGGGCTGAAGGCCGAATTAGGCGCTTGTGACCAATGCGGCAAATGTGTGCCAGAGGCGAGGCGTGTATTGAACACTTGCCATCGTCAAACTATGATCGAAAAAAGCGGCCTCAAGGCCGCTTAAAGTCCTCCAATCATCTCCCTCCAGGGTATCCTGGCGTCGCCGACGTCGCGATGGCGCTGGGATTAAATCATGGACTGCTGATAATTCTCTTCGCCGATCCTCACGATCAGACCCAGCTGAGTCTCAATCCAGTCAACGTGCTCCTCTTCACTGGCCAAAATACCCTCGAACAGCTCACGAGACACGAAGTCACCCACCTGCTCGGCATAGACGATGGCTTCGCGAAGATCGGGAAGCGCTTCCAACTCAAGGGCAAGATCACACTCGAGGATCTCACGGGTATGTTCTCCTATTCGAAGCTTACCGAGCTCTTGTAGATTCGGTAAGCCTTCGAGGAAAAGAATCCGCTCAATCAATCGATCGGCGTGCTTCATCTCATCGATGGATTCGTGGTGCTCTTTCTCGTAGAGCTTATTAAGACCCCAGTTGGAAAACATCTTGGCGTGGAGAAAATACTGATTGATGGCCGTCAACTCATTCGCCAATACTTTATTTAGGTGCTTAATGACTTTTTTATCGCCTTTCATGCCTTCATCTCCTAACGTTTGAAGTCTTCCGGCATTGTAACTGAAGTTGTCATCAGCGCCACGCATGCGGTCAGTAGGCCTCGTATCTTTTTTGGCATAATCTCTCTTAAGTCCCAAAGGAACTTCATAGCCACTGAACCTGTGCTGTCGATCTGAATCGAATTAAACGAAGACATCAACCTTGACAGCCGCTCGACCCCCTTCGATGATTCGCTCTTCGCCTCGGAGGTCACAGGCCTTCAGTGGCCTCTTTCAACGTCATCCCCTGTTTGATTATGATCTTCTACCTGCATGGCTTTAGATCCTCTCCGGAATCGCTCAAAGCGAGGCAATTAAAGGCCGCTCTCAACGAACAGAGTCTGGGGCATCGATGGTGGTCGGAAGCCTTACCTCCAAGCCCTAAAGCGGCCATCGAGCAGGTGGAAAACGCGCTAAGGCGGAGCGAGAGCCGGCCGCTCCTGGTCGGCAGCTCACTGGGTGGCTATTATGCAACCTACCTCTCAGAACGGCACGGGACGCGAGCCATCTTGGTGAACCCCGCCACCAAAGCCTTTGATGCGCTGTCACCCTGGGTAGGATCGCATCGTAACCTCTACACGGGAGTGGACTTCGATCTGACGCAACAACACCTTGAAGAACTCCGTGATCTTTGGGTTCCCCATCTCCATCACCCTGAACGA
This sequence comes from Methylococcus sp., assembly GCA_007280285.1. Taxonomy (GTDB): domain Bacteria; phylum Pseudomonadota; class Gammaproteobacteria; order Methylococcales; family Methylococcaceae; genus UBA6136. The sequence goes on along the minus strand of QYQA01000081.1, from coordinate 11,257 downwards.
TTCTGGCTCATGGTCGAAACTGGCGATGAGGTCATTGATGCTTGGGAGGCCGTGACGCGCTACAAGGGCTGCAAACAAACCATCATCGAAGGCGGCGATCACAGCTTCCAGCATTTTGCTGACTTCATTGATGACATCATCCAGTTAGACCTTCATTCAGAAGACCTTTCCTGGCCCGGGAATTAACCCGCCAGCTGCTCAGGCTCCGCCATCTGACTTAAGCCTTCAAGATAGTCCTGCCATTTTTGAACGGTCAGCTTCTGCAGCAGGGGAACCACAGGATTGAGCTCAATAGGGGGTGCGTCCCAGTGCGCCTCATAGCCCTGCTGTTCTGCTTCAAGCGCAACCCCATCCTCTGCCAATAACGGCTTGAACAGCAAAGGAACAGAAGCATTCAGCACGATTTGCGTCAGCCATTTGGGCGCGTTAACGCTGATCAAGGGGATCTGCACGCTATCGAAATAGAAAACAAAAAACACGCGCGTCGTGGTTTCATCGATCGGCAGCAAGAAGCACCAATGTTTGATGCTGTCGCCGGTGTTCGACCACTGATAAGGGTACTCGTAGCAGATTTCGATGGATCGGGTATTCACCCTTTTTCGGTTCACAAAAAAACGTGAAATCTTACCCTCGGCCATATAGGTGTCATAGGTCAGGTAGACCCTTTTATCATCCGCTTCATAATGGGTCAGCTTAGCGTCTATAAAGGGCTGATACTTCCGGTGCAAGAAGGCATGGGCAAAGTCACAGATGTTGTCGATCACCATCGAATGATGGGTCTTCCAGGTGTAATCCACCGTAAACCCGGCCCATGGATTGTCCGTCATCAATTCTGGGATCTCTGGTATCTGTTGGCGCGTGGACTGAGCCATATCACCCGGAAAGAGCCAGATCAGTCCATAACGGACATCGACAGGGAATGTTCTTAGCTGTTTTTTGATCAGCGGCTTTCCAAAACTGTCGTGGGAATAGTCGGTCAACCACCCTTCACGATTAAATGACCAACCATGGTAGGCACAACGAATCTGACACTTTTCAACAGTCCCATGGGTTAATTTGAGATTACGGTGAGGGCAGCGATTTTGAACCGCAGCCAGCACCCCATCCTCGCCCCGATAAAGGGCGATGGATAGATTCCAGAACCGGATCTCCTTCACCTCACTGATCTTGACGGTCGCATCATATTCGACCGCATACCAGCGATTGGGATCCATGCCGGATGCCCTGGCCTTTTGTCGTGGGGTGCGCGCCTCGACAAAACTTGGGGGAGGTGTCGATTCACGATCATTCAATGGATCCCGCATGGGATGTCTCCAATGTCAATAAATGAAATAAAAAAAAACAACCACTTAAAAAAGCACAACCAAAAGGGATTCAGACCTTCGGTACGATGACACCGCGCCTCACAAAATCCTCATAGGCGGCTCGAACAGCGTCGCTCAGCGGCGTAGGCCTAAACCCGAGTTCGTCTCGAGCCTTACGGTGATCGACCTTTCGATGCATTTGAAGGAGTCTCACGGCCCCTGGCGTAAATCGCCGAGGCCGATTAGGAAAAAGGCGGAACCAGGAGCGGTCGGCGACCTCTGCGATCACGGCCATGACGCCGGCCGGCAGCCTAAGGCGGGGCTTTGGACAACCAGTGACTTCACCAAAGAGAGTCATCAGCTCATCCACGCTCATATACGTCGAACTAATGATGTATTTCTGACCCGAGCGACCCGACTTCATAGCAAGCACGTGACCCTCGACAATATCAAGGGTCGAGACAAACTCAAACCCCCCTGGAATATAAGCTCGAAGAGACCCCTTGGCATAATCGATCAGCACCTGCCCCATCCTTGAAGGCACGTAGTCATGGGGACCGATAATGGCACAGGACGTCGCCACCACCACCTTCAACCCCTCGGCATGTGCTCTTAAACACTCATGTTCAACAAGGTGTTTCGTAAAGCCATAAGGCATTTGTCGATCAAATGGATAGAAGGGCATCGATTCATCGCTCGGACGTTCAGGATCATGCCCGGTCGCGCTCAAGGATCCTGACACCACCACTTTCTCGACCCCTTGACGAAGGGCTGCCTCAAGAATATGGCGGGTGCCCAGAACATTGACCTCATAGACTTCGCGCTTGTGCGCCTGGTCACCATCAATCGTCGAGACCATGGCAGCACAATGATAGATCCTAGAACAGCCCTTAACCGCTACCTCGACCGATTCCGGATCACGAAGATCGCCATAGACGATGTCCACTTCGAGACCTTGAAGAGCCCCATGGTCCCTTCCGGGTCGCTGAAAGACCCTCACTGTGTCGCCGTCTGATAGCAAACGACGCAGCAGATTGGCCCCAAGATGACCGGTGGCCCCCGTAATCAGAATGACGCCCTGACTCATGAAAGATAGATGGTTCTTAGAAGAATTAAGCGATGTTAACATGCCCATGCTGTCAGCGACCCTTGGAAGGCTCCAAGGCGCCATCCTGAAACGTCATCACTCTTCCCTTACCCTTGCGTCCCAACTGAACCCTATGTCTAGCGAAAAAACCTCCTCCAGCCAGCTTTTCGAATACATACTGACTCATCACCGCGGCTTGTTTGCAACCGTGTTTCTGCTGCCGATATCCTGCCTTTACAGCGGGTTTGTCTACCTTCGAAATCATGTCGTTTGTAGAGTGCGGACAGCGCCAACGCGCCACGAACAGCGGGTTCAAGAGGTGGTTCGGCAAATCGAACAATGGCAGCGGGAGGGTGCCCATGAAAAGCTGTGTACCGCACGATCCGGCTGGCAGACCATGAGCGAAATGGTTCCCAAATATAAATTATCCCGGCGCAACATCCATATCGATCTCTATGACGTCCTCTCGATTGATGAAGAACGACAGACGGTTCAGGTTGAACCTCTGGCGTCAATGGGGCAAATATCAAGGACCTTAATACAACGCGGCTGGATCTTGCCCGTAGTCCCAGAACTCGACGATCTCACCGTCGGCGGACTCATTATGGGCTTTGGCGTTGAAACCAGCAGTCACAAGTGGGGGCTTTTTCAATCCATCTGTGTGGCTTTCGATCTCGTGACCGCCGAAGGCCAGGTGCTGCACTGCAGCGAAACTGAAAACAGTGATCTGTTTTATTTGATTCCGTGGAGCCATGGCACCCTGGGTTTTTTGGTGGCCGCAGAACTCAAAATTATCCCTGCAAGAAAGTATGTCCGGGTGGCCTATGAGCCTTACACCACCCTCGATACATTGACAGAGGCCTTCGATCGGGCCTCAAGGGATTCAGATCATAACGAATTTGTTGAAGCGCTGATGTACAGCCGTGAAAGTGGTGTCCTCATGACCGCAGTCATGACCGATCAACCGAAAGAGGATGGACCTGTCAATGCGATCGGCTATTGGTTTAAGCCTTGGTTCTATAAACATGTCGAAGGGATTCTCAGCAACGGAATACCGCGGATCGAATACTTGCCGCTCAGACACTATCTCCACCGGCACACCCGGAGCTACTTCTGGGCCATGGAAGAAATCATCACCTTCGGCAACCATCCCTGGTTCCGGGGACTCTTGGGCTGGGCGCTCCCCCCCCGCATCGAACTGCTGAAATACACCGAAACAGAAACCACCCGAAGGCTCCGCGAACAACATCATGTGGTTCAAGACATGCTCATGCCGATGGCCCTTCTGAAGACCTCCATTCAATACTTCGATGATCACTTTGATCTTTACCCCTTATGGCTTTCTCCGATGGCCGTTTTCGATAACCCTCAGCACCTCGGATTGATCCACCCCTACCGGAACGAGGGCGGGCGCATCGATGAGATGTATGTCGATATTGGCGCCTACGGGACCCCCAAAAAACCAGGTTTCGATGGCCGTGAAGCCCTCCCACGGCTCGAACAGTTTGTCATTGATCATCAGGGCTATCAGGCCCTTTACGCCAAGACGCTGTTATCAGAAACAGATTTCAGAAAGATGTTTGATCACACAGACTATGACCGCCTCAGGGAAACATTGCCCTTTTGCAAGAAAGCATTCGGTGAAATCTACGACAAGGTCTCGTCCAAGGGACGAATTTCACCGGTTGAAATGCGCAAACTCAAAAGCCAGGACCTCCCAACAGAATGACCGTCGGGCCGGGTGACACCCGACCTTAGATCATCCTTTAGAAAATGCCAAAGGGGTCGTACCACTCTGGCTCCTTCGGTGGTGGGGGGGGTGGTGCTTTAAATTTCACCTTTGGCCGGGGTGACGGCAGCGGATCTAAAGCTCTTGATCGGGATTCATCAGCCGGCGTCGCTGGGGTAGCGCTCTTCATCTTAGGCTTCTGCTCACCTTCAGAATCGCTCCCCTTCAAAGGCGGGACCGATTCATTTTGATAGGACCTTGAGCGGCCAACTGGCTCGCTGGCTCTAGGCGCAATCACCTGACCGTCCAACGTCCTAATGGTCGTCGGCAGTCTGACCGCGGGAACATCTGGCCGGTTCGGATCAATATCGGCCGGCAATTCAATAGCCTCTGCTTTTTCCCGAAGGGGGACTGGCGCAGGGGCCGTGAGCTCGCAAGGAAAAAGCGCGTCACACACCTGAAGGACCTTAAATTCGATACGCTGATTCCAGAAGGTCACAAAAGGCTGATCTTCCGTCCCTGGCTGCTTCTCGCTGACAAGGCCTCGTGTCTTCAGTCGATGACCAGGAACGCCCGCCTGCAAAAAAGCATCACGAACGGCATTCGCCCGCTCATGAGCAAGCTTTAAGCTTTGGCTCTGTGACGTCTGCTTCTGAGTCTGGACCGCTATTTCGAGCACAAAGGGCGGATCCATGTTTTTAAGAATCTCGCCGGCTTGCAGCACCACCTCCCTTGAATCTTCAGGAAATACCGAACTCCCCTCTTCAAAGCGAACAATCCAGCGATTAAGAATAGCGATCAGGTCCTCCAACTTGTATCCCGGCTGCAGGCTGGCCAGCTGATTCAGCACCAGACGCTTGGCATCTTGGGACAGTTCGACTTCTTCGCTTCTCAGATATCCATAGCGATATCCTGGCCCCATGGCGGCTTTAAGGCTCCTAAGGACGCTTTCGCGATCCGCTTCATTGATCCAACCCCCTACCCTGACCGTCGACCCATCGATACGCACGTCGAGGCCTCGGATATCGAGTTGGGGAAGAATGCGATCCATCATCGTCAACCAAGGGGGTGACGCCAACAAAGGATCAATTTGAAGATCACCTTTGATGCGGGGTTGACCGAAGAACTTTTGCAGTGGATCAATGACCGCCGTTTTCCCCTCAAGGCTATTGATGGCGCCACTAAGAAAGAATTGACCGGCCTCATTCCTTAAGAACAGTTTGGACTGAGGTTTGGTCATATCAACCACGGGGGACGGAGGGGGCGCCACCTCTTCAGAAACCGTGTCCTTCAACGAGGGCGATACTCCCTGCGAAGGATTCTTGAGAATATCGAGCCCTAGGAAAAGACCTGACAGCAAAAGGACCAGAACCCCTAGACTCCAGCCAAGCGTTGCCGATAACCGCTTTTTGGGGGCCCGCCGACGAGGCCGAAGGGGCAGACTCCGTGGGACGATGGCGGCGGAAAAATCCCGATCAAAAAAAAGAGTCATTTGAGACGGCAAGGTCGAGGGCAGCGAGGCGCCTTGCGAAAAGTAACGGATCAGCAAAGGGACGACAAAGGCCATGGCCGTTCGAACTCTCGCATTGGCGAGCCCGAGCTTTTTTCCCATCGCCTGAATACTGGCGCTTCCGAGCAAGGTTTCAAGAACTTGGGGGTCAAGTGGCTTCAACGGTTTCTTGGGGTTCTGCCACAGCAGCAGGTCTTCTTTTAGTCCAGCCGCCTCAAGATGCCCGATAAACCCTTGAAGGCCCCCGAGGCGTTCTTCAAACAGCATTTTGGCCGTTTCAGCAACCAGCGGCCCAGCCTTATGGCCCAACCCGAAACTATCCGCGGTTTGATCGACGATATCGCTCAATAAATCCATTGCCTGAGATCCACTTATGAAAGAAACAGACACTCCAGTGCCTACTGAACATCGTGAGCCATCATAAACCCTCACGGGGATCACGGGAAATTCAATCGCTCCTTGAGATCACTCGATGGATGAGGTGGGGGACACCTTGAGAGGGCGAACGGTCAGTGAACCTTCGCGGGTCAGTGGGTCATCCGTCTTCCCATGGAAGAAGGGGGTGATACCGGGCGATTTAGCCTCACCGGCAGCACCCACCTAAGGATTTTTTTCATGTGCGTCACGCGAGGATCAATGGGTACAGGGCCCCATCGGAACCACAGTCATTTTTCGGAATCGCCGAGTGTCTTGACGACCACACCGACCAAAATACCGAGACTGATGAACATAGAGGTCATCACCAATATAGTAGACATTTCCATCATCATCTCCATTCATAAAAAGGGGCATGATGATTTTCACTGAAGGAATGACCCTTTGGAAGCGCCTGTGCGGGGGCAGATTGTTTACCATTTTAGATGCAAAGATCAATCTAGCCCCCGTATTGTGCATATTTCGCACACAATCGGTCATGGCCTTCCTCTGAAAAGGAAGGCGACCCCGGCCCCCTTATCGAGGTTGCTTTAATGAGCCTATCAGCGCGACACCGCAAACCCTTTGGACCAAAAGACCGCTCCGCCCCAAAGACGCTCCAGTCTTAACGACAAGCTAAAGAAGATGGCCTGTGAATTGCTTATTAGATTTGAAAACATTCTTCCTTCAACCTTATCAAGGAGCCAGCTGTGGGCCAGATCATCGCACTCGGACAACGTATTGGCGACTGGGTCATCGTGGATGAAGTCGACCGACTGCACCAGGAGGCTCGCTTTCTCTGTCAATGCATCTGTGGCACCGAAAAGGTATTCTCGGCTCAAACCCTTAGGCGGGGCAGTTCACTGCATTGTGGGTGTCAAAAACACCGGACGGTAGAGGGGTCGATCGATCAGGAAAAAAAGCCTATTCCCCATTCGATGGAGGACTTCGATTTGATACACCAAGGATACCTGCCGTTGGCCGATCAAGTCAGCCCCAAGGATGGGTGCCCCACTTGGTCGTTGAAGGCCTGGGCGAATATTCTGGGAATTTCCCGCCGAGAACTCATTACCTCTCTCAAGGGCGCTGGAAAACGTTTTAAATCCAGCATCAGAATGGCGGACTAATCGATGGATACCCTCCGTATCGGGCGTTTTTTCCAACAGCTTCTGGGACGAGGGGAGACGCCGCCTAAAGCACAAGCACTTCGCGCGACGCCCCTTGAAGATTACTGGCTTGAGGTCCAAAACATCATTCTGGTGCGCCAAGACTGGCTGACGGGCCTGCTTCCGGCCAGCACAGCGATAACCCACCATGGCAATTACACCGACGCCTGGGTTCGCGACAATATTTACAGCATCCTAGCCCCTTGGGGCCTTTCAATCGCACTTCGAAAGCAGCGCGATACCGAGGGGCGCGCCTATGAACTCGAGCAAAGTGTCGTCAAGCTGATGCGCGGTCTTCTGATCGCCATGATGCGTCAGTCTGCGAAAGTAGAACGATTCAAACACACCCAGGATCCGCTTGATGCGCTGCATGCTAAATATGACACCAAGACCGGGGAGAGTGTTGTTGGTGATGAGGCCTGGGGACACTTACAGATCGATGCCACCTCGCTTTATCTTTTGATGCTGGCCCAAATGACGGCATCAGGATTGCGGATCATCTTCACCATCGATGAAGTGAACTTCATCCAAAATCTAGTCCACTACATCGCTCGTGCCTACCGCACCCCCGATTACGGGATCTGGGAAAGGGGTCACAAGCTCAATCATGGCGAAGCTGAATTAAATGCCAGCTCCATTGGCATGGCTAAAGCAGCGCTTGAAGCGCTGTCAGGTTTTAATCTTTTTGGGAAAGGCGGCGGTCAGGCCGCGATCATTCATGTGATCAGCGATGATATCGCTAGAACTCGAATAACCCTTAACGCCCTCCTCCCAAGAGAGTCTATTTCAAAAGAGGTCGATGCAGCCCTTTTAAGCATTGCAGGCTATCCAGCGTTTTCAATTGACGATCCCTCAGTCCTTGAGCAAACGCTCGAGAAAATCAAAGCGCGACTTGAAGGCCCTTATGGCTACAAACGTTTTTTGCTTGATGGACACCAGACGGTGATCGAGGATCCCAACCGTCTCCATTATGAGTCCCATGAACTCAAAGCCTTTGCCCATATCGAATGCGAATGGCCCCTCTTTCTAACCTATCAGTTGCTCGGCAGTTTGTTCCGCGGGCAGCACGAAGAGGCGGACCGGGTCTTAAGCAAACTGGAGGCACTGACCATCGAACGGCATGGACAAAAACTTCTCCCAGAACTCTATCGAGTCCCTTTTGAATCGATTGAGGCTGAGCGACAAAACCCAGGATCACAAGCCCGCGTTCCCAATGAGAACATTCCTCTTGTTTGGGCTCAAAGCCTCTACATTCTGGGATCCCTGATGCACGATGGTTGGTTAACCGCTGAAGATATAGACCCCTTAAACCGGCATCGCAGCCGACGATCTCACTCACTGGTGACCGTGCAAGTCGCCCTTTTGGCTGAGACTCAGTCCATCCAAGAAAGCCTCCTGCAGCACGGCATCCCGTCTCAAACCCGAATGGACATTGCTCCCTTGGAGGTCCGTGATGCCAGGGAACTCTCCTTAGCCTATCGTCAGATAGGGCGCAACGATCAGATGGGCCTCAGCGGAAGACCCTACCGGCAGCTTAGAACATTGGCGACATCGAAAGCCTATCTTCTCGCCGGGGTTCCAGTGATGTTTATCCCCCAATTCATCAATCAAAAGGGGTTTTACCTCGCGCTGGACAACACCCTGTTGATCGAACGGCTCAAAACGGAGCTCACCTATATCAGCCAACATTGGGATAGCGCGTCAAAGCCTCTTTTGGTGATCGATGTCCATCCCAACATGATCGCCGGCCCAGACGGGGAAGTGTTACTGGCGTTTCTTCAGCGTCTCGTAAAGGGTGAGGCCTCTGATACGCCGGTCAGGGTGTGCCGCCTCTCTGAATTTTCAGAGGACACAGCGCTTGAACGCATCGCTTTTCTTCATAACTTCCAATTAGGCGCTGAACAGTTCGGCCCAAAAAACCCTGAAGAGCTTGATCTCGATGACCGCATACGCGCCCATGATGGGGCTTACAACGGCCCGCTCATTGCCCATGAAATGGCTGCGGATGAAGAACTTATCCAGCTTTTTGAGACGTCCTCCAATGCCGCTGAACAGCTTGATCTTTTGACCATTCTGGTGAATCGTCATGGTCTTGATTACCCACTAAAACTCACGTCGTCCGAGAGAAGATCAACCCTCACAGTCCATCTTGAATCCCTCTATCAGTGGGCCAGCAACCACCATGACTGGCGTCTGCTTCGACTGATCGCCGCCTTGCTTGGAAAATACGACATTGACCTTGAGCAGGCTGTCACCGAAATTTTGGTCCGGCAACATGCTCTCACCGTCGGGAAGTCCTACAGTGGCAAGGCCACCATCGTAAAACCGATGGATTCCTCGGACATCCTCAACGCCATCAGAGCCTATAACCCCGATCAGCTCAGCCTGCAGGTGCTGATTCAGGAGCTGATCATCGCGATCGGCCTCTTAATCAAACAGGATTCAAGTCTATTTAAAGACATGAATACCATTCGGGTGGGCCAAATTCTAGATTTCATCATCGCCGCCGAAAAACACCGTGATGGCGCAGAGTGGGATCATTCCTTCGATAAACTGATGCGATTAGCCCCCCATCACCTCGCTGAAAAACTCCGAGAAACCCTACGGGATGTCCGCCTAAGCCAGCATCAACTGGGCGCCGTGGAATCACTCCACGCGGAGAAAGATCAGGGCTCTCTCGCCTTGATCCGCTCACCTTTAGAAGGTCAAACGCCCATAGAACCGCCAAAAACACCCATCGATTGGTCGCTCTGGCGCGAACAACAGGGGAGTTTTGGCCGTGAAGGTGAGGCCTTTTTCGAAGGGGTCTGGCACATTCTCCACCACAGCCATGGCCTGATGATCGGGGATAAATACAATAGCCAAGGACGCATCGATAGCCAGGAACTCCTTTCCCACATGACGGTGGGAGAAAAAACCTTTAGGCTCTATGTCACCCACGTCCTTAACAAAATAGAGTCGCCGATTTATCGCCAGCTGACCGTTGAAACGCTGATGACGCTCGCGGCCATTTTTAAGGACCATAAGGATTTCAGAATCAACGACACCCTCGTCATCGATATTCTGATTGGGCATGCTGTCAGGATTGAGTGGCTGACTTTAAACCCTCTCCAGGAAGCACATTATGGTCAGCACGTCGCCGCAGCCTGGGAACATCTCTACCAACTCGATCCTGGCGCTCTGGCAAACGCGATTGTTCGAGCACTGAACTACCTCATGACCCATGATCACCGCTTATAAGGAGACGAATCCATGAAGCTTGCAGGCGACATCGGGGGAACCAAAACCTTGCTGGCCATGATAGAACACCCATCAGATGGGCCCATTCTCCTTCGGGAGGAGGCTTTCAACAGCCAGCATTTCAAATCCTTTGATGCGCTGCTTGATGCCTTTATCGCCCCAGGTGAGGTCATTGATAACGCTTGCTTTGGGATTGCAGGTCCCATCATTGATGACACCTGTAAGACCACTAACCTCCCCTGGAGAATCACCGGTGATGCGTTAAGAAAACGTCTTGGAACCAACAAAGTCAAACTCCTAAATGACCTTGAGGCCATGGCCTTTGGGATGCTCGAATTACCTCAGGAGGACTTGATCACCCTGCAACAAGGGAATATCGAAGCGAGGGGGAACCATGCGGTCATTGCTGCTGGAACGGGACTTGGCGAGTGTTTCTTACACTGGGATGGGGCGAAATTTCAAACCATGGCGACAGAAGGTGGACACGTAGACCTTGCGAGCCAGAATGAGCTTCAAGATGACCTCCTCCGCTATCTACGAGGTCGGTTTCATGACCATGTCAGTGTCGAACGGGTCCTCTCCGGGAGCGGCTTTGGTGTCCTCTACGATTTCATCGTGACAACCCAAAGGGCGGCTGAATCGAGCCTAGTGCCTCCGGCGGACCATGTCGGGGGGGCTGACCGAAATGCCGTCATTTCTCAGCTGGGTCTTCAAAAGACCGACACGGCCTGTCGTCAAGCCCTAGAACTTTTTGTTGATGTCTATGGGGCTGAGGCCGGAAACCTTGCACTAAAAGGACTCACACAT
>QYQA01000015.1 GCA_007280285.1 Methylococcus sp. | reverse complement strand
ATGGTGGCGAATGCCGATCTTACCCGGCGCTTTGAGGCCGCACTCCCTTTCCGTCTAACCCAAGCCCAACAACGGGTCATCGGTGAACTTCTTGAAGATCTCAAAAGACCCTGGCCGATGATGCGCCTCTTACAGGGCGATGTGGGATCCGGCAAGACCGTCGTTGCAGCCTTTGCCGCGCTGACGGCGATTGGGGAAGGTTATCAAGTGGCCATCATGGCGCCGACTGAACTACTTGCTGAACAACACGCGAGGATTTTTGAACACTGGCTCGGCCCTCTTGGCATGAAGATGGGCCTCTTATCCGGCAAGGCGAAGGGAGAAGCCCGTCGTCAGTGTCTGTCGGCACTTCAAACGGGCCATATCGCCCTCATTGTCGGCACGCATGCTCTCTTTCAGGATGAGGTTGAGTTTCAGAAGCTTGGACTGGTCATTATTGATGAGCAACACCGTTTTGGCGTCCATCAGCGACTCGCACTAAAGGAAAAAGGGCAACGGAATGGATGGGCGCCACATCAGCTCATCATGACCGCAACGCCCATCCCAAGGACCCTGGCCATGATCGGTTATTCAGACCTTGATCTTTCGATCATTGATGAACGCCCGCCTGGCAGAACACCGGTCAAAACGACGGTCCTGCCTGCCTCGCGAAAAGAGGACATCATCGGCCGCATCCATGATTGGGTTCGGCTAGGCCGTCAGGGTTACTGGGTTTGCACGCTGATTGAAGAATCCGAGATGCTCCAGGCAGAAGCTGCTGAGAATGCAGCTGAACGCTTAAAGAATGCGTTACCAGCGCTTCGGATCGCGCTCATTCACGGACGCTTGAAGGGGGCCTTAAAAGAAGCCGTCATGGCTTCCTTCAAGGAGGGTGAGATCGACATTCTGGTCGCGACAACCGTGATCGAAGTGGGGGTGGATGTGCCCAATGCCAGCCTGATGGTGATCGAAAACGCCGAACGACTGGGTCTTGCGCAATTGCACCAGCTTCGAGGGCGCGTCGGCCGAGGGCCCGGGGAAGCCCACTGCGTGCTGGTCTATCAGCCGCCCCTGGGGGAGACGGCTCGGGAGCGGCTAGGCATCCTTCGGGAGACCGATGATGGCTTCGTCATCGCCGAAAAAGATCTACAGATCAGGGGGCCTGGAGAACTGCTGGGGACTCGTCAGACCGGCCAGATCGTCTTTCGAATTGCTGATCTTTCTCGAGATGCCCTCTTGATCGACAGGGTTCATCAGACGGCAGAGCGCCTCATGCGAGATCATCCCAGCCATGGCGACCCCCTGATCGAGCGTTGGCTCGGCCAGTCGGCTCAATTTATGGAAGCCTAATCACCCCTTCACTCTGTGGGCTTCCTTTGAGACAGAATTAAATAGAGGGGGCCACTAGGCCCCATCAGCCCGCATGCATCAGCGCTCTTGACACTTCGCCATCAAGGTTTTTTATCTAGGGGGTGTTGCTTTGCCCACTCACTGGCAAGATGCTGGCCTTCTGCTAATTGACTCTTGGACAGCGTCCGAGCTAACTTATCGCGCTGACCAATAGGGTCCTTGTCGCCTGATACCGCGGCTAGATTGAACCATTTATAGGCTTCGACCTGATTCTGCGGCACCCCATGACCCAAGAGATAGAGGGATCCTAAGCCCGCCATCCCCTGGCGGTTCCCATGCTCCGCCGCACGGCCATACCACTTCAAGGCTTCCGCGAAATCCTTATGAGTCCCCTTGCCATGCTCATAGCGGTAACCCATGTAATACATGGCTTCAAGGTGTCCCTGGCCCGCCGCTTTGAGATACCAACGGGTCGCCTCGGCCTTATCGATTGGAACCCCTTCACCAAGGCCAAATACTTGTCCGACTTTGAACTGAGCATCGGCAAAGCCGCTGCTCGCAGATGCCTTATACCAGCGAATCGCCTCTTGCTGGTTGGCCGGACCGAAGGTGCCTTGCTCATAAAGCCCCGCGAGGACGAACTGGGAGCGGGCATCTCCCTTCTCGGCTGCCTTGGTACACCAGTAGAGGAGATCCACAGAAGGCTTTACGCTCGAAGGCGGATGGTCTTGCAGGGGTAGTTTTTTGACCTGATCAGCACACTGAGTGATTTCATCACTGGCTGCGGTGGGCTTTGAGGAGGCCGCCGAAGGAGCCTCATGGCCACCGAGGCCGGCCGGCATCTCACTGCAGGCCGACAAAATGAGGGCGGCGATCAGGGGTAAGAAAAAGAGGATATTCATGGGTAAAGGGTTCCTCGAGCTTTCTGGGAAGGGTTGTCTGTTGCATCAGCTTAGGGTGTCATTCTACCGGGAACCATCGGTTCCACGAGACCTTGCTCACAGCCTTTCTGAGCCACATACTCTCTATCGAGGCTGTCTGAGAATAAAGCCGGATCCGATGAGGTTCCCTTTAGATGGATACGAACTTCACTATAAAGCCATTGTCCCTTAAAAGGGACACAGATCAGTTCAAGGGCTCTGCCTGCGCCTGATCCGAAGCTTTCTTCAAACGCTAGGCGTAAGCTATCAGCCGCCAGCACCGCGCCCAAATGATCACGAAAATGCCGCTCAAAGCTCGAGGCATTGATGGCCCCAAGATAGGTCAACGCCACCTCAAAAAATCGCTCAGGGTCATCGCTGTAGCAGCGACCATGGCGGACCCACTCGTGGCGATCAAGCCCCGAAAGACTTCCAGGCATCAGCTTATTCAATCGTTCCCGTATCGATTCCTTCAAGATAACAGGAGGTAAGGACATCCAGGCCTTTGCGTTATCCAGTCCTTTTTCAGTGGGCGAAGTCTTGCAGTATTCAAGGCTTCTAGGCTCAGGCCAGAGTCCATGAAGCACGAAATGGCTGGCATCAAAGCGATCGCTCAATCGATTTTTACATTCACTCTTGCCGGGGTGGGTGTCACAAAAAGCGGGTTGCCAACTGAGGGCAAGAAGGAGGCCCTGAGGTCCCTTTATGGGGGCTGATGGCGTCGCTAGCGGGTCGATTACCCCACAACGCCGCTGGACCCAGCGACCTTCAGGATGACGTCCCAATAGCCTTATCTGAACGTATTCACCCTCTTTGCGGTTGAATCCCATGAGGGGGTAAAGGTGGCCGACCTCGATGAAAACCGTGTCTTGCAACCGCTGAATACCCACGCCGGCGGGGCAAGACTCTGTGGCTCTAAAGGTCCCGGCTTGAGGCTCAAAGGCCGAAACCCTCAGGGACCAGGACAGGAGGATCGAGAGGATGAGCCACCCACCCCTCATCCTCGGCCTTCCTCTTAGGATGAAAGAAGGATCACATCGGGTCATGGGGAGGGGGGCTCTAATAAGGAAAGCCCAGGAGGGAGCGCGTCCCCCATGAGGCGCTGTTGATCGGCCGCTTCAAGTTCTATCAAGGCTTCAATCAGTCCCACCCAGGATTCAGGACACCGGGCTGACTTCATAGCCGTCACCACGCGAAGCCGCTGCTCGAGGGATATATCGCGATGGCGATCACCGCTCATACGGGCCATTAAGGTGATCGCCAACGCGACATCGGGATTCTTTTTGAGATTCTCCTTCATCAAACGATCGAGCCAAGGTTCCACGGTGGCCGCTGGAATCACCTGATGGGCACTGCCATAGGCTGGCACCCGCGCACAAAGGCGTCCGAGAGCCCACCAGATCGGCAGTGGCTCTCCCGCCTTTTCAAGGCGCTTTAGAAGCCATTTTGCGGTTTCGATCTTCGTCTCAACGGGCCATCGCTCGAGACATCCTGAAAGCCTCAGCATGTCCTCGTAAGCCCTTTTCTTCAGGAGGGATGCGGTATTCCCCCGGCGGGCCGCAACCGGGTCAAGAAAAGGCACGAGATCGCCATGAATGAGCCACTGCTGCGTCTCCGTCAGCCCCCCCGCAATTCGACGCCAAAGGGTCCACCACTCCGACCAGTGTTGTGACTCATTCACAAACTGAGGCCCCTGCCGGTAGATATCAAAGAGCCGCTGCACCCGTCCTTCATCCCCGGCAAAGCCGTAGCCTGGGCGAAGACAAAAACCGGCCAAATTAAGCCAGAGACGTTCGTGGTGCAGGGAGCGACGACGATGCGATAAGCCTTCCATCAGCACGTCAAAAAGGCTGCGAATGACCACCATGGTCCAGTCTGCCCTCGGACCCAATATTTTCTCAAGCTCACTCCTGACGCCCTTGACTCCTTTAGGATCAATCTCCTTTGATTTCCTCCCGAAAAATTCCTGAAGAATGTCTAAGGCTGCCGGGAGCCTTCGCTCTGTTGCCGGGTCCACCATCAAAGGCATGCTCGCGCTTGCTTGACGCAGCTCAAAGGCAATCTGCCAACGGGCGCTGACATCATCGGTGGCCACACAGTGAAGATCGAGGGTTCCGACTGCGCTAAGGGAGGCCACCAGGCGGACTTCGCGCTCCCGTAGGGCGGTGTCTACCGTGTTATCGAGTTGAACCATCAGGGGTGGCAGGGAATGAAAAGCGCCTTCGCTCAACGGCAGCAAGGCTCCTGTCAAAGGTTGGCTGTCATCTCGTGCCGAGAGCAGGTTAAAACGCACCGGGGCCCCAAGCCTTAGGAGAAAAGTCCGGGCTTCAAGAACGATTTCCCGTCCTTCCTCGGTGCCACGTGGGAGTAAACATAAAGCGTGACCCAACCCCCCCTCCTCAGCCGCAGGCAACTCCAAAAAGAGGCTCCGTGGCGCACCGGAGACGATCCTTTGAACCCCAAGATCCCGGCGGGCCAAACCATAGGCCACGGCACCGGCTGCCACGGCAAGATCCGGGGATGGATTTTCAAGCAGGGCCATGGTGCCTGCGCCCCAGTGAGCAAACTGCTGAAGGATTCTCTGGGTGATGAGGGCGCTGTTGAATACGCCGCCATTCAGTAACAGCAAGTCCGGCAAAGGCTCAGCCATCTCGCGGCCCAGGGCTTCACACGCTACCTCCCGGTGGCTCTTCAAAAAGGCGGCTAAATGCCGCGTCATCGAGGGATCCGCGACATAGGGGAGACCGAATTCAACCACACCCCCGCGCTTTCGCTCCGGTTGATCGTCAAGATCAACAACCGGAAAAAAGCCACCGAAGACAAGGTCCATCACTTCATCACGGGTGAGGATCACGGAGCGAGCCCCGCCGATGAGGCGGCTGCCGCTCCCAAGAAGGGTCACCCTGACCTCAGCCGGTGCATCAGGACTCAGTAATCGTTCCTTGGCAAGGCGGCATTGTTCGACCCATTGCGATAACTCACCGGTATCGAGCCGATGGCCTTCAAGGGTCAGGCGGCGCTCACTCAACTGGGCCAAGGCGAGATCAATGTTGTCGCCCCCGAGCATCAGGTGATTGCCGACCGCAACCCGCGTCAGCTCTGGTTCACCGCCCTCATGCGTGACCCGAATGAGAGTCAAATCCATGGTCCCGCCACCAATATCGATCACCAAGAGCAGGCGACGATCGCTCAACCGAGCCTTTAGCGCATGACGCTCACGCCACAGCCAGTGATAACAGACCGCTTGCGGTTCCTCGAGAAGCTTTAGTACCGGAAGCCCCGCTTGACGGGCGGCCTCGATCGTCAGATTTCGTGCCGCCTCATCGAAGGAGGCGGGGACCGTCAGAATAATCTCCTGATCCTTCAAAAAGAAACCGGGATGCGCGCGCTCCCAGGCTCTTAAGACATGTCGAAGAAATCCCCCTGACACTTCAACCGGCGAAATCTTCGGGATATCCTCTCCACTCCCCCAGGGGAGAATGGCGGCCGTGCGATCGGCCGAGGGATGCGACAGCCAACTCTTCGCACTCGCGATGAGTCGTCCCTTAGACTTTGCCCCAAGCTGACGGGCCCATTCGCCAATAATAGGGACATGATGGCGATCCCCCGCCTCCTGAGGCCAGGGTAATTGGACATCCCCTTCACTGACCTCCTCTCTTAAGGCCTGATAGCGGACCGAAGGGAGGAGTGGCCTCAGGTCCACTT
Organism: Methylococcus sp.; assembly: GCA_007280285.1. Lineage (GTDB taxonomy): Bacteria > Pseudomonadota > Gammaproteobacteria > Methylococcales > Methylococcaceae > UBA6136. Next base: position 39,056 of record QYQA01000015.1, on the reverse strand, counting down.
CCCCAGGCCCCACCAGTTGTTCAATCGAGAATGGGCGAATCAGAGGGTCGCCAGACAGGCTCACTTCGGCCACCACTGTATGGGTGGTGCCAAGGTCAATGCCGACCAGCCAGGCAGGGGTTTCTGGGGGCGCTAGAGCCATCGATCAGGGTCGTGCAGTCTGAGCGCCCGGATCGCCACGAACCTCAAAGGCCACCTTCCAGCGGTGTCCACCGGTGGTGGCCACCGCTTCCAATTCGAGTCGTCCAACCTCGGTGACCCGTGCCACCAAATGGACGGGAACGATATCGCCGGGCCTAAAGGCTTCGACCGGAAGCACCACCTCAATATCAGCCAAGGCCTCGAGATCGCCGAGGGGCCACCAATCAAGACGGGTACCGACCTCATCGTCGCGCCGAACCTTAGAAGTAAAAAATCTGAAGCGCACCGGCTCTCCAACCACGACCCCAAATTCCACCGGTGGCAGCGCAGCTTCGGTCCCTTCTTCCATTCCGAAAGGCGCAATACAGAGCGCTTCAAGGGGCGCCGGGAACCCCGGAACGGCAGGCATACTGCTCTCAACGCCGACGTAATAGGCTGCTGCAGTCCCGCTCCGGATCCGGACTCCAGGCCCTTGACGAACCCAGCCATAATAGGCAGCACCCCGAGCTACCGCGAGATCGAGATCAACCCCCTCCAGTAATCGTGCAGGTGCCGCCGCATCCTTTAAAAGCCACTCATTTAAGACCACCAGAAGCTTCTGGCGAAGCCGCTCGGAGCGGAAGATCCCGCCATTCAGCAAGACCGCTGTCGGCTGCACAAAATGGCCACCCTTAAAGGGCTCCAAGACCTCTTGGGCCCCCTTCAGCGCTTCGAGCTGGCGCCGCAGAAAAAGCGCCAAATGGGCGGTGATTCTCGGATCCTGGGCATAAGGGAGCCCCAAGGTCGTCAACCCAGTGCGCGCGTGATGGACCCATTCCACCTGATGTAAATCGAGCGAGGGGAAGAACCCCTCAACGAGGGCGCCGGTCACCTCTTCCTGGGTAAGCCGCGTTCTCAAAAGCCCTCCCATCAAGGACGTGCCGCGGCTTGGAACCACGATGGCGACTTCATTCAGGGCGGCATCCAAGAGCAGTGCCTCCTTGGCTTCCCGGCAGGCGTAAGTCAATGCCAGAACCTGCCAGGATTCAAGACGACGCCCCTCGGCTTCAAGCTTCGTCCTGAGACCATAAGCCAGAGCAAGGTCCATGTTGTCGCCACCCAGGAGGATATGATCGCCGATAGCAACCCGTTCGAGCGTCAGTAGCCCCGCCGCCTCACCGACAGCAATCAGTGAAAAGTCTGTGGTCCCTCCTCCGACATCCACGACCAAAATGACTTCCCCCGGACGAATCGATTCGCGCCACCGTCCGTCACTGGCCTCAAGCCAGCTATAAAAGGCCGCCTGTGGCTCCTCGAGAAGCACCGGCCTTGGAAGTCCCGCCGCCTCGGCCGCCTCCACTGTGAGGTCCCTGGCCGCAGGGTCAAACGAGGCAGGAACGGTGAGCACGACCTTCTGATCGATCAGCGGCGCCTCAGGATGCGCGTGATTCCAGGCATCGTGAAGGTGGCGAAGATAGGCTGTGGAGGCGTCTAGTGGCGATATTCTTGGAACGTCTTCTGGCGCTTGACATGGAAGGATCGCGGATCGCCGATTGACGGCCTGGTGAGACAGCCAGCTCTTGGCGCTGCCTACCAGTCGAATCGGTGTCTTGCTGCCGAGCATTCGAGCCCATTCCCCAATAATCACGAGGGGCTTTGAATTCCACGGCAGCACAACCTCCGCCTCATCAATTTCCTCTTGATGGGCCTGGTACTGGAAAGACGGCAACTGATGGCGTGATTCGACGGTTCCAGGCCCTGTCAACTGTGGAATGGGGAGAAGCTCGACGAAAACCTTTTCAGTCGGTGCGGTATCCAGTCGAACGGATGAGACCACGCTGTTGGTCGTCCCAAGATCGATCCCTACCGCGAAGCGGGGCTCCGTCAAAGTTCAACCTCCGCGGGCGCTAAAATCCTGACATCATGGCGCTCTCCAATCGTTGGGAGCCGAATGCTTTCGGCACGCCAACCCGGGTGCACGAGGACCCCTTTGAAAGGGGCCTCACCCACCACGTGACCACTCAATCGGATCGAGGAGGCATCAAACCCCCTCGGCAATGCGATGGCACTGCCTTCCGCCTCAGAGCGGATGGATTTCAGCTCAAGGTGCTGGCGAAATAACTTCTGGCAACCCGCGTGGACGACCCGCGCTGCCGCACCAATGTCGGCGTCGGCATGATGGGAAAGGTCTTCTTCCACAAAATCGATAAAACGAGCCTCCTGCTGCAGTAGACTCAAAAAGACCAGGGCACCCTCCTCAGGGGCTGCTCTCAGGACTGGCGCGGGCATGATATTAGGCACCGGTTCGACGTTTGAGGGGGTTTTCTTTGAAGCTTTGGCCCAGAGCAAGCCGAGGACGATCGCAAGCAGGGTCAAAAAAGCAACAACAACGGCCAACGTCAAGTGCACCAGATCGAGCGTCGTCGGAATGAGATTAGGATCAAATTGCATGGAAAACCTGCCAGTGATGGATGCAGTAAACACGCCTTACGGCGGCACGAGAGGGAGCCGTCGGAGAAGTTGAAGTCCTCCTCAGCCGACTCACTTCAAGGATGATCTTTCGCGTAGCGAGCCGCCTGCGCGCCCATCACCACCTTCACGACCTGCTGGGCCCCCCGCGAACGCTTGCTTTTGATATACCGATCAGAAATCACTGAAGGGACTTTTTCGCCATCAAAGGCCTGTTTGACAACGGTTAAGGTCTTGTCGCAACGCCCAAGAATCAAATCGGTCACTTTACGGGAATCTAAAGGGTCATTGCCGTGGAGCCGTGTCTCATCGTTAAGACATTTCTGGTACGCCTCAACGCCCCCATGAATCTTCGCCAAGGTCTTATCGCTGAGCGTCGTCGGCTGCCATTCCTGCTGAATGTCAGCGTCTGCTTCAGACCCTGCCTGAGCAAACCCCAATGACCCAAGCGCCAGCCACAAAAGCCCAGCTCCAAGCTGTGTCCTCCTCCGCATCAGCATCCGCATCATCCACTCCTTAGTGTTTCTTTTGGGCCAAAGGATCCTTCTCAGGAATAATCTCGAAAATGATCAGTTCGGCCTCGCCATCGCTCACATTTTCAGCCGTCATGACCTCACCGGTCTCCCAGAACACCTGGCCTGGACCATATTCCTTGTGAGTACCTTCCTCCTCAATCCTAACGCGCCCTTTTTGAACATAGCGCGGGCCCGGGCCCTCATGGATATGCGGCGGGGTCTTGAAACCCTTTGGAAAAGTGATTTGATAAACCTTAATCGTGGCTTTAGGCGAAGCCAGCTTAAGCTCTTTTTCAAGCAACGTCTCCCGAGGGGGCATCACGGCCTCTTCAGCTAAGCCAAGGGCTGGAATCAAAAAGCCGGCCAGAAGAAGGCAGTGGATTCTTTTGCATGAGGAAAATACGGTCATGGCGTCACCTCTTAGTGAATAGATCGCGGCCCTGAAGGTCGCGGAAGAAAAATGTGTTGTCATCGCCCTGGTAACTCCTCGACTTCGGGACGATGCGCGCGACGCTGCAGCCACATGACCCCCATCAGATCCCAAATGCCGACCCAAAGACGGTGCCAGGTGCCGTATTTCGAAACGCCCCGAAGTCTTGGGCGGTGATTGACCTCCACGGAAACCACCCGTGCTCCGGCTCTTTGCGCCAGCGCCGGAAGAAACCTATGCATATGATCAAAATAGGGCATCGTTAAAAAGAGCCAGCGGTCAAAAAGCTTGAGACCACAGCCGGTATCGGGAGTTGCATCATGCAGGAGCTTTGCACGGATGCCATTTGCGAATCGCGAGGAAAATTTACGCCAACCAGTGTCCTTGCGGTTCTTCCTATAGCCTGCGACCAGGGCACCCCGCCCTTCCTTAGAGAGCGCCTCCCAGGCCGAGTAAAGGGCCGGTATGTTGGCTGGGTCATTTTGCCCATCCCCATCGAGGGTCGCGATAACCGATCCCCTCGCCGCCAAAATCCCGGTGCGCACCGCTGTACTTTGCCCGCAGCATACTTTGTGGCGAAGCACCCTCAACGCCGGAAATTCTCCCTGCAATCCTCTTAGAATCTCGAAGGTGTCATCCGTGCTGCCATCATCGATGTAGAGGATCTCATAAGCGCCAAGACCTTTAACGGCGCCCTCGATTTCCTCGATCAAAGGACGCAAATTGTCGATTTCATTGTGGACCGGCACGACCACACTCAAAGCTATTGTCATCACCGAATCCTCCTTACCATTCGCCTTCATAGGCAACCGGCGGTCCCAAAGGCGCCTCCACCATAACGCCTAATGAGAAGGCCCTTTCACCCAAGGCCGTCAATGCCTCGATGGCTGCGGCTTCCTGATCCGTGCTCACGCATACCACCATACCGATACCGCAATTAAATGTCTTCAGCATCTCAGGCGTCGACACCCGACCTTTCGCCTTGAGCCACTGAAAGACCTCCGGACGAATCCATGACCCAAGGTCAATCCGGGCACCAAGACCCGCGGGAAAAACTCGTGGGAGGTTTTCTGTGATCCCACCGCCCGTGATGTGGGCAAAGGCCTTGACATCGATCTCCTTCAGTAGAGCCAACAGCGACTTCACATAAATACGGGTGGGCTCCATTAACTGATTCATTAAGTCGGTGGGGGCTGGCTGTCCCGCGGGCCCGTGACCACTCACTTCAAGAATCTTCCGAATCAAAGAATAACCGTTCGAGTGCGGGCCTGATGAAGCAAGACCAATCAGTCGATCACCGACGTGAACTTTGGTCCCATCCAGAAGGGCCGACTTTTCAACGACGCCGACGCAGAAACCCGCGAGGTCATACTCTCCAGCGGCATACATGCCAGGCATTTCGGCCGTCTCCCCACCCACCAGCGCGCAACCAGCTCGTTCACAGCCAAGACCGATCCCGCCAATGACGCTGGCAGCTACATCGACGTCCAGCTTACCGGTCGCATAGTAGTCAAGAAAGAATAAGGGTTGTGCTCCCTGCACAATAATGTCATTGACGCACATAGCCACCAGATCGATCCCCACACCCTCATGACGCCCGGTCTCGATGGCTAATTTCAGCTTGGTGCCTACCCCATCCGTTCCTGCCACCAGGACCGGCTGCTGATAAGCGCCCGGAGGCAGTTCGAAAAGGGAGCCAAAGCCGCCGAGCCCACCCATGACACCAGGGATTCGGGTCCTTAAAGCGATGGGCTTGATCCGCTCCACCAACGCATTGCCGGCATCGATGTCGACCCCTGCCGCCCGGTAATCAAGGGAATTTTCCATCTGATTCACAGTCAAAAACGTTCTCCAAAAGAGTATAAGCGACTCATCTAAGGCATCAAAAAGTAAGCCCCGCCAAAAAAGGAGATCCATGAGATTGCGAGGAGTGGGGGGTATTTTAACCTAAGGAGGCCCGCTCGAATCATTTGAGCGCTTCAATCTAAGGAGGCCCTGCGCCACCCTTCCCCGATTCGGTTTAAGCTAATAAGGAACTCACGAGGCTTCGAGAATAAGATGCACACATCCACCCCTATGACCGCTTTCTGGCGCTTAAGCTTGGTGACGGTCCTGGCCGTTTACCTCCTGATCTTTGTGGGGGGAGTGGTCAGAGCCTCTGGATCCGGCATGGGCTGCCCTGACTGGCCCACCTGTTTTGGCCGCCTGATCCCCCCGACTCAGGAAAGTGAACTGCCGAGCGACTACCATGAACGCTATGTGGGCTATGGTGACACCACCTTTAACCCCCTCAAGACCTGGACCGAATACCTTAACCGACTCCTTGGCGCATCCATCGGTCTTTTCATCCTTGGAACCCTTTTAAGGTCCCTACCCCTTAGGAAAAGGGACCCCGTTATATTTCGCCTCGCTCTTTTGACCTTTATTCTGGTTGGATTCCAAGGATGGCTAGGATCACGGGTGGTCGCTTCTGAATTGAAGCCAACCCTCATATCAGCGCATATGATCGTGGCGCTCATCATCGTCTCGCTGTTGATCTTCATGACGACGCGCGCGCGAAGAGCATCGACCCACCCCCTTGATATCCGTGGGCTTCCAAAGGTCTGGCACCGCGTGATCGCCATCGCTCTCTTGATGACCCTGGTTCAGGTCAGTATGGGGACCCAGATCCGGGAGGCCGTGGATGGGATTACCAACCAGTCCTTCATCACCGAGCGCTCGATCTGGCGGGAACACTTTCCCATCATTTTCTATATCCATCGCTCTTTTTCATCGATCATCCTGATGACGAATCTATGGCTGGTCTACCACCTTTTGAGATCTCTCGGTCAAGGACATCCCCTCAGAAAGCCCGCTATGGCGCTCGCCTCACTGGTCATCATCGCTATTTTGACCGGGGTCAGCCTCGATCGGCTGGGGTTTCCAGCGATGGTGCAGCCGTTTCACTTGCTCCTAGCCAATTTGATTTTTGGCGCTCAATTTTTCCTGTGGCTGAGCACCCGCCATGCCCGAAAAATCTCCCTCAAAGAACGCTCTGAGACGCTCTAAGGACAAGGGGTTGGTGATGGCATCTTGATGCTGGCATCCCCGGAGTTGATCGACTGGATGGCTTCATCCAGCTCCAGGCTGGGTTTATCCCAAGGGACCCTTAACCAGAAACCATTGGCACGCACTAGGCGAGGCCTCACCTTGGCATTGATCCCTTTTTCCTTATACCCCAAAAGCGCTTTCTCTGCTTCTCCTTGGGTCTTATAGAGCCCGAGAGAGATCGCTCCCACTAAGGGACCTCGATCAAACAGCCAGTTTTCATAAACGCCCTTATTCATCAGCATCTGACGATTGGCCATGGCCGCCTCACGACTGTTAGCCTTGGGATAAAGGACCCACCAGCCATCGGGCGCATCCGAGGGATGAATAAGAATTTGAATGTCTTTACCGAGGGGTTTCAATAACGTAAGGGCAGCGTCCGCTTGAGCGCGATCGCTAAAAGGTCCCATTTCAAGGCAGATCAGGTCGCCGTTCGGGTTATCGAGATCCTCCGGCGGCTTCATGAGAGGATCAGGCTCGGTCGGCAACAGCTCAGCTTCATCGAGTTCTTCAACCGGGAGCGGCTGATCCGCCAAGGGCATCTCGAGGGCCTGATTATCAGGATCCTCAGCAATAAAACGATGCGGATCAACCCCAAATTTCCACCCGAGAAAAATCAGGTTGATCAGCACCAGAATGTAAAAAAGGTATTTCAAGCCGTGACCCGCTGGATAGATAAGGTGGCTGTGCCGTTCATTCCGTATTTTAACCTACCCGCCATCATCAAGGGTGTCGCCTTGATGAGGAGGATGGTTAAGGCCGCTTGATGAAAAGGTCAACGGCTCAGAAAAGCCCGTTTAAGGCCTCTGAGGATGAGCGTCTGATCGATCTTGAAAGGCGCCGTCAAATGTGTACCAATGCGATCCGCATCCCCCCCCATCAGGACCATACTGGCAGGGCTATCAGCCTGCTGGCACTCCTGATGATACACCCGCTCAATCAAACCCACCGCAGCCAACAGGCACCCAGCGGCCACCCCTCCCGCCGACTCTCGCGCCGGCGATAACGTCACCATGGCGGGCCCTTCTAGGGATTGAAGCGCGTGGGCATTCCTTGTGAGCGCGGCCTGCATGGTGCGAAGTCCCGGAACGATATAGCCGCCTTGGTGGCGACCTAAAGGATCGACGACATCGATCGTGATGGCCGTCCCACAGTCCACGATGATGGCCGGCAATGATGCCACTGACTGAAGCCCAAGCAGTCCGAGCCAACGATCAACCCCAAGCGTTTGAGGCTGCCTGTAGCCATTGATGATGCCCTCAGCCTCTACACCCGTTTTAGCGATGAAGACCTCTTTTTGCCAAGCCGATCGAACCCAGGCGATGATCAGGGATTCAACGACGGCCCCCGCCACATTCGATAGGGCGACCGCCGCGGGGGGATTAAGGTCACCCCACGCCCCCTGAAGGGCTGCTTGAAGACCCTCCAAGGCATGACAAAAGGGCTCACCCCAATGAAGACCCTGATCGTCCTCCATCGCCCATTTGATTCTTGAATTGCCGACATCAAGCAGGAGGAGCGACTTCATCGATCTCTCGGGCGCAGTTTGACGTCACCCGAGGCATAGGCTTTGAGCACGCCCTCTTGATCTTCGAACAGCAACAGTCCTTCCTGGTTAACATCCATAATCCGTCCTATCAGGGTCAGGTCACCCACTTCAAGCGTCGCCGCTTGTCCCTGATGGGCATGAAACGACCTCCACTCCTCAAGATAAGGCGCAAGCCCCTCGTTGGAGTACTCCGCTAAAAGCGGCAGCAGGTGATTCAGCAGCGTCCCGATAAGAACATTCCGGCCGGGGACAGCCCCTTTAAAGACGGAGTGAAGATCGATCACGGGCTGGTCCATGCCCTTCATCATCTTCTTCGATAATTGATGATTGATACCGATGCCGATAACCACCGCCGAAGGGCCATGAGCTTCTCCACGCATCTCCATGAGAATGCCCCCAAGCTTAGACGACCCCACCAGAAGGTCGTTTGGCCACTTGAGGGAAACGCCTAAGAGGCCCAATGACGAAAGCGCTCTGATGAGAGCAACCCCCACCGCAAGACTCAGACCCGAGACCTCGGCAGGCTCTTGAAAACGCCACAGCAGCGAGAGGCATACATTGCTCCCAAAAGGGGCTACCCAGGAGCGCCCTATGCGCCCTCTTCCTGCCGTCTGGTATTCGGCCAGACACACACTTCCCGTGGGCACGTTGAGGGCAAGCGACCGCATCAGCTCAGAATTAGTAGAATCAATCACCGCGTGGCATTTAAAGGTTCCAATAAGGCCCCGCGCCCTGGGTGAAAGAACCTCCAGGATAAGCTGCTCATCCAGCCATTCAATAGGCGCAGCAAGACGGTAGCCCGTTCCAGGCCAGGCCACAATATCAAGCCCTAAGGCCTCGAGGCGGCGAACATGTTTCCAGATCGTTGCCCTGCTAACCCCTAAGTCGCCAGCGAGCTTGGTTCCTGAATAAAAACCCCCGCCCTCGAGCCGCTTAAGAACCGCTTTATCAAGCGCATCGATCCCCTTCAACGCTTAGCCCCCTCATCCAGCGCTCTTAACCGGGCTATTTTTTCGGCGATCTTGATCTCAAGACCTCGCGGCGCGGGCCGATAATATTCCCGAGGCTGAAGGCCTTCTGGGAAATAGGATTCCCCTGCGGCATAGGCCTCTGGTTCATCATGGGCATACCGGTAGGCCTTCCCATAATCGAGCTTCTTCATTAAATCCGTCGGCGCATTCCTCAAATGAAGAGGGACTTCATGGCTTCCTGACGCGGCCACATCCGCCTTCGCCATCTTGTAGGCGGTATAAACGGCATTGCTCTTTGGTGCTGCCGCTAAATAAAGCACCGCCTGCGCCATCGCAAGCTCCCCTTCTGGACTCCCAAGACGCTGCTGCACATCCCATGCATTCAGCGATAATTCGAGCGCCCGGGGATCTGCATTACCCACGTCCTCACTCGCGATCCGGACAATACGGCGCGCCAAATAGAGGGGATCAATCCCACCATCGAGCATCCTGCAAAACCAATAGAGGGAAGCATCCGGCGCACTGCCTCGAACCGATTTGTGGAACGCGGAAATCTGATCGTAAAAGGCCTCCCCACCCTTGTCGAAGCGGCGGGCAAAAGCCCCGCCGAGGATCTCCTTGGCGATGTCAGGCCCAATGACCGTCTCCTTAGACCCAAGAAGATCAACGGTCATTTCGAGGAGGTTAAGGGCCTTCCGGGCATCGCCATCGGCCGCTTCTGCATACCATTGATCGACACCCTCAAAGAAACTCATCGTCCGTGCTCCAAGCCCTCGCTCGGCATCTAAAAGGGCTCCCCTCATCACCGCTTTCAATTCTTCTATCGACAGCGACCTTAAGACATAAACCCTCGCTCTTGAGAGGAGTGCGTTATTGAGTTCAAAGGAAGGATTTTCGGTCGTCGCGCCTATAAAACAGAAGGTTCCGTCTTCGACATGGGGAAGAAAGGCATCCTGCTGTGACTTATTGAAGCGATGGACCTCATCAACAAAGAGGAGGGTCTGACGATGAGACCTTTCGCGTTCGAGGTGCGCGGCCTTGACCTCTTCACGGATATCCTTAACCCCCGAAAGGACCGCTGAAAGGGTTGCAAATGCGGCATCGGCATGGGTGGCTATAAGGCGAGCCAAGGTCGTCTTGCCGGTTCCTGGAGGGCCCCAGAAAATCATCGAATGGAGCCGTCCTTTACGAATCGCTTCGTAAAGGGGTTTCCCGGGCGCTAAAAGATGGCCCTGGCCGATATATTCCTCAAGGGATCGGGGGCGCATCCTATCGGCCAAGGGTTTTGAAGTATTCTCGCGCATGATCCAAGAAGAGTGTCTCTAGGCGAAACTCCATTTTAAGCCTCCCTTCAAAAGAAGGTCACGATCCCTTCGGGCGAAGGCCTCGCCTTCATCACGCTCGATCAAAGCGAGGGATCTTGGGGGGAGCTTTATTAGGACGTGATTAGAACGTGATGTTGCGGTCTCGCTCGATGACCGCCTTGATGTATTCGGGCATCCCCTTAATGACTGCGCCCAGGACCACATCCTCTTCCCCCATCTGCCGCGCGATCGCACAGGCACTGCAGACCCAGATCGGGATGGATTCAGCTTGGGCATAGACCAAAAGATCCTTCAGGGGCGGTAAATTAACTCCCACCACATGATCGGCGATCCCCAGCCGGGCCAGCGTCACCGCTTCGTTCCAAAGCCAGATCACGACATCATGGCCGGCTTCTTTGGAGGCCTTCGCTGCAATAAAGGGCAAGGTCGCCATCGTCGGATCATCCGTTCCTCGGCTCCCTGAAATAATCAATGTGCTCATACTGGGTCACTCCACATATCAATGGCCTTAAGGTTGGAAAGCTTGGCTATTTCTCTTCAAAAACATCAACGCCTTGAGGCGGCTTGAAGATAAAAAGAGCCGGATCGATCTTGATCCCTGTCTTGAGATTTTCGAAATAGATACGGGTTAATTGTCCAAAGTTGTCACTCAACTCCATGCCGACAAGACGGCCATTTTCGATGCCAATCTGGACATACTTGAAACCGCTCTCTTCAGACTTTGGGATCAGCTTGATGATTGCGATTCCCTCTTCATCCGATTGGCTTTCAATCGTGAAGTTTTTTTCAAGGGGAACATCGCCGGTCAACAAAAGAGCAGGGGTCGATCCAATGGCCTGATTCAGTTTCTTGGCCGTGACCTGATCAAGATCCTTATCGAAGAACCAGACCTTGTCGGCGCTTGAGACAATTTCCTGATGGTACGGCTTCTCGTAATTCCACCTAAATTTCCCGGGACGCTGAAGATAAAACATGCCATTGCTGCGCTTCCCGAGATTCCCCTTTTCATCCACCTGAACCTGGACAAAGGAAGCCTCAAGGGAGCTGGCCTTATTGAGAAAATCTTTCAGCCGAGCCTCGGGGGACATCCCCCCAAGGACGGGCATGGAGAGCCATAAAAAAACCAGCGCAAAGGTTCGCTTCATCATGAGAGAGTGAATTCCAAAAAGGGATGAGACACACATTAGTTGATCGATCGTGCTAAGGCTTCAGCATAGCCCGTGTAGTCCCTAGGAGACAGGGCCAGTAAGCGTCCCTTGGCGTCCTCAGGAATCTCTAAGGCGTCGATGAATGATCTCAGTGTTGCCGTATCGATCCGTTGGCCACGGGTGAGTTCTTTCAGTTTTTCATAAGGCTTCTCTATGCCATGTCGCCGCATCACCGTTTGGATCGGCTCGGCAAGGACTTCAGGGTTAGCGGCTAAATCGGCTTCGAGAGATTCTCGGTTAAGGGCCAACTTACCGAGCCCCTTGAGCGCTGCCTCAAGGGCAATCAGTGTGTGAGCAAATCCCACTCCCATATTCCTTAGGACGGTCGAATCGGTCAGATCACGCTGCCACCTAGACAGGGGGAGTTTTTCAGCCAAATGGCTGAAGAGTGCGTTGGCTAGCCCCAAATTGCCTTCGGAATTTTCAAAATCAATCGGGTTGACCTTGTGCGGCATCGTGGAGGATCCCACTTCTCCAGCGACGGTGACCTGGCGAAAGAAACCCAGAGAAATGTAGCCCCAGACATCCCGATCAAAGTCCATCAGGATCGTGTTAAAGCGAGACTGAGCGTGAAAAAGTTCTGCCAAATAATCGTGCGGCTCAATCTGGGTCGTGTAGGGGTTAAAGGAGAGACCTAATGATTCGACGAAACGCCGCCCAAAAAGGGGCCAATCGATATCTGGGTAAGCGACTTGATGGGCGTTGTAATTACCGACGGCGCCATTGATCTTACCCAAGATATCAACCTTCTCGATCTGCTGTAACTGACGTTTGAGACGCGCTGCAACATTTGCAAATTCTTTACCCACGGTACTCGGCGTCGCAGGCTGACCATGGGTTCTTGAAAGCATCGGCTGGCCGGCATAGTCATGCGCCTTGTCGATAAGGTCACTCAAGAGTCTCGCCATGGCCGGCAACATAACCTCATCCCGCGCCGCCTTAACCATGAGCGCGTAAGCGAGATTATTGATGTCTTCCGAGGTGCACGCAAAGTGAATAAATTCGCTGATATTCTCTAATTCTTGATGGCCCTTGATCTTCTCCTTGAGGAAGTATTCAACCGCCTTGACATCATGGTTGGTGGTGCGCTCAATTTCTTTGACCCGCTCGGCGTCCTCGACGCTGAATTCGGTGACGAGGAGATTGAGGACTTGGGCGGCTTCCGTGCTTAATACGGGAACCTCTGTGATCAGAGGCGCTAGAGCGAGCGCCTCAAGCCAGCGCACCTCAACCTCCACTCTAAAACGGATCAGCCCATACTCACTGAGGATGGCGCGGAGTGGCGAAACCTTATTGGCGTAACGGCCATCAACGGGTGAAAGATCTGTCAAAGCCATATAAGAACATCCATCGTGGGCAAGAAAAAACTAGGGCCATTCTATCTGGGTTGGCTGTTTTAAGTTGAGAGCAACCCTCGAGGCTCTCCTCGATACGAGGTCTTTTCAATGACGCCACCACCCAAACATTCGTCTCCTTCATAGAAGACGACCGACTGACCCGGCGTGACCGCACGCTGGGGCATATCGAAAACAACCTCCGCCATCCCATCGCTATGGAGCATCACCTTGCATGACTGATCCTCCTGGCGGTAACGAACCTTGGCTGCGGCTTGGAATGGGGAGGCACTAGGCCTTTCCCGACACCAAAACAACCGGCCAGCCAGCAGGCGATCCGACTGCATGAGGGGATGATCATGCCCTTGCCCCACAATGAGGACATTCTGGCTAAGATCTTTAGCCAGCACATACCAAGCGGCCTCATCCCCTCCCCGAACCCCCCCAACGCCAAACCCGCGGCGCTGACCCAGGGTGTAATACATTAAACCCTCATGATCTCCAAGGCGCTGCCCCTCGGGGGTCTCGATGGCACCCGGCTGGGCCGGCAGATAACGTTCCAGAAAGGTTTTAAAGCGGCGCTCTCCGATGAAGCAGATACCCGTACTATCCCTTTTTCGGGCATTATCAAAGCCCGCCGCCTGCGCCAATCGACGCACCTCGGATTTTTGAAGGCCGCCAATCGGAAACAGGGTTTTTTGGAGCTGTTCTGGGCCTAGGGTGTAGATGAAGTAGGTCTGATCTTTATGGCTATCGACGCCCTTTAAAAGACGGCAAACCCCTGATTCCTGATCAATTCGGGCGTAGTGGCCGGTCGCAATGCGGTCGGCGCCTAAATCCCTCGCATAGTCGAGAAAAGCTTTAAACTTTATTTCTTGATTACAGAGGATATCGGGGTTCGGTGTTCTTCCAGCAGCGTACTCCGCGAGGAACACTTCAAACACCCGATCCCAGTATTCGGCCGCAAAATTGACGGTACGAAGAGGGATCCCCAATTGATCGCAGACCTGGGTGGCATCTTTGAGGTCTTCCATGGCGGTACAGAACTCGGTGCCATCATCCTCGTCCCAGTTCTTCATGAAAAGACCGCTCACTTCATAGCCCTCTTGGAGCAGCAACAGTGCGGTCACCGAGGAATCAACCCCCCCCGACATCCCGACAATAATATGCTCAGGCATCATTTAATCGGTCAACGATTTCATGAGGGTCAGAGGGTAACACTCCCCGAAGAGATAATCGTCGACGCAACGAAGGACCAGGGGGCTTCGATGGCGATCAGTCTCGGCCACCAATTCTTCACGGCTGAGCCAGAGTGCCCGCTCAATGCCTTCATCCAAGGGTCGATCAGCATCATGGCTGAGTGCCTTGGCTGCGATGGCCATTCGAAGATAGCTGCGGCTGCCATCGGGCGTCGTCCAGAGATAGGCGCCGACGAGAAAGAGAGGCTCTACCCCAAAACCGGTTTCCTCCACCGTTTCACGGACCAGTGCTTCGAGGAGAGATTCACCGCCTTCAACATGGCCTGCGGGCTGATTGATCACCGATCGCCCCTGACCGTCCCGCTCTTCGACGAAGAGGAAACGGCCATCATTTTCGATCACGGCGGCAACGGTAAGTCTTGGGCGAACGGGGGATAACAAAGGCGGTAAGCGCATGAGAAGGAGAGAAAAAGTGCCAAAGAGAAGCCCTGTGGCTCGCTGCCATAGACCCATCCTAATTATGCCACAAGGCCAAGTTTCCCCCAGCCAGCATGACCACTATCCGCCCCAAAAAGGAACTTCAACAGGAGGACAGGCCTCTTACCTGATGGTATATTCAGCGCCTAAAGATCCCTTAACACCATGAACGGACATGGCGAGAGACACCCAAGAAAAAAACGATGATGACCTTCTGGTCAAAGAAGCTAAACCAAAACTGAAGCGACCGCCGCTCTATAAGGTTTTTCTTCTAAATGATGACTTTACGCCGATGGAATTCGTCGTGGAGATCCTCAAGGTATTCTTCAGCATGGATGAAGATAAGGCGACTCAGGTCATGCTCCATGTCCACACCCGGGGGATGGGGGTTTGCGGGGTGTACTCGAAAGACATCGCCGAAAGCAAAGTCCGCCAGGTGAACGATTTCTCGAGGGAGCACCAGCACCCGCTTCTTTGTGATATGGATGAGGCTTAACTGAAGAACGAAATGGTCTGTCAACCCGCCGGGGTGCCTTAAGAAAAAGTCACTCCGGCGACGAACCGGAATCGAGGCCGCTGTGGCCCTCATAGGAGATGACGATGCTAAGCAAAGAACTTGAGCTATCCCTCAACCAGTCCTTCCGGTCGGCCTATGAAAAACGGCATGAATTCATTTCAGTGGAGCATCTCCTCCTCGCCATGCTGGACAATGCTGCCGCCATTGAGGTGCTCAAGGCCTGTGGCGCGCAGATCGAAGTACTTCGCCAAGAAGTGACCGAATTCCTTGAACAGACAACCCCCCTGATTGCCACGGGTCTCAAACGAGAGACCCAACCGACGCTCGGATTCCAGCGTGTCTTGCAGCGCGCTGCCTTCCATGTTCAATCATCAGGTCGCCAGGAAGTGACGGGGGCCAATATTCTGGTGGCTATCTTTAGCGAACAGGATTCGCATGCTGTTTTCCTTCTCAATCAGCAGGAAGTAAGCCGCCTCGATCTGGTGAATTTCATCTCGCACGGCATCTCAAAACTCCATGATGATTCCGGAACGCCTGAAAAACCGATATCGATAGACGCCGAAGAAGGCGACTCAGTCAGCGCCAATCCCCTTGAGAAATTTGCCGAAAACCTCAACGAATTGGCTCGTTGTGGAAAGATTGATCCCTTGATTGGCCGGCGTCTTGAGGTCGAACGAACCATTCAGGTTCTTTGCCGGCGCCGAAAGAATAACCCCCTTCTGGTCGGAGAAGCCGGTGTGGGCAAAACCGCCATCGCGGAGGGTCTCGCCAAAAAGATCGTCGATGGCGAGGTTCCCGAAGTCCTTCAAGGAAGTACCATCTACTCCTTGGACCTTGGCGCCCTGGTTGCTGGCACCAAGTACCGAGGGGACTTTGAGAAGCGCCTCAAGGCCCTTCTAGCCCAGCTCAAGAAAGAGCCCCACTCCATTCTCTTCATTGACGAAATCCACACCATCATCGGTGCTGGATCGGCTTCTGGCGGGGTCATGGATGCTTCTAACCTGATCAAGCCGGTGCTAGCTTCAGGCGACCTTCGCTGCATCGGATCGACCACCTATCAAGAGTACCGGGGCATCTTTGAAAAGGATCGAGCGCTCGCCCGCCGTTTCCAAAAAATTGATGTCCTTGAACCCTCGGTCGATGAAACCTTTCAGATACTCAAGGGGCTTAAGACCCGCTTTGAAGAACACCATCAAGTAAAATACTCCTTGGCGGCTCTAAGGACCGCAGCTGAACTTTCCGATCGTTATATCAACGACCGGCATCTTCCCGACAAGGCCATCGATGTCATCGATGAGGCCGGCGCCGGACAGCGCCTTCTCCCTTTGTCCAAGCGAAAGAAACTACTGGGCACTTTTGAGATCGAAGAGATCGTCGCAAAAATCGCTCGAATTCCCCCGAAAACGGTCTCCACCAATGACAAAGACAAGCTCCGGGACCTTGAAAAGAACCTGAAGCTTCTGGTGTTTGGGCAAGACCAAGCCATCCACAGCCTCGCCGCGGCCATCAAACTTTCAAGAGCAGGGCTTCGCGATGCCCAAAAACCGATTGGCAGTTTTCTTTTTGCAGGACCCACCGGCGTCGGTAAGACAGAAGTCAGCCGCCAACTCGCGAAGGTCCTTGGGGTGGAGCTCCTTCGCTATGACATGTCCGAATATATGGAACGCCATACCGTATCAAGGCTGATTGGGGCACCGCCAGGGTACGTCGGATTCGACCAAGGCGGTCTCCTCACCGAAGCGGTCACCAAGCACCCCCATGCGGTCGTCCTCCTCGATGAAATCGAGAAGGCCCATCCGGATGTCTTCAACCTTCTCCTGCAGGTGATGGATCACGGCACCCTAACCGATAACAATGGCCGCAAGGCAGATTTCCGCAACATCATCCTGATCATGACCACGAATGCCGGGGTGACTGAAGCCGGCCGCGCCTCCATCGGCTTCACCCATCAAGATCACAGCAGCGATAGCCTCAAGGCGGTCGAGCGCACTTTCTCCCCTGAGTTTAGGAATCGTCTGGACGCCATCATCCAGTTCAACGCGCTCAATATCGACATCATCACCCAAGTCGTTGACAAGTTCATGTTTGAACTTGAAACCCAATTAGCAGAAAAACGGGTATCGATCGTCCTCGAACCTTTGGCCCGTCAATGGCTCGCCGAACATGGTTTTGACCCCCTCATGGGCGCACGACCAATGAGCCGGGTTATTCAGGAAAAGATCAAGAAACCCCTGGCCGAAGAAATCCTCTTTGGAAAGCTCCAAGGCGGCGGCGTCGCCAGAATTAGCGTTGAAGGGGGTGAGATGTCCTTCGTGGTGGAGGAAATGAGCGAGGCGTCAATACCGGCCTGATCTCAAGAATCAGCGTTGACGGAAGGTGATGCGGCCTTTGGAAAGGTCATAAGGAGTCATTTCGACCTTGACCCGATCGCCCGTCAGAATCCGGATATAGTGCTTGCGCATCTTTCCAGAAATGTGGGCCATGACAACATGTCCGTTGTCTAGCTCCACCCGGAATGTGGTATTGGGAAGGGTTTCAATAACCTTTCCTTCCATCTCGATATGATCTTCTTTCGACATAAACTCTCTTGCTGGCGCGGAAGAAGCCTTTAAGCCCCATCCCAAAAAAACCACCATTCTACCACAGCCGGCATTGAGCCCGACTGAGCGACCCCTTAGCTCCTTTATTCAACCGTGATCCAACCCGATTCGGAGCGTCGCTCTAGAGGCTTGAAGCGCGATTTGTATCGCATCTTGGGCGAGGCTTCGATCCAGAAGCCGAGGTAGAGCCAGGGCTTTCGCCGCCGCATCAATTCCCTGATCTCCCATAAAATGGCGAAGGTGCCGAGACTGCCGGCGGAGTGATCGGGGTCAAAGAAGGTATAGACCGCGGAGAAGCCTTGATCCAATTCATCCACTACCGCCACACCGAGCAAGTCATCGCCACGGATAAATTCCAAAAACAACGTCCTATCAAAGCGATCGTTGGCCAGAAAATCGATGTACTCTTGAGGCCCCGCCTTGCCCATATTGCCCTCTGGATGTCGCGCCATCTGATAGCGCCGGTACAGCGCATAGTGGGCGGCGTCAAAGGTCGCTGGGCGCTCGACGACCGCGACATCCGCATAATGCTTTTCGCTCCGTCGCTGCGCCCGCGAAGGATAAAATCGGTTAACCGGAACCCTCACCGGCTCACACGCTCGGCAGTTCGGACACTGAGGACGGTAGATCAGCGATCCGCTGCGACGAAAGCCATGGGCCACCAAGATGCTGTAGAGGTGAGGCGTGACCACCTCATCTGGGGCCAGAAACGCCATTTGGGCGGTCAGCCCATCGAGATAGGGGCACGGTTCTAAGGGCCCCAAATACAAAGAGATTGTGCTCATCAGGACCGCTCCCAGGCCGACTCAGCAACCGGCTCACTGCAGAGCCTCTTCAGCGCGAGAAGAAATTCAGCACGAGGCATGGGAAGGGCCCCAAGACTTGAGAGGTGATCCGTTTGAACTTGGCAATCGATGAGCCGATAGTCCCAGGCCCGAAGGCGATCAGCGGCCATCACCAAGGCGACTTTCGAGGCATCAGTGACCCAGTGAAACATAGACTCTCCGAAAAAGACCTGACCCAGGGCAACGCCATAAAGACCGCCGACCAGAACGCCCTCCTGCCAAGCCTCAAAGGAGTGAGCGATCCCAAGATCATGCAGCGCCAGATAGGCCTTTTGAATCGCCGGACTGATCCAAGTGCCCTCACCATCCCGCCGCGGCGCAGCACAGGCCGTCATCACGGCTTCAAAGGCCCGATCATGGGTGACGTCCCACGTAGACTTTCGACACTGTTGACGAAGGCTTCTGGAGACTTTGATCTGCTCTGGAATGAGGATCAAACGGGGATCTGGGGACCACCAAAGAATGGGCTCCCCCTCGCTAAACCATGGAAAGATGCCGTGTCGGTAGGCGTTGATCAACCGCGCCGGCGACAGGCAACCACCAAGGGCCAGCAATCCATTGGGTTCTTCAAGCGCTTGATCCCCAGACGGAAACAGCTGATGGGGATTTGCTGGATCAAGCCTTGGGATCATGGTACTGCCAGCTTGAAAGGAGAGCGCGCCATGAGAGCGCTCCTGTAGGCCTCGACTCGCGGATTTTCGAACGCGAGGTGACGGGCAATGGCTGCCCGAAACCTCGGCTCTGGGATAAAGTGATAGGAGAAGGTCGTGGTCGGCAGGAAGCCGCGGCTGATCTTATGCTCCCCCTGGGCCCCAGGCTCAAAGCGCTTTAAGCCTTGCGCAATCGCGTATTCAATGCCCCGGTAATAACACGCTTCAAAGTGAAGGCCCGGGACCTCTTCGAGCGAGCCCCAATAGCGCCCGTAGAGAGTATCAGGGCCCACCAGAAAATAGGCGGCAGCCACCATCTCGCCATGACGACGGGCGATCACCAGCAGCACGTGATCCCCCATGGTGAGTGCAATTTCCTTAAAAAAATCGAGGGTCAGCGCTGGATAATTACCGTGCTTATCGAAGGTTCCTTGATAAAGCGCGTGAAAGGTCTCCCACTCCTTCGAAGTGACCTCAAGCCCTGAAAGACAGACCACCTCGAGACCGGCCTCCTCAACCTGACGACGCTCCCTCAGGATTTCCTTCCGGCGTTTCGACGTCATGGTGGCCAAAAAAGCCTCGAAATCCTGATAGTCCTGATTCTCCCAATGGAATTGACAGCCCCAGCGCGTCAGGAAATCAGGCTGCTCTGCAAGGGATGGATCCGTCGCAAAAAGCCAGTGCAGCGATGAAACGCCAGCATCCATCGTCATGTCCATCGCATGAGCCATCAGCGCCCGGCCCGTTTCCTGAGGGTCTAGGCATGGATCGGTCAACAGTCGTGTCCCCGTCGCCGGGGTAAAGGGCGCGGCGACGACGTGCTTGGGATAATAGGAAAGTCCGGCCCGCTCATAGGCTTCAGCCCATGACCAGTCAAAGACAAATTCACCAAAGGAATTAAATTTAAGGTAGCGCGGCAAAGCCCCTCGAAGTTGGCCTTTAGAATCTCTCAGGAGAAGAGGGCAAGGAATCCAACCCACCGCCTCCCCAAGACATCCCTTGGTTTCAAGCGCCGCCAAAAACTCATGCCGAAGAAAAGGGAGCGTTGCCCCGGTGAGGGCATTCCATTCTGCCGCTTGAATCGCTGATACCCCAGAAGGCTCCGATTGTGCTGTTAGCTGAAGCATGTCCTGGCCCTGCCATTGACCCCTTTAGTGCTCATCCTGCGAATAACCGCCAAAACAGTTCCATACCAAAGCCCAGGATGTGGGATAATCAGATGTTATACGTCATTTTCTAACCCCAGCCGCCCGCGGGGCGTGGATGGAACATGGCCTTCACTTCGCTTTCCTGTGCTCATAAAGAGATGGCTCAATACGTTTATACCATGAACCGCGTGGGCAAGGTGGTCCCACCCAAACGCGAGATTCTGCGAGATATTTCCCTGTCTTTCTACCCCGGCGCCAAGATTGGCGTCCTCGGCCTCAACGGCTCAGGAAAATCCACCCTGCTAAAAATCATGGCGGGTGTTGATACCGAATTCAATGGGGAAGCGCGGGCACAGTCCGATATCAATATCGGTTATCTTCCCCAGGAACCCCAGCTAGACCCCAACAAAAATGTCCGCGAAAACGTCGAGGAGGCGCTCTCCCATATTAAAGACGCCCACAAACGACTGGATGAAGTGTATGCCGCCTACGCCGAGGCCGACGCCGATTTTGATGCCTTAGCCGCCGAACAGGGTCGACTAGAAAGCATCCTTCAGGCCAGCGATGGCCACAATCTTGAGCGGACCCTTGAAATGGCGGCCGATGCCCTTCGGCTGCCAGACTGGGATGCCGATGTCACCAAACTGTCAGGCGGTGAGAAACGACGCGTCGCCCTGTGTCGTCTGCTCCTCTCGAGTCCCGACATGCTCCTGCTGGATGAACCGACCAACCACCTGGATGCCGAGTCGGTCGGTTGGCTTGAACGCTTCCTTCATGATTTCCCGGGGACGGTCATCGCCGTCACCCATGATCGCTACTTCCTCGACAATGTGGCCGGCTGGATCCTTGAGCTCGATCGAGGCTATGGCATTCCTTGGGAAGGCAACTACTCGACCTGGCTGGAACAGAAGGAAAAGCGCCTCGAGATCGAGGAAAAACAAGAGAGCGCCCGAATGAAGGCGATGAAGGCCGAATTGGAATGGGTGAGGACAAACCCCAAGGGACGCCACGCCAAAAGCAAGGCGCGTCTGGCCCGCTTCGAAGAACTCTCGAACCAGGAAACACAAACGCGCAATGAAACCAAGGAAATCTACATTCCACCGGGGCCTCGCCTCGGCGATGTGGTGGTCGAGGCCGAGAGCGTCAAAAAAGCCTTTGGCGATCGACTGCTGGTCGAAGACCTGAGTTTCAGGCTGCCTCCCGGGGGGATCGTGGGCATCATCGGCCCCAACGGAGCGGGTAAAACCACCCTCTTTCGGATGATGGCCGGGGTAGAATCTCCGGACGCCGGAACCATCCGCATCGGTGATACCGTCAAGATCGCCCATGTCGACCAAACCCGTGATCATCTCGATGGCCATAAGACCGTCTGGGAAGAGATCTCAGACGGTCTTGACATGATCACGGTGGGAACCTATCAAACGCCATCACGCGCCTATTGCGGACGCTTCAATTTCAAAGGTTCGGACCAACAAAAACGCATCGGCGACCTTTCGGGCGGTGAACGCAACCGGGTCCATCTCGCAAAACTTCTAAAAAGTGGCGGCAACGTTCTGCTCTTAGACGAACCGACCAATGACCTTGACGTTGAGACCCTGAGAGCGCTCGAAGAGGCCCTCCTTGATTTCCCCGGCTGTGCCGTCGTCATTTCGCATGATCGTTGGTTCCTTGACCGTATCGCAACCCATATGCTGGCCTTTGAAGGCGACAGCAAGGTGGTGTGGTTCGAAGGCAACTATGCCGATTATGAAGCGGACCGTAAACGCCGCCTAGGTGACGAGGCTGATAACCCTCATCGCCTCCGCTACAAACCTCTAACGGTCTGAGCGGACCCCTCAGCCTGCGGGAATGCCTCGCAGGTCTTTCCGGTCCTCCTGCCAGGTGGCGGATGACCGGTCCTGTATTCAATGTGCACGAAGATCCATGACCGACACCCCCCTATCGTTTGATGACTTAGAACTTTCTCCTGCAATCCTCAAGACCATTCGTGAGATTGGCTATGAGTCCCCCTCCCCCATCCAGGCGGCCAGCATTCCTCACCTTCTCGCGGGCCGCGATCTTCTGGGTCAAGCCCAGACTGGGACCGGCAAGACCGCCGCTTTCGCATTGCCCATTTTGACCCGAATTGATGTCTCACAAAGAGTGCCCCAGGCCCTGGTCCTGGCGCCAACCCGCGAACTGGCGATCCAAGTCGCCGAGGCCTTCCAGACCTATGCCCGGCACATCGAGGGATTTCATATCCTGCCGGTTTACGGCGGCCAAGGGATGGGTCAGCAGCTTCGTCAACTGGCTCGCGGCGTCCATGTGATTGTCGGCACCCCAGGGCGCGTCATGGACCATCTTCGCCGAGAAACCCTAAATCTCGATCATCTTAAGACACTGGTCCTCGATGAAGCGGATGAAATGCTCCGCATGGGCTTCATCGAGGATGTGGAATGGATTCTCGAGCACACGCCAGAAACCAGACAGACCGCCTTGTTTTCGGCCACCATGCCGGCGGTGATTAAGAAGATCGCCAACCGCCACCTCGACAATCCAGCCGAAATCAGGATTCAGAGTAAGACTTCGACCGTTGAAGCCATCAACCAACAGTTTTGGCTGGTCTCAGGTCTTCAGAAATTGGAAGCCCTGACCCGCATTCTCGACGCCGACGACATTGATGCCATGATCATCTTTGTCAGGACCAAGACCGAAACCGTCGAACTCGCGGAAAAGCTCGAGGCTAGAGGCTATGAAGCCGCCGCACTCAATGGCGACATGACCCAAATCCTTCGGGAAAAGGTCATCGACCGCCTCAAGAAAGGCGCTCTCGATATCGTCATTGCAACCGATGTGGCTGCCCGCGGCCTCGATGTCGAGCGGATCACGCACGTCGTCAACTATGACATTCCCTATGATACGGAAACCTATGTCCACCGGATCGGCAGAACCGGCCGCGCGGGACGCAAGGGAACCGCGATTCTCTTTGTGACGCCCCGCGAGCGGCGGATGCTGATGGCCATTGAGCGGGCCACGCGCCAGCCGATACAGCAAATGCGGCTGCCCACCCTCAGGGATATCGCGGACAAGCGCATTGAGCAGTTTAAATCGCAGCTGATTGAAACCATGGAGAATCATGACCTCGGATTCTATCGAGGTCTCATCGATGCGATGGTGAGTGAAGACGTCGGCCAGGCGGCAGACCTCGCTGCCGCTATCGCTCATCTCCTTTACCGTGACCGCCCCTTGGCCGTCAATGATGAACCCGAACCGCCGGCACGAGACTTCCCGCGCGACTTTCAGGATGATCGGCCTCGAAGCCGCGAACGCTCGGAACCTCGACAAGCGCCGCGGCGCGATCGGGACGCCCCAGATTTCAAGCGGCCAGAAGGTGATATGCGCCAGTTCACTATTGATGTGGGCCGTACCCACGGCGTCATGCCCAAGGACATTGTCGGAGCCATTGCCAATGAAGGTGGTATCGGCGCTCGCCAAATCGGTTCGATCAAACTGTTTGATACTTACAGCACCGTCGAACTACCACAAGGCCTCCCAAATGAGGTCTTTCAGGCGCTTTCTAGAACCTTCATTAGAGGTCAGAGAATCAACCTACAGCCCGTTGACGCAGGCTCACGAAAACCGGTTGCGGTCCCAAAGCGAAGCTATGGAAGCGATAAGGCCGGCGAGAAGAAACCGGCTACTCGCAAAAAGAAGGTCGAAGGATTGGTCATGCCGCCGTCCAAATACCGCGCCAAACCCAAAGCTGATAGCGAGTAATTGAGAGACTCAGGATGCTGGAACAGGTCCTCCTGGAATTAAGGCAGCTCAACGCCACACTGGCAAAGCTGGTTCCAAACCCGCCGAGCCCCCCGGATCTCGCATCAGGCCGGGCCTTCCGCTGGCTGGGCAAAGACCATCGAAGTCCACTCGCGCCGATTGATCCCATCAGAACGATCGGCCTTGAGGATCTCAAAGGGATAGACCGCCAGAAAGCTGCCCTTATTTCGAATACCCGTCAGTTTTTGAAGGGGTTACCCGCCAACAATGCGCTCCTCTGGGGCGCTCGAGGCACCGGAAAGTCGTCACTGGTCCAAGCCCTTTTGAACGCTTATGGCAATGAAGGACTTAGAATCATCGAGGTCGCTCGACAAGACCTTCAAGACCTCTCCGACATTCAGACCCTACTAAAGAATCGTCCGGAGAAATTCATTCTCTATTGCGACGATCTCTCCTTTGAGGCGGATGATGCGGGCTACAAGGCCCTCAAGGCCATTCTGGAAGGCTCCATGACCCAACCCCCCGAAAACCTGCTGATTTATGCGACATCGAATCGTCGCCATCTCTTGCCGGAGTATCCTGAAGAGAATCAGAAGGCCCGCTGGATCGATGGGGAACTGCATCAAGGTGAAGCGGTGGAAGAAAAACTGTCGCTCTCAGAACGATTTGGGGTCTGGCTCGCTTTTCATGCCTTTAATCAAGAGCAATATCTCGACGTCGTCTATTACTGGCTCGAACGCCTTGGCTTTAAAAAGGACTTCGCCGCAGCGCGACCCGAAGCCCTCGCCTATGCGTTGCTTCGGGGCTCAAGGAGCGGCCGAGTCGCCTCACAGTTTGCCAAAGATTGGGTCGGCAGAAGACAACTCGAATCCCAGTGAACCCCCTGACAACCCCCTATTTATGACCGCACTCTCAGTGCGGTGAAGGAAGCCCACGATGACTCAAACCCGCCACATTCTCGTCACCAGCGCCCTCCCCTATGCCAATGGTCCGATCCATCTCGGTCATCTGGTGGAATACATCCAGACCGATATCTGGGCGCGATTCCAGAAAATGCAGGGGCACACCTGCCACTATGTCTGCGCGGACGACACCCATGGCACGCCGATCATGCTGCGGGCCGAAAAGGAAGGCATCACCCCCGAGGCCCTGATCCAGCGCGTCCAAGTCGAACATGAGCGGGACTTCAAGGGTTTTTATGTGGCCTTTGATCATTACTATTCCACCCACTCCCCGGAAACCAAGGAGCTCGCAGAAACCATCTATGGCCGCCTCAAGGACGGTGGATTCATTGAATCCCGTGCAATCGAACAATACTTCGATCCCCTCAAGGAAATGTTCCTACCGGATCGCTTCATTAAAGGGGAATGCCCCCGATGCCATGCCAAGGATCAATATGGCGACTCCTGCGAGGCCTGCGGTGCGACCTATTCCCCGACCGATCTCCTAAATCCAGTGTCAGCGATCTCAGGTGCCATCCCGGTTCGAAAAGAATCGGTGCATTACTTCTTTAAACTGGGTCAGTGTGGGGACTTCCTCAAGACCTGGACACGAGCCGGTCATTTGCAGTCAGAAGCCGCGAATAAGATGGCGGAATGGTTCGAGGCGGGGCTTGCCGATTGGGATATTTCCCGTGATGCCCCCTATTTTGGATTTGAGATCCCTGGCGCTCCGGGGAAGTTCTTTTATGTCTGGCTCGATGCGCCAATCGGCTACATGGGAAGCTTCAAGAAATATGCAGAATTGAAGGGAATCGACTTTGACGCTTACTGGAAACAGGGGAGCGACACCGAGCTTTACCACTTTATTGGCAAGGATATTCTCTATTTTCATGCCCTCTTCTGGCCGGCGATGTTGGAACATGCGGGTTTTAGAACGCCCACCAAGATTTTTGCCCACGGTTTCCTCACGGTGAATGGCGAAAAGATGTCCAAGTCGAGAGGGACCTTTATCACCGCCGAGAGTTATCTCAAAGAAGGCCTCAACCCCGAGTGGCTGCGCTACTACTATGCCTGCAAACTCAATGGCAGCATGGAAGACATCGATCTTAACCTCGAGGATTTTTCTCTCAGAGTGAATGCCGATCTGGTTGGAAAGTACATCAATATCGCCAGTCGAACCGCAGGCTTCGTGACCAAGCATCTAGAAGGTCAGCTCGACCCCGATTTTTTGGCCAGCGCCGATGGAAAGACTCAGATGGCGATGATCACCGAGAGTGCCGTATCCATTTCAAAGGCCTACGAGCAGCGTGATTATGCGAAGGCCACCCGGGAGATCATGCGAATTGCCGATAGCATCAACGAGTACGTGAACGATCAAGCCCCCTGGAAGGTGGCCAAAACGGAGAACCCCGAAAAGGACCTCCTAAGGATCTGTACCCGAAGCCTTCAGGGCTTTTATGCGCTGTCAATTCTCCTTGCGCCTCTCTTGCCACAGTTGACGCAGCGGGTTGCCCGAGAGTTCTTTGGTATGGCGCGAGATTTTCAGTGGTCAGATCTTGAGTGCTCACCCCGAAGAACCCTCCCCTATGAGCATCTGATGACCCGCGTGGAGCCTCAGAAAATTCAGCAACTCATCGACTCTAACCGGGACAATCTTGAGGCCGCGGCCTCATCGGGGACGCCAGTTGCGGCCACCATCCCGATCGCAGAGACGATCGGGATTGATGATTTCTCCAAGATTGATCTCCGCGTCGTAAGAATCGTGGCGGCTGATCACGTCGAGGGTGCAGAAAAGCTTCTGCGCTTAAGCCTTGATCTTGGCACTGAGACCCGAACGGTCTTTGCAGGGATTAAATCGGCCTATGATCCAAAGCAGCTGGAGGGCAAACTGACGGTTATGGTCGCCAATCTCGCTCCCCGAAAAATGAAGTTTGGTCTCTCTGAAGGCATGGTGCTCGCGGCCAGCGATGATCGAGGGGGCCCCTTCATTCTGTTCCCCGACCAAGGGGCTGAGCCTGGGATGAGGATCAAATAGCGGTGACTTTGAGCCCCTGGGCTGCCCGCTGAGACTTGCCTAGGGCGGCAAGACCAATCAGCACGGCTTCGAAAATCAACTGGCGGTTGGCCGTGGTCTCGAGCTGCGCGCGGTAACCTGACACGGCATCGCGGTAATGAATGAGTTCGATGACGTCGAGCCCCTGAATCAAGTCTTTAAGGGCCTCACCTAGATCCTCATTGAGGAGTTCCGGCGCCTCATCCGATAAGCCAAGTCGAACCAGATCCAAAAGCCACGATAAAACCCAATCAAGGGTTTCAAAGGGCGATTCTTCTGCCCAAGTTTGAGCCATCGCCACCGGATCTTCCTGACCTTTAAGGACCTGGCTGAAGGCTTCAAAGCGTTGATCTCGAACCTCTAATAAGCCCTTTTCAGCCATCTCAAGGGCCCTTAAGGGCGACCCCTCCGCACAGCTCCATAGTCGCTCTGCGGCCGACACGTCCTTATGCTCTTTGATAAACGCAAGCGCGATATCCTTTTGGGGTCGTGCGATCGATAAGGTCTGACAACGACTTCGAATGGTGGGTAGTAAACGCTGAGGACGATGGGTGACCAAAATGATAAGGTTTTTAGGCGCTGGCTCCTCAAGGGTTTTAAGGAGTGCGTTAGCCGCATTCTGGTTCATCTGGTCTGCAGGATGAATCACGATCACCCGATAACCATCGTAAAGCGACATGAGACTGAGGTCTTGAATCACCTTTCGGACCTGATCGACCTTGATCATCTTCCCCGCCTCTTCAGGCTCGAGAATTTTGAGATCCGGGTGTGTCCCCGCTTTAAAGAGATGGCAACCGTGACAGACCCCACAAGGCAAGGGATCTTTAGGTGCGAGACAGAGAAGCCGGGCGGCAAGATGAAGGGCTAAAGATCGTTTACCTAGCCCCTCGCCACCCTGGATGAGCAGCGCGCCCGGAATCCGGTCATCACGCCTCAAGGCATCCAGGTGATCAAAAGCGGATTGAAGCCAGGGGTAAAGCGCCGTATTGGCCATCAGCCCTGTCGCTCCAAAAAGGCATCCAGATGGCTCTTGATTTGCGCCTGCACCGTTTCCAGCGCCTGTGAAGCATCAATCCGCCGAAACCTTTGAGGATAGGCCTTGGCCCTCCCGACGTAAGCCGCTCTGACACGCTCAAAAAAATCAAGTTGCTCTGATTCAAATCGGTCGGGACGGCCACGGTCCTTGGCTCTGGCCATCCCGGTCTCTACGGGAAGATCCAAAAGAAGGGTAAGGTCAGGCTGAAGCATGTCCTGTACCCACCGTTCGAGGGTTTCAATCATCTCTAAAGAAAGTCCACGACCCCCCCCCTGATAGGCATAGCTCGCATCGGTAAAGCGATCGGAGAGAACCCAGGTCCCAACGCTCAGTGCAGGTCGAATCACCGCCGCGACATGCTGGGCTCTGGCGGCAAACACCAACAAAAGCTCCGCCTTCAGATCCATCGCATCGCCCTGAAGCAACAACTCACGGATATTTTCACCGAGAGGGGTCCCTCCAGGTTCTCGGGTTTTTAAAAGAGGAATACCGCGATCATCGAAGTAGCGCTCAATGAAGGCGAGGTTGGTGGTCTTACCAACACCTTCGCCACCTTCAAGAGTAATCAATTGTCCTGTCATGGCGTCTTGGGGTGTCGTTGAAATTGATCCACGGCGCGCTCATGCTCCTCGAGTGTCGAGGAAAAACGATGCCGGCCTCCCCCGCTGGCCACAAAGTAGAGGCTGCTACCGGCCGCTGGGTGCAGCGCTGCATGGATAGCATCACGCCCTGGCAGGGCGATCGGGGTGGGCGGCAAACCGTTTCGGGTATAGGTGTTGTAAGGCGTATCTCGGCGGAGATCCTCTTTCCGGATGTTGCCATGGTAACTCTCGCCCATGCCATAGATCACCGTAGGGTCCGTCTGAAGACGCATGCCCTGAAGGAGTCGACGAATAAAGACCCCAGCAATCTCGGCCCGCTCTTCAGAATGCCCCGTTTCTTTTTCAACAATGGACGCCAAAATCAACGCTTCATAGGGCGACGCCAGCGGAAGGTCTGGGGCACGCTCTTGCCACTCCTCTTGAAGAACCGCGTTCATTTTCTTGTGGGCTTTTTTAAGAATATCAAGGTCCGTCGTGCTTTCTGAAGCGTAGTAGGTATCTGGATAAAACAGGCCCTCAGGATACACATCCGGTTCACCGAGCACGCGCATGATCTCGATCGGCCCCTGATCTTTGAGGTCATGACGAAGACTCTCTTGATCCTTCAAGATCTGAATTAGATCCTCAAAACGACGACCCTCGGCAATCATGATCGGGGTCTCAACCGTTCGTCCTTTTAAGAGGAGATCTAGAAGTCCTCGTTGTGTGGTCCCCGGCATCACCCGATAAACCCCGAACTTCAGGCGCTGCAGACTTCCCGAGCGGAGGACTAACACCCTGAACCAAAAAGGCTCAACCAGAAGCTTCTGTTGTTTTAACTGTTCGGCCAATACCGAAAGACCTTCGCCTTTTCGAAGGGAAATGGTCACCGGCTCGGTGATCTTCAGCGGGGTATCAAGGGTTATCCTGGAGTCCTCTGAGAGCCCGAGGATCAGGATAATGCCAGAGGCGGTCAGAAGGCCTAGCCGATGAAGGAGGCTTGATCGCTTTTTATTGCTGTATTCAACCATGCCATCATCCTCATCGTGAAGGGGCCGACCGCGAGCGTCAAGGCATCAATGGCGTTGACCGGCCAGATCCCAATCACGCTGTTGGTCAAAAACACTTCATCAGCCGCCATCAGATCCGGTAAAGTCAAGCGGGACTCCCTGACCCTAAAACCCAAAGTATCCGAGGCTTCAAACATCAAGGAGCGCATCACGCCGGCAATTCCCGATCGGTCCAGCAAGGGGGTAAAGACAACGCCGTTTTTCACCAAAAAAACATTGGTGCGCGTGCCTTCGATCAGAAAACCCTCAAGGTCCAGCATCAAGCCCTCGGCAATCGCCTCATCGCGCCATTCGGCGCGACCGATGATCTGCTCCAAACGATTCATGTGCTTGATTCCAGCGAGGCGGGGATTAAGGCCAAGAGGGGTCCGGAGCAGGGTGACCCTGACACCCATGGCCCTCGCCTCGATGTGTCTTGGTTCCGAGTGAAGCTGCAAGACAACCGTGGGTTCCACAGGATCAGGGGAGGCGTATCCCCTGCCGCCCACACCTCGGGTCATTTGTATCTTGAGAATGCCCGACGTCTCAGAGGCCGTGATCGCCCTGATATCAAGGCGAAGACGATCGAGGTCCAGGGGAGGCAGGTGCAGTCGCTCGGCGTCTCTCAAAAGGCGCGCGAGATGCCGCTCTACAAACAGCGGAGCCCCTTCTTTTAGGGGAAGGGTCGTGAAAATACCGTCCCCATATTGGAAGCCGCGGTCCCTAAGATCAATGGTTTTAGCAGGGACACCATTCACCCAAGTGATCATGGTTCACCACGCCTCACCGACAACAATGACTGGCGCGGTGTCATAGAGATTCTGGCCTAGTCGTGACGTTTGAAGATCAAGGTGCCGTTGGTTCCACCAAACCCGAAGGAATTCGACATCACGATCTCAAGAGGCATTTCTCGGGCACGATGTGGAATGTAGTCCAAATCACATTGAGGATCGGGGACATCAAGATTAATGGTCGGTGGCGCGATCTGTTCTTTCAGCGCCAGCACACAGAAGATGGCTTCAATACCGCCCGCGGCACCCAGCATGTGACCGGTCATCGATTTAGTGGAGCTGACCGCAACCCGATAGGCGTGATCCCTGAGAACGGTTTTCACCGCCTGCGTTTCAGCCACGTCTCCCGCCGGGGTTGAAGTACCGTGAGCATTGATGTAATCGATATCCGCCGGATTGATCTCCGCATCCCTCAAGGCGTGCTGCATACAACGGGCAGCGCCTTCACCATCTGCGGGGGGCTGTGTCATGTGATAGGCATCCGCACTCATACCAAATCCAATCAATTCGGCATAGATGGTCGCCCCCCTTCGGCGAGCGTGTTCAAGCTCCTCAAGCACCAGAACCCCCGCCCCATCACTGAGGACAAAGCCATCACGATCCTGATCAAAAGGACGGCTGGCGAGCAATGGCTCCTCATTACGCCGCGACAACGCCTTCGCCGATGCAAAACCACCCAGCGAGGTCGGTGATGTGGCCATTTCGGCACCCCCTGCCACCATGACGTCAGCATCCCCATAGCGAATAACTCGGGCGGCCTCACCGATATTATGTGTCCCCGTCGTACAGGCCGTCACAATAGCGAAGTTTGGACCCTTGAGACCATACTTGATCGACAAGTTCCCGGAAATCATATTGATGATATTGCTGGGCACGAAGAAGGGGGATATCTTCCGAGGACCTCCTTTGAGAAAGGCGTTGTGGCCGCTTTCAATGCCCGTGATGCCACCAATGCCCGATCCAATCGCGACACCGATGCGGTCTGCATTTGCTTCAGTGACCTCAATGCCCGAGTGCTCAAAGGCCTGGCAACCCGCGGCGATGCCGTAATGAATGAAGGCATCCATTTTTTTGGCTTCCTTATCACTGATGTAATCCGCGATATTGAAACCCCAGACGCTGCCACCTATTCGGGTGGAAAATTCCGCCACATCAAAGACCTCCAAGGGTCTGATGCCACTTCTGCCGTTCAGGACACTATCCCATGCTTCAGGCACCGTCAGGCCAACTGGCGACACCGCACCCAAACCCGTCACAACCACTCGTCTCTTACTCACGATCCCGTCCCAATACTGTGTCGAACACCCAAAAACCAAAGAACCCCGGAAGACAGAGACGCCTTCCGGGGTTGAAGGGATGGGTTTCGATCAGACGTGAGTATTGATGTAGTCAATCGCCTGCTGGACCGTGGTGATCTTTTCGGCGTCTTCGTCCGGAATCTCGCACTCGAATTCTTCTTCTAGCGCCATGACCAGCTCGACGGTGTCCAGCGAGTCCGCGCCAAGATCGTCGACGAAGGATGCTTCGTTAGTTACTTCCTCCTTCACGCCCAATTGTTCGGTTACGATCTTTTTAACACGTTCTGCTACATCGCTCATTTTGAATCCTCAGTCGTTAAATCTCGTTCGAGAAGTTTATGATTTTTAATTTGAAACCCTTGCAACACAGGCGTTTCTATCTTTCTAAATGACCCACCCGCCGGCACTTCACGATCCGCGCAGCACTTGATGGGGTGTTCTCTTCGATGAGCGCCCCGATAGCCTATTTGGACCAACAATGTACCTTCGGCCATTATAACGCGACTCAGCTCCAAGACGGCATCTAGCGGCGTTGATAATGCGGGGCACTCCCCCAGCCTTAGCATTATGCCATATACATCCCACCATTCACGTGGAGTGTCTCACCCGTGATATAGCCCGCATCCGCCGAGCAGAGGAAACTTACTGCACCGGCAATGTCTTCGGGGGCCCCAAGGCGCGCCAAGGGGATGTTACCCAACAGGGCCTGCCGCTGATCATCCGACAAGGCTCGGGTCATATCGGTATCGATAAACCCAGGCGCCACGCTGTTGACCGTGATGCCGCGGGAGCCGACTTCTTTCGCCAAGGATTTAGTAAACCCAACGATGCCCGCCTTAGCCGCCGCATAGTTGGTTTGACCGGCATTGCCGGTGACCCCAACGATGGAAGTGATATTGACGATACGCCCATAGCGCGCCTTCATCATCCCACGCATACACGCCTTGGCCAGACGAAAGACTGGCGTCAGATTCGTCTTCAAAATGTCATCCCACTCTTCATCCTTCATCCGCATCAGGAGATTGTCACGGGTGATGCCTGCGTTATTGATGAGGACCGCCGGAACCCCGTGGGCCAAGATCACGTCCTCGATAAACGCTTCAATCCCGAGGGGTTCAGCGACATTCAGCAGCCTCCCAACCCCCAGAAGCCCTGCTTCCTCAAGATAGGCCGTAATGGCGGAAGCCCCGGCATCCGTGGTCGCCGTTCCCACCACAAAAAAACCATCGCTCGACAACCTCTCGGCGATCGCACGGCCAATACCCCGGCTGGCGCCGGTCACAATTGCAAGTGGAGCAGTCATAGGAAAAGTCCTTTAGCCTGATTCATAGAAGGGAGGTCGGCAATGGACTCGGTCGGTGCATCCGGCACAATCCGCTTGTTGAGCCCTTTGAGGGTGGGGCCGGGACCGCACTCAATAAAACGGTCAACCCCATCAGAGATCATCGCCCTGATCGTTTCAACCCAGCGGACCGAGCCGCACAATTGCGCTTGAAGCGCATCACGGATTTCATCGGGACGGCCATGAGGGAGAACATCGACATTATGGATCACCGGTACGGCGGGAACATGGAACGGGGTCGCATCAAGAAATGCCCTGAATGCGCTGGCGGCAGTCCCCATCAAGGGACAATGCGAGGGAACGCTCACCGGCAGCATGACCACTTTTCTGGCGCCCGCGGCCTTAGCCGCTTCGGCCGCCTTGACCACCGCTTCGTAATGACCCGCGATCACCACTTGCCCTGGGGCGTTGAAATTCGCGGCACACACCTGATGGGTCCCCGATGAGGCTGCCTCACAGACCGTGATGAGCCGGTCATCTTGAAGACCAATGATGGCCGCCATAGCCCCGTTGCCCTCGGGGACGGCGGCCTGCATCAGGCGTGCCCGCTCAGCAACGAGCTTCACCGCATCCTTGAAAGCCAGAGAGCCGGAACAGACCAGCGCGGTATATTCACCCAGGCTATGGCCGGCCATAAACGCGGGCCGGATGTCCGATTCCTCACACCAAGCCGCGTAAACTGCAACCCCTGAAACCAGCATGGCCGGCTGGGTGACGACCGTCGCGTTAAGACGTTCAGCCGGACCTTCGACGATCAATGACCAGAGGTTGTAATCGAGTATCTCGGAGGCTTCGTCAAAAAGACGCAAAACCGAGGGTTTGACGAGGGCCAAATCAGACAGCATGCCGACTGACTGTGATCCCTGCCCTGGAAACAGAAAACCAAGTCTCGAATCACATTGACTCATGAATAGGGGCCTTGAGCTGAACGTTAGTAAACAAGCAGGGCGGATCCCCAGGCGAAACCACCGCCAAAGGCTTCCATCAGAACGGTTTGACCTCGCTGGATGCGACCATCACGAATGGCCTCATCCAGCGCAAGGGGAATGGATGCCGCCGACGTATTGCCTTGGCGTTCAACCGTCAAAACCACCTGATCCATGGGCATCTTCAGTTTCTTAGCGGTCGCTGCAATGATGCGGATATTGGCCTGATGGGGCACGAGCCAATCGACATCGGACTTCTGAAGCCCATTCGCTTCGAGGGTTTCATCTACAATCCGGCCTAGGGTATTCACCGCGACCTTAAAGACTTCATTGCCCTGCATTTTAATGTAACGGCTGTCGTCCTCGCCTTTCCCAGCATGGCTCATCGCAAGCGGATTAGGGACATAAAGGAGATCCTGATACTGACCATCCGAATGAATATGGGTACTCAGTAGTCCCGGCCGATCCGAAACCCCAAGGACAGCCGCACCGGCCCCATCCCCGAAAAGGATGCAGGTCGAACGATCAGACCAGTCAACAAGCTTTGAATTGAGCTCACTGCCGACCACGAGCACGCGGCGGGCGGTTCCTGCTCTGATGTATTGATCGGCGATGCTGAGAGCAAAAATGAAGCCGGAACAGGCCGCCTGAACGTCAAAAGCGGCACATCGCCGAATGCCGAGTCGGTGCTGCAGTAGACAGGCCGTACTCGGGAAAACCCGGTCCGGGGTCCCCGTTCCAACAATGATAAGGTCGATATCCTGAGGCTCAAGGCCCGCTGCTTCAAGCGCCAGGCGAGATGCCATCTCGCCCATACTCGAGGCGGTTTCAGTCGGTCCTGCAATCCGCCGTTCGGCAATCCCAGTCCGTTCCATAATCCACTCGTGGGTGGTATCAACGGTTCTTGAAATCTCTTCATTGGTCAAGATCCGCTCGGGCAAGTACCCGCCCGTGCCCAGAAGCGCTGAATAACGCGTCACGAAATCCTTCCCTCAGCAAAAACTTCAGCGACCCGCTGACCGATCCGGTCAGGAACACCCATCTCCACCTCGAGCATGGCCACCCGTATCGCATTGGCGACCGAGGTCCGGTCGGCATTGCCATGACTCTTCACCACGATGCCGCGAAGACCAACGAGGCTAGCGCCGTTATATCGCCGCGGATCAAACCGCCCCTTAAAGGCTCGGAGCACGGGCAATGCCAAAAGTCCGAGGACTTTGGTGACGAGATTCCTGCCGAATTCATCGCGGAGAGAACCACCCAGGAGCTTCGCAAAGCCTTCGATCGCCTTCAAAGCCACATTTCCGGTGAAGCCATCGGTGACGACCACGTCGACATGGCCTGAGAAAATATCATTACCTTCGACAAAGCCGATGAAATTGATGTGAGTCCCGGTCAACAGCTTAGCGGCCCGCTTCACCTGCTCATTACCCTTGATTTCTTCTTCTCCGATATTCAGGAGGCCAACCCGAGGGTGTGGATTGTTCTCAACAGCCTTCACCAATTCGTAGCCCATCACCGCAAATTGACAGAGGTGCTCGGCGGTACAATCAATATTGGCGCCCAAATCAAGGACATGGGTATGCCCTGTTTTCGAGGGCAGCATCGCAATAATGGCCGGACGGTCGACGCCTGGAATGGTCTTCAAAACGAATTTCGCGATCGCCATCAAGGCGCCGGTATTGCCGGCACTGACGCAGGCATCTGCAGTCCCGTCCTTCACCATATTGATGGCAACCCGCATGGACGAATCCTTCTTGCCGCGAAGCGCTTTGGAGGGCGTCTCATGCATTTCGACCGTTTCACTGGCATGGCGCACCTGGATCCGATCTGAAAAGGCAGAGGCCCCCCGATCCAGTTCGGCACGAAGTCTCGCTTCATCACCGACCAAAATGAGATGCAGGTTAGGGTAGCGGGAGACGCTATCGATGGCTGCTGGTACGGTCACTGTAGGACCGTGGTCGCCGCCCATGGCGTCAAGCGCAATCGTCAGCTTTCGCGACATAGGTCAGGCCGTGATTGATCGGAGTAAAGAAGAGGGAGGAGAAACGCCAGAGACGACTTATTCCTCGTTGATTTCCTCAACCTTCGTCGCAATGACCTTGCGGCCACGATAAAAACCATCCGCGCTGACGTGATGACGGCGATGGGTTTCACCGGTCGTCGGCTCAATGGAGAGGGTCGCACCCGTCAATGCGTCATGTGAGCGACGCATGTCGCGCTTGGATCGGGTCTTTCGGTTTTGTTGAACTGCCATGATTTACTCCTCGATAGATCGTTTCGATTTGATTTGCACCAAATCGGCAAATGGATTGGGTCGTTCGGGCGCCGGATCCGCGAGCGAAGGCATTCGACAGTCGGGGTGCTGTGGAATGGCGGGAACCGCCAAAATCAGCTCATCCTGAACTATGTCAGCCAACGGCATCTCTGCATCAGGCGTCACCAACAAAGGCTCCATCTCATCGGACAACTGCATGGCGGCATCCACGGAGTTGACGATTCCGAGCTGTACCTCGCAAGCCACGGGCCAAGAAATGGGCCCCAAACAACACTGACATTGCAGCATCAATTCGGCTGAAACCTGACCCACGATGGTCGCCGTGCGCCCTTGCCGAGTGAATGTGAGGTCAACCTCGACCTCCCCATCGGTCTTCATCAAGAATTCCGTCAGGCGATCAAGTTTAACAACGGGAATCACGCCCTTCAGATGGCGTCGCTTTTCAGCGAAACCCATGGGGTCAATAACGTCCGGCAAACGCTCAGGCATAATCGGACAATGATAGCGTCAAACCCTAAATCCTGTCAAAAGAAGAAAGCACACCGATGAACCCTCAACAGACCCGCCTCATTCTCGCCTCGACATCGCCTTACCGAAAAATGCTCCTGGAACGACTGGGCATTCATTTTGAGATCGTGGCGCCTAAAGTCGATGAAACCCCCCTGCCTTCAGAATCCCCCGCGGCGCTAGCGCTAAGACTGTCCATTCTAAAATCGAAGGCTGGGGCAACCGGACGCCACGATGGCCTGATCATTGGGTCCGATCAAGTCGCCTGTCTTGGAACGACCTTGATCGGAAAACCCAGAACCCATGAAAAGGCCCTTCAACAGCTGCTTTTTGCCGCTGGCCAGACTGTGACGTTCTATACAGGTCTTGCCATAACCGATGCCGCATCCAAGGACACCAAAACGGCTCTGGATGTCACCCGGGTCACTTTTAGAGCCCTCACAGAGGACATGATTCTTCGTTATCTCAATCTTGAAAGACCCTATGACTGCGCCGGGAGCTTCAAGGCCGAGGGGTATGGGATTACTCTCATGGAACGCATCGAAAGCCAGGATCCAACCGGCCTCATTGGGCTTCCACTGATCGAACTCAACAAGCTCCTCAACCAATGTGGGGTTGCCTTGCCTTAGTCCTTGAGACGAGAGCTAAAGCCGGGGCGAAGATCAGTTAGACCGCCGGTAAAAACCAAGAACCTTTGAGACGTAGCCCTGCGTTTCGCTGAAAGGGGGGACCTGATTGCCATATTTCATGACGTTTCCCTCGCCGGCGTTATAAGCGGCTACCGCCAGACGCACGTCGGACCCAAACATCCCCATCAAATCCCGAAGGTAGCGGGCGCCACCAAATACATTGTCTTCAGGATCATAAGGATCTCGAACACCGTAACGCTCGGCGGTCCCTGGCATCAACTGCATGAGACCCTTAGCCCCCTTGTGGGAAACCGCTTGAGGGTTATAAGAAGATTCCGCCTGAATGACGGCATGTAAGAGCCAAGGGTCAAGGCCATGGGCCTCAGCCGCCCGCTCAACCAGACGGGCATACTGGAGTTGACGCCCCCCCCGCTGTGGTCTCGCCGCTCGGATATCCGGCACGGCAACAGGGCGCGGCCCATTCCCAAGAATAATGTCCCCTGAAGGGCCTCGAGGCCGGCTAACAGGGACAGCTGCTGGGGCCGCGGCGCTGGGCGCCGGACGATTCGATTTGATGACCAGATGGTAACCGGACCCCTCTGGCTTATCGGTAAAGATCACCTGGCCGTTTCGGCCGATCATCTTGTAGACATCCGCATGAAGGGGCGTGCCCATCATGAGGAGAAGACAATACAGCAGGTTAGGGGACCAAAAAAAACGGATCATTCCTTGAGACGTCCAACCTTAAAGGGAAAGTGTTGCATGGATCTTTGGCCTTGTGAACCCTTGAATTCAATCAACAGTGATCGGCACCACACTCGAAGCCGCCTCAAGGGCCCGCGCTCGCGCTTCCTCGACCGTCCTCCCAACGGCAAGCGCCACCCCCATCCGGCGGCGACGAAATGATTCCGGCTTACCAAACAAGCGCACTTCAACACCGTCTTCCCGCAAGGCTTCCCCAAGGCCGCTATAAGTCAGCCCATAGGCATCAACGCCGCCATAAATGACGGCACTGGCCCCAGGCTGCCGAAGATGGACCCCCACAGGAAGCCCCAAAATAGCGCGGGCATGCAGCTCGAATTCATTCTGCGCTTGGGTGATCATCGTCACCATCCCCGTATCATGGGGTCTCGGGCTGACTTCACTGAACCAGACTTGATCACCCTTAATGAACAACTCGACGCCAAACAGGCCCCGACCGCCAAGATGATCAACCACCGCCCGGGCAATTCTATGCGCCTCTGTCTTGGCCGTGTCACTCATCGCTTGAGGCTGCCAGCTCTCGACATAATCCCCGTTCTGCTGCACGTGACCCACCGGTTCACAAAACTGGATCACCACCTGCCCATCAGCAGAGAGGGTCCGAACCGTCAGCAGGGTGATTTCGTAATCAAAGTCGATGCATCCTTCCACAATGATACGGGT
>QYQA01000086.1 GCA_007280285.1 Methylococcus sp. | reverse complement strand
GATCTGTCTATTCTCGATGCAAAGACCCTGGCCCCCGTCGGATTGGTCAAGGTGGGCGAGCGGCCTTATGCGGTGGCCGGGGCCTTAGGTGGGCGTCGTGTCTTTGTGACCAATCAATATGACAGCACCGTGTCTGTCGTTGATGCAGAGTCGCTGGGAGTCGTTGCAACGATTGGTGTTGGCGAATATCCCGAGGGAATAGCGGGGCATCCCGATGATCATCAAGTGTGGGTTGCTAATTGGTTCGACAATACGGTGACCGTCTTGGATGCGGAGCGCCTTAGCATTCAAAAAACCATCCCCGTGGGTGATGGCGCACGCGCCTTTGGGGAGTTTATTTCCCTGGGTGCTTCGGCGGCAAAGTCCTCTGCCTCTCTCCAGCAGCAGTAGGCGGTTATTTAGCCTGCGAATTTTTCAATGAGTTCAAGGAGTTGAGGCCCTACCCGGCTATGGCGCCAACCGCGATGGAGGCGCGAGGTCTTTGGGTCATCGATCAGTTGTTCAATGTCCTTTCGAGATCCAATCACTGACGGTGTTATTTGGAGGTGGCCTGCTTCCGTCTGAATGATCCCCGCCATTTGTTTGGTTAAGGCGCGCCTTGAGGGGTCGGCCTTCGCGGCCAAGGGGTTGGGCTTCAAGTTCCCCTCTTGTCGTTGGGTGGTCTCTAAGAGGGATGTCAGTGAAGCCAAGGCTTTTTTTTGAGTGATCTCGTCAGCGCCTCTGATTCGGCTGGCGCCGGCGGTTGGGTTCGGCTGTCTTGCCATATGACAGAGGGTGTCATCGCGAACGACCCAGGTTCTTGGGATATTTAGCGCTTTCGCGGTTTCCTCGCGCCATTGCGCGATGATTTTCGCTTCGTCAAAGGCGGTTGATTCAAGATCCGCGATGCCGCTGACGCGCTTCCAGCTTTCACCAGGGTCATTCTCATACAAAGAAGGGTCGACGAGCGATTTGCAGTCCTCTTCGAGCCACGGCAGGCGACCCAATTGATCGAGCGTTGCGAGGAGTGGTTCAACCGCCATGGCAAGGTAACGCACATCATCGGCAGCATAGTCGAGTTGTGCGGTGCTTAAAGGACGCTGGGACCAGTCTGTTCTGGTGTGGTCCTTGGGGAGGGTGACGCCGAGTGTCTCTTGCATGAGGTTGGCGTAACCGATCTGATCGGGGAGCCCTAACAGGCCGGCTAGGAGTTGAGTGTCAATGATCGATGTCGGGAGAAAGCCAAACTGTTGGTGGAGTACTTCAAAGTCCTGGCGCCCGGCATGGACTATTTTCTGAATGGATGGATCCTGAAGGAGAACCGCCAGGGGCTCAAGGGAGGGTAGGTTGAGGGGGTCAATCAGGGCGATATGACCTTCAAAGGCTATCTGAAGGAGGCAAAAATGAGGGTAATACGTGCTTTCCCGAACAAATTCAGTATCGATGGCCATCCTCTGGGTGTGGCGAGCCGATGCGCTCAGTGCAGAGAGTTGCTCGGGATGCTGAATCACGTTGTAGGGGGACTGATAGGGCATGGGCTGAGTCATGAAGGGAGACGATGCCCATTATAGGTTGAATGGCTGTGGTGGTGTGTGCGTTGATCTGACGGTTTAGAGGCTTGACATAAAAAGGCAGATTCTCCATAATTCGCAGTTCATCAATGCGCCCGTAGCTCAGCTGGATAGAGTACCTGGCTACGAACTAGGTGGTCGGGAGTTCGAATCTCTCCGGGCGCGCCAATTACCTAGTGAGGTATTGGGGATGAACCGACTATTCCCCTGTAGCTCAGTCGGTAGAGCAAGTGACTGTTAATCACTGGGTCGGCGGTTCGAGCCCGTCCGGGGGAGCCATAACCAGTATGAAGGGCCCGCAGTGTGCGGGCCTTTTGTATTTATAGGCTTCATGTCGCGTCCGTGCGTGGTGACTTTCCCGCGTTCATTTGGAATCGCGGTTGACAGATCGCTGCCGATTCCGTAAATTGATCGGCTTTACTGTGGGGTGCCTTGACCCCTGCTATCCAGTATTCACTGGGCTGGAAACGGCGAACATCAGCAAGGCACGAGCAATAACGCTTTTGGAGTTTGGTAATGACCACGATCAATCAGTTGGTACGGAATCCGCGAGTCCGTAAAAAGGAAAAAAGTAACGTCCCTGCGCTTGAAAGTTGTCCGCAGCGGCGTGGCGTTTGTACTCGCGTCTACACCACTACCCCGAAAAAGCCGAACTCGGCCTTGCGTAAGGTCGCCCGTGTTCGGTTGACCAACGGTGCTGAGGTCAGTAGCTACATCGGCGGTGAGGGGCATAACCTCCAGGAGCACTCCGTGGTCCTCATCAGAGGGGGGCGTGTCAAGGACTTGCCAGGTGTTCGTTACCACGTGGTTCGCGGCAGTCTGGATACCGCCGGTGTCGCCAAGCGTCGCCAAGCGCGCTCCAAATACGGCGCAAAGCGTCCGAAAAGTTAATCTGAGATTCGGGTAAAGACATGTCAAGAAGAAGAGTTTCGCAAAAAAGAGAGCTGATCCCGGATCCCCGGTTTGGTAGTACTACCCTTGCGCGGTTTGTCAACATGCTGATGCTTAGCGGCAAAAAGTCCGTTGCAGAGAGCGTTGTTTATGGGGCGCTGGATCAGATTCAAAACAAGATCGGAACCGCAGGTGACTCACTTGAAGTTCTCCAAAAGGCACTGGATAACGTCCAGCCATTTGTTGAGGTCAAGTCGCGGCGCGTCGGTGGAGCCACCTATCAGGTGCCTATCGAGGTCCGTCCTGGGCGTCGTGTGGCCTTGGCTATGCGTTGGTTGATTGATTCGGCGCGTAAGCGGAGTGAGAAGGGTATGGTCGCCCGACTGGCTGGCGAATTGTTTGATGCCCATGAAAATCGTGGCTCGGCCGTTAAAAAGCGTGAAGACACGCACCGGATGGCGGAGGCCAATAAGGCGTTCTCTCATTACCGCTGGTAAGTCGTGATTCTGGCCGTTCATCAAGAAACAGGATAGAAAGGCCTCACCGTGGCTCGCAGCACGCCCATCGAACGCTATCGCAATATTGGGATTTCTGCCCATATTGATGCCGGCAAGACGACGACGACGGAGCGGGTGCTGTTTTACACGGGAATTAATCACAAAATAGGCGAAGTCCATGATGGTGCCGCGACCATGGACTGGATGGAGCAGGAACAGGAGCGCGGGATTACCATTACGTCCGCCGCAACGACCACCCACTGGCGCGGCATGGCGGGAAACTACCCCGAGCACCGTATCAATATTATTGATACCCCAGGGCACGTTGATTTTACAATCGAAGTTGAGCGATCAATGCGGGTCCTTGATGGCGCCTGTATGCTTTATTGTGCGGTGGGTGGCGTTCAACCACAGTCAGAAACCGTATGGCGGCAAGCCAGCAAATATGGTGTCCCAAGGATCGCATTCGTTAACAAAATGGATCGATCGGGCGCCGACTTTTTTAAGGTCCATGAGCAGATGCGCCAGCGCTTGAGGGCTAACCCGATTGCGATTCAGCTTCCGATAGGGGCTGAAGACACCTTTAAAGGCGTCATTGATCTCGTCAAAATGAAATCGATTCTCTGGAGTGAAGAGGGTCAGGGCGCGACTTTTGTTTATGGGGATATTCCCGCTGATCTCGTGCCCATCGCCGCGAAATGGCGTGAGACGATGGTCGAGGCCGCGGCCGAGTCTGGGGAAGATCTGATGAACCAATATCTGGAAGAAGGAGATCTTCCGGAGGAGGCCATCAAGCTGGGTTTGCGGCGGCGGACCATCGCCCTTGAGATTGTTCCGATGCTCTGTGGTTCCGCCTTCAAGAACAAAGGGGTCCAGGCCATGCTGGACGCGGTGATTGATTATTTGCCTTCACCCGTTGACGTGCCTGCCATTCGCGGCATCAGTGTCGATAGCGACCAGCCGGTCGAGCGCCCCTCACGTGATGATGAGCCATTCGCGGCCTTGGCCTTTAAGATCATGATGGATTCGTTCGTCGGTACTTTGACGTTTGTTCGAGTTTATTCAGGGGTTCTGTGCTCAGGTGACAGTGTCATCAACTCGCAGACCGGCAACAAGGAGCGCATAGGGCGCTTGCTTCGAATGCACGCCAATAGCCGGGAAGATGTTAAAGAAATTAGAGCGGGTGATATCGCGGCGGTGGTGGGACTGAAGGATATTGTGACAGGAACCACCCTGTCGTCGCCCGATAAGCCTGTTTTG
Organism: Methylococcus sp.; assembly: GCA_007280285.1. GTDB lineage: Bacteria > Pseudomonadota > Gammaproteobacteria > Methylococcales > Methylococcaceae > UBA6136. The sequence continues at coordinate 1,075 of QYQA01000086.1, read as the reverse complement.
CTCGAGCGAATGGAGTTCCCAGAGCCTGTGATTTCGGTCGCGGTGGAGCCTAGGACCCAAAGTGATCAGGAAAAAATGGGTACGGCCCTGCAGCGTTTGGCGCAGGAAGATCCTTCATTTCGTGTGCGTACCGATGAAGAGTCTGGGCAGACGATCATCTCTGGCATGGGTGAACTGCATCTTGAGATTATCGTTGATCGAATGCGCCGTGAATTTAAGGTGGAAGCCAATGTTGGCGCCCCTCAGGTGGCCTACCGCGAAACGATTCGCAAAAAGGTTGAGCAAGAGGGGAAGTATGTCCGGCAGACCGGTGGACGCGGTCAATATGGCCATGTATGGCTGCGGATTGAGCCCCAGGGATCGGGGCATTACGAGTTTGTGAACGGCATCATCGGCGGCGCCATACCAAAAGAATACATTCCAGCAGTGGATAAGGGTATTCAAGAGCAGTTACAGAATGGTATACTTGCCGGCTACCCGGTGGTTGACGTCAAAGTAACCCTGTTTGATGGGTCTTACCATGATGTCGACTCCAGTGAAATGGCGTTCAAGATCGCCGGCTCGATGTGCTTTAAGGAGGGGTGTCGCAACGCCCAACCTGTCCTTCTGGAGCCGATGATGAGCGTCGAGGTGGAAACACCTGAAGATTATATGGGTGATGTCGTCGGGGATTTGAATCGGCGACGTGGCGTCATTCTCGGCATGGAAGACAATGCCGGAGTGAAGGTCCTGAAGGCTGAGGTGCCCCTGGCGGAGATGTTTGGTTACTCCACGTCGCTCAGGTCACAGAGTCAGGGTAGGGCGACCTACTCGATGGAATTTAAGAAGTATCAGGAGGCGCCAACCCATGTGGCTGACGCCGTGATCAAAAAAGTGTCGATTTAGTTAAGAACGTTCTGCATTTATTCAATGAGGTATCAGGGCCGTGTCTAAGGAAAAATTCACACGTAACAAGCCGCACGTTAACGTCGGTACGATTGGTCACGTCGATCACGGCAAGACGACTTTGACGGCGGCGCTGACGAAGGTGGGTGCGGAGCGTTTTGGTGGTGCTTTCAAGGCTTACGATCAGATT
>QYQA01000003.1 GCA_007280285.1 Methylococcus sp. | reverse complement strand
ATTCGGAGCCGCTCTGCTCGTGCTACGCAACTGCGCGGCGGGGTCGTCGGCGTCCATGCCTCCTTCGAGGAAGATCCAACATGAGCAAGGTTTTTACCATTCAACTGACCGCACCGCCCGAAGCGGTGATTGCCGCCGCCAAGATCGCCGCTCAAAAAAACGGGGTCGCCCTGGAGGGCGATGCGACACAGGGTCAATTTGATGGACATGGCATCAAGGGGACCTACGACATTCTCGATCAGACCCTCTCGGTGAGCATCGCCAAAAAACCCTTGGTGATGCCTTGGGGGATGATTGAAAAAACCCTCACCAACTTTTTCACCAAAGGCGCCTAATCCCCAGGCGCCTTGACCTTTCGGACGAGGCCTTAGGCCTTGTGATAGATTTCGGCGCCCGCGTTCTTAAATTCCTCCGCCATTTCCTCCAGCCCAACAGCCAATCCCTTGGCATCATCAAGCCCCTTGGACCGCGCATATTCCCTGACATCCTGAGTGATCTTCATGGAACAAAAGTGAGGTCCGCACATGGAGCAGAAATGGGCCAGCTTGGCGCCATCTTGAGGCAAGGTTTCATCATGGAATTCGAGGGCTTTTTCAGGATCCAGCGAGAGATTGAACTGATCGGCCCATCGGAATTCAAAGCGGGCCTTTGACAGCGCATTATCTCGGGCCTGGGCTCCGGGATGGCCCTTGGCAAGATCTGCGGCATGGGCAGCGATCTTGTAGGCGATGATGCCATCGCGAACATCCTGCTTGTTGGGGAGACCGAGATGTTCTTTGGGGGTCACATAACAGAGCATCGCGGTTCCAAACCATCCAATCATGGCCGCACCAATCGCACTGGTGATGTGGTCATACCCGGGGGCGATATCGGTAGTGAGTGGGCCTAGCGTGTAGAAAGGGGCCTCATGACAATGTTTGAGCTGTTGTTCCATATTGGCCTTAATCATGTGCATCGGCACATGCCCGGGCCCCTCGACCATCACCTGAACATCATGCTTCCACGCCACCTGGGTCAACTCACCCAGCGTGTGGAGCTCAGCAAACTGGGCCTCATCATTGGCATCTGCAATGGATCCTGGCCGAAGGCCATCCCCCAACGAGAACGCCACATCGTAGGCCTTCATGATCTCGCAAATCTCCTCAAAATGGGTATAGAGGAAACTTTCACGATGATGGGCAAGACACCACTTGGCCATGATGGAGCCGCCTCGGGAGACGATGCCGGTGACCCGCTTTGCCGTTAAAGGAATGTGCGCCAGGCGAATGCCCGCATGGATGGTGAAATAGTCAACGCCTTGTTCCGCCTGCTCGATCAAGGTGTCTCGAAAGATCTCCCAGGTTAATGCTTCTGCGCGGCCATCCACCTTCTCGAGCGCCTGATAGATCGGAACGGTTCCTATCGGAACCGGGGAGTTGCGAATGATCCACTCCCGGGTCTCATGAATATTCTTGCCCGTCGAAAGATCCATGACCGTATCGCCACCCCAGCGAATCGACCACAGCATCTTTTCGACCTCCTCCTCAATGGAGGAGGACACCGCCGAGTTCCCGAGATTGCAGTTGATCTTGACCAGGAAGTTTCGGCCAATGATCATCGGCTCAGACTCCGGGTGGTTGATGTTATTAGGGATAATCGCTCGGCCCCTAGCGACCTCGTCGCGAACGAACTCGGGCGTGATCAGCTTCGGTATGGCTGCACCGAAGGATTCCCCAGGATGCTGTTCCCGGTAGATTTCGGCCATGGCCTCCATTCGCTGATTCTCCCGAATAGCAATGAATTCCATCTCCGCCGTCACGACGCCACGACGCGCATAGTGCATCTGGGTGACATTGGATCCCGGTTTGGCCCGACGGGGTCGCTGAATGTGCTCGAAGCGAAGCTTCAAAAGTTCTGGGTCACTCTGGCGACGCTGGCCATAGAGGGAGCTCGGTCCCTCCAACCACTCCGTATCCTGGCGCTCATCAATCCAGCCGGCCCTCAAAGCCGGCAAACCCCACCTTAAATCGATGGTGACCGAGGGATCCGTATAAGGTCCCGAGGTATCATAGAGGTACAGGGGCGGATTTTGTTCGGCGCCATGGCCGGTCGGGGTATCCGACTGACTGACCTTCCTCATGGGCACCTTGATATCCGGTCGAGCGCCTTCGATATAGACCTTTTCAGAGGCGGCAAAGGGCTTTATCGATGCGCGCTTGGCGGTTACGGCATCATGGAGGTCGGTTTCGGGTAAGGCGTTCATCGGAATGTCCTCGACGGATGGCAATATGAGGCCAGCGGAGGAATCATCCAAGAGGGGCGTGCAGCGATGTCACTGCCCATGTTGGTGAGGCTTTCCTACGCCGGTTCTAACCGGGTCAGGTTCAAAGGGTGTGTCTCAGCCCCAGTCGGTTTCATCGACCGGGGCACCCCTAGCCCTAGGCCTGATTAAGCTAATGCATGACCGCTATTTTAGCAAGGAGGAACAAACCGATGGCCGATGGGAAGACCCTCTTCATCCCGTCACGAACCGCCTAAAAAAGCGGCAAAAGACCCAACCACCAGAAATCGGATAGACTGATCGGTTGATTGTCGCTTCATTTTATCGGCATAGGGCGCATGGCCTCATGATGGTGGCCATCAGGGCCGATAGAACCGCCATATGAGGGATTTATGTTTGGACTTGACCTTAATATCGCCCAGATTTTTTCAGGCCTCTTGGTCGGATTTCTCGTGGGCCTAACCGGTGTCGGGGGTGGCTCCCTGATGACGCCTATCCTCGTGTTCCTCTTCGGCTTCGCCCCCAAAGCGGCCGTTGGCACCGACCTCTTGTTTGCCGCCATCACCAAGACCGCTGGGGTCTTTGTTCATCATGGCAAACATCGATCCGTCGATTGGAAAATCGTCTTCCACTTGTGTCTCGGCAGCATTCCGGCAGCTCTTTTGATCATTTACCTTCTGGAGACCGTGTTCACTCAAGATGCCGCGGTGACATCGGCCATCACCTTCAGCCTAGGGGTCGCCCTCATCTTCACTTCGCTCGCGCTTTTTGTTCGCAACCGGCTGATTTCACTGCGGCTTGACGATGAGGTCGCACGGCAGCGACTAAAGCACAGCGAGCGTTTCGGACGCTGGCAAACCCCCCTGACCGTGTTGGTGGGAATGATACTTGGGGTCTTGGTGACTCTCTCCTCCGTCGGCGCCGGCGCCCTTGGAACCATCGCGCTCCTTTTCCTTTACCCTCGTCTGGCCACGGTTCGCATTGTCGGTACCGATCTGGCCCACGCCATCCCCTTAACCACCGTTGCAGGTCTTGGGCACCTTCACATGGGTAACGTCGACTTGCATCTCCTCATGAGCCTTTTGTTAGGCTCTCTTCCCGGCATCTATGCAGGAAGTCATCTCAGCGCGAAAATCCCCGAGCGGATCCTCCGTCCCATCTTGGCGACGCTGCTGATGATCATTGGAATCAAATTTGTGGCCTAGTGACGCGGCGGAACGTCAACTCTGAAGCAGCCGTCGAGGTGATCATTGACCATCCCGACCGCCTGCATGAAGGAATAGCAGATCACCGGCCCGACGAAGCTAAAACCGCGGACTTTAAGCGCCCGACTCAAGGACTCAGAAACGACATTCTGCGCAGGCAACGCCTTCATCGTGGGAAACACTTGGGTGAGGGGGCCTCCCTCCATGAACCCCCAAACAAAGGCATCAAAACTGCCGACATCATCTTGGACCCTCAACAAGGCGCGCGCGTTATTGACCGCAGAGTGAAGCTTGAGGCGGTTTCGAATCAGACCCGGGTGCGCCATCAACGCCTCAAGGGCTGAGGCATCAAAGTTCGCGACCGCTTGAGGATCAAAGTCACAAAAGGCCTCACGATAAGCGGCCCTCTTTTCAAGGATGGTTCTCCAGGAGAGTCCTGCCTGAGCCCCTTCAAGAACCAGAAACTCATAAAGTGTCCGATCCTCATGCACCGGCCAGCCCCATTCCTCATCATGATAGCGGGCTTCAACAGCCGACCGCTCCGCCCACGAGCAACGCCTTAACACCGGGATGGCTCAGGGCACTGCAGTGGGGCACCCAGGGACCAAAGACCCCTGATCCGGCCAAAGACTCCAAACCGGCGTCACGTCCTTCGGCATCGGCGGAAGACGACCCAGTTTGGGCCAGCCTTGATCGGGCCCATGAAAGTCAGAACCACAGGACCCCAATAGATCAAATCGTTTGGCAAGTTGCGCACTGGCCTGAACATCGCCTGGACTGGCTTGACCTGAAAGGACTTCTATCGCCTGTCCGCCGAATTCCTTGAATTCCACCGCTAACCGCCGAAGCCAACTGCCGGTGAGTTTATAACGAATGGGATGGGCAAGGACGGCCACCCCGCCGGCGCCCCGAATCCACGCAATGGCCGTTTCAAGGTCAGCCCAGGTGCTGTGAACATAGCCCGGTTTTCCTGGCGTTAGGTAGCGGTTGAAGACATCTCTCACATCGGCGGCCAGACCCCGCCTCGCGAGACAGTGGGCAAAATGCGTTCGGGTCACCATCCCCTCACCTGCCCGCGCGAGAACCTCATCGTAAATGCCGATGATCCCCACCTTTTCCAGCCGCTGCGCCATTTCAAAGGCACGTTGCACGCGATGACGGGCGAGTCCCTCAAGACCCGCGATCAACGGTTCATGAGCGGCATCGACCCGGAGCCCGACCAGATGGAGCGTCTTGCCTTGCCACGTCACTGAAATCTCCACCCCAGGGAGGAAGCCTATCCCAAGATCGCGGGCCGCTTCCGCAGCCTCCAAGTGGCCCGACAGGGTGTCATGATCGGTGAGGGCAAGAACATCAATGCCAGCCGCTACGGCCCGCTCAATGAGCTCCCTGGGGCGATAAGCCCCATCCGAGTGGGTCGAGTGCGCGTGAAGATCAAAGACCCGGGCCATAGGGGCATTCATGACGGTCGTTCCTCCGGAACGGGTGGAGTCCTTGGGCTTGAAATACCCGCTCCAAAGAAGGTTGCATAGAGACCACGGCGCTCCATCAGAGCCTCATGCGTGCCCTCCTCGTGAATGTGCCCATCCTCAAACACTAAGATGCGGTCGGCGTGGCGAATGGCACTCAATCGATGCGCCACAATGAGCGTGGTGCGATCGGCAAGAAAACGTTCCAGCGATTGATAGAGTCTAGCTTCCGTGAGGTTATCGAGGGCCGAGGTCGCTTCATCGAGGATGACCACCTTGGGATCTTGAAGGACCATCCGCGCCAGCGCGAGGCGCTGGCGTTGGCCGCCTGAGAGGCGAACACCCAACCGACCGACCATGGCATCAAGCCCCCGGGGTGAGGCCTCAATGACCTCCCGCAGCTGCGCAACTTCAAGAGCGTGCCAGATCGCGGCATCATCTGCGGTTCGCCCAAGCGTCACGTTAGCTCTGACCGAATCGTTAAAGAGGACCGGATGCTGCAAGACTGTCACCACATTTTCACGCACCACATCGAGGCCTATCTGATCGATCGCAACGCCATCAAACGCGATCATTCCCTTAGACAACGGGTAGAGGCCAATCAACAGCTGGATCAGGGTCGATTTCCCCCCTCCACTGGCGCCCACCAGCGCCACCCGCTCACCCGGCGCCACCTCCAAATTGATCGAATGCAGGACCTCAAGACCGCTGCCATAGGAAAACGAGAGGTCCTTCACCGAGAGCCCCACGGTGGTCTTTCCTAGGAAGGGGTTTTGATGATGCGGGTAATTCGGCTCTTGCTGCCGCCGGCAAAACTGGTTCAACCGTTCCAAGGCGCCCTTCGCGCCATAGTAGGCTACCTGCATGCCAAGGATATCCTGGACCGGCGCCATCATGAACCAAAGGTAGCCTGACACCGCCATCATTTCACCCAGGGTCAAATCCGAATAGACCACCATCAGCAACGCGAGGCCCCTAAACAAATCGAATCCCGTCAGAAACACCAAAAAACTCATGCGGCCAGCCGCATCGCTCTTCCAGGCATACGCCGCGGAATGTTCTCTGACCGATAGGGCCTTATCGCTCAGGCGCCCCATGTAGTGATGCTCGCGGTGGCTGGCCCGAATCTGATGAATCCCCTCAAGGACTTCAGACAACAGCAACTGAAAGGATCCCAGCGCGGTGTTTTCCTGTCGCTTTAGCTCTTTCACTCGCCGCCCGAGACGCCGGGTCAAAATAATCACCAGAGGATTCAGCAGCAGAATAAAGAGCGCCAGTCGCCAGTTCATCCATAAAAGGACGATCGCCGTACCCGTCAAGGTCAGAAGGGCCACCAGCGTCTTGGAGACGGTCGCCCCAATAAATTGATCGACGGTATCAAGATCGGTCACCATGTGAGTAATCACCGAGCCGCTGCCGAGGCTTTCGTATTCCGACATGGCAATCCGCTCGAGCCTACGAATCAGCCGGCACCGAATCCTGTAAATAATGTCTTTTGAGATTAAACTAAAGGCTCGCGTCTGAAGCACATTGAACAGAGCCGCCAAAATCCGCAGCAACAGCGTCAATCCCATGAGGGCCAGAATGTAGGACAGCGGGCTGCGCCACTCGGCGGGTAAAAGGACATCCATCCAGTAGACCGCTAAACCGGGATGCTGAAGCAACACCTCATCGACCAGTAACGGCAACAGCAAAGGAACCGGGACCGCCATCAGCGCCGCCAAGATCGCCAGGCCCTGGGCCACCAGGAGCTCTCGCCGATGTTCAGCGACCACGCGCCAGATGGAGCGCCAATCGATAAGATCCGTCGTCACAATGGGTCCTTTAGGGTCGAGCGGGATAACAAGGCGGATCTCTATGAGGGGAACACGGTGAAGATTCTAATGAGTGACGCTTGACTCTGCTACAATGGTACGCTTTTTTATTTGAAGACACCCCTACCCACCGCGAAGCTCCGTGGCCTCGGCCTCGAGACGTCTTCAGGTCAAGGGGTCATCGTCAACGATGACGCTTCAACCACCCCGGCGAGCAAGGAATCCTGCAACGCAATGACATTGACTGAATCACCAAAAGCTCACCTCCGACAGAGCAGTTATACGCGAGACGACCTCCTGCTGTGTGGGCATGGTGCGCTTTTCGGGGCCGGTAACGCGCAGCTCCCGCTACCGCCCATGCTCATGTTCGATCGCATTACCTCCATCACCGAGAATGGGGGCCTCTACGATAAAGGCTTCATTATGGCTGAGCTTGATATTGAGCAGGATCTCTGGTTTTTTGGCTGTCATTTTGAACATGACTCGGTCATGCCCGGATGTCTCGGCCTCGATGCCATGTGGCAGCTCGTAGGCTTTCATCTGGGCTGGCTTGGCGGCCCAGGCCGCGGCAGAGCCCTCGGGGTCGGCGAGGTAAAATTCCGTGGACAGGTTTTGCCCAGCAACAAACTGGTAACCTACCGCATCAATTTGAAACGGGTGATGATGCGCAAACTGGTCATGGGCATCGCTGATGCCGAGATGGCGTGCGATGGTCGCATCATATACGAGGCAAACGACCTGAGAGTCGGCCTTTTCACCTCCACAGACGACTTCTGAGGAGCAACGTAGCTATGAGACGTGTTGTTGTAACCGGCATCGGGATCGTATCGAGCCTCGGCAACCATAAGGCCGCCGTGACCGACGCGCTTAGATCGGGATCGTCAGGTGTCCGCTATAGCCCTGAATATGCTGAACTCGGATTCAGAAGCCATGTGTTCGCCCCACTCGACATCGATCTCGATGAACGGATTGACCGGAAGGTCCGCCGCTTCATGGGGGATGGTGCCGCCTATAACTACCTCGCGATGGAGGAAGCCATCGCTGACGCCGGACTGGCTGAGGATCAGGTGTCCCACCCCCGCGCCGGTCTCATCATGGGCTCCGGTGGCCCCTCGACCTCTAATCTCCTCCAGGCTTGGGACTCTTTCAGAGAGAAGGGCATCAAAAAAGTGGGGCCCTACATGGTGCCGCGCACCATGTCCAATACGAATTCAGCCTGTCTTGCGACCCCCTTCAAGATCAAGGGCGTCAACTACTCCATCAGTTCCGCCTGCGCCACCAGTGCTCACTGCATCGGAAATGGTGCTGAATTAATTCAGCTAGGGAAGCAAGACATTATTTTTGCGGGTGGCGGCGAAGAGCTGCATTGGACACTGACGGTTCTCTTTGACGCCATGGGGGCGCTATCGTCTAAGTACAACGAGACGCCGGAACGGGCATCAAGAGCCTACGATGCCGATCGCGATGGCTTTGTCATTTCAGGTGGCGGCGGTGTTCTTGTTCTTGAAGAGCTCGAACACGCCCATCGTCGCGGCGCTAAAATCTATGCCGAGATCGTCGGCTACGGGGCGACCTCCGATGGGTATGACATGGTGCAACCCTCAGGTGAAGGCGCTATTCGCTGCATGCAGCAAGCCATGACCGATATCACGGGGCCGATCGACTACATCAACGCTCACGGCACGAGCACCCCCATCGGTGACATTCGCGAACTCGAGGCTGTAAAGTCCGTTTTCAATGATGCGATCCCCCACATCAGTTCAACCAAGTCCCTGTCAGGCCACTCCCTCGGGGCCGCCGGGGTTCATGAGGCCATCTATACCTTGTTGATGATGGAACACCGATTCATCACCGCATCTGCCAACATCGAAAACCTTGACCCCGGCGCAGAAGGCGTTCCCATTGTCAGAGCGCGTCTTGACAATGCCGACCTCAAGCTCGCGATGTCCAATAGTTTTGGATTTGGCGGAACCAATGCCAGCCTTGTCTTTCAGCGGCATGACGGATAGCGCCACCCAAGGCCTCGCTGAGAAACAGCGGTACGACTTCAACAAACTCCAGAAACGCCTGCGTCGATTGACCGGCGCTGCCATCGCCGACTTCAACATGATCGAAGCCGGCGACAAGGTGATGGTCTGCCTGTCTGGCGGCAAAGACTCCTACACGCTGCTGGATCTTCTCCTCAGCCTTCGACTAAACGCCCCCATTAGCTTTGACATCATCGCGGTAAACCTCGACCAAAAGCAGCCAGGCTTCCCTGAAGAGGTGCTGCCAAATTACCTTAAGGAACGCGGCATCCCTTTCCACATCATTGAGCAAGACACCTACAGCATCGTCAGAAGGGTGATCCCCGAAGGGAAGACCACCTGCGGCCTTTGCTCAAGGCTTCGGCGGGGACACCTTTATCGCTTCGCCCAAGACCACGGGATCACCAAGATCGCCTTGGGGCATCACCGTGACGACATCATTCAAACCTTTTTTCTCAATCTCTTCTATGGCGGCAGCCTCAAGTCCATGCCCCCCAAGCTCCTCAGCGATAACAAGGCGCATATCGTGATTCGTCCACTGGCCTACTGCAAAGAGGAGGATATTGATGCATATGCCACGATTCGTGGCTTTCCGCTCATTCCCTGCAACCTTTGTGGATCGCAAAAAAATCTTCAGCGGCAGGCCATGAAAGCGATGCTCAACGACTGGGACAGGCAGCATCCAGGGCGCGTTGAAACCATCTTTACGGCGCTGCAGAACGTCGCCCCCTCACAACTCGCTGATCGCCAACTATTTGATTTCATGGGCCTTGAAAGAAGCAGGACACCAGGTGACCCCCTTCACTCCCCCATCAGTGAGGGGTTGGATATCCTGAACCAATAGCCTAGCTATAAGGCATCTCAAGGATCTTAAAGCGGGCGACCACCCCTCAACATTCAAGAGCGTGGAACCTCATAATCATCACGAGCACACAACAAGCTATTGCAATTTAGCGGAATGTTATTTATAAAATGGCCTGTGCTTCGAGCACTATTAACTATAACTTTTAAGTGTCCAATCAGGAGGTTCCTTATGAAGAAGTTGCTCTGCGTTGTAAGCGTACTGATGATGTCTTTGGTTGTTGTTGGCTGTGGTAATTCACCTGACGGCGACAAGCAGAAAATTGAAGCTCCTGCTGCTCCATCTCTGTAAGCAGAGAGTCAACCTGAAATCGACGCGATGCTCCAAAGCGATAAGAGGATGCTGTCCTCCCAATAAGAAAGCAGATAGCGTATCAGGTGAAATAAAACCCGGGCTTTGCCCGGGTTTTTTTATGGGCCAAAATGAAGGCCACAAAACCGTCCAATCCTTTTGGATTCTCCGTCAGGCTGACTTGACACACAGCCGACAGGCTGTAAGATACCGGCCAGCGCTTGACGCTATTTGAAGCCATTCATTAAGCCAACAAGAAAGGTATAAGCACATGGGAATGATTCTCGACCTGGTCGAAAAAATGCGGTCTCCAGTCGGCATCACCGTTACGCTGGTTATTCTCGTAGCCGGTGTTCTGTTTGTTCGTTGGGTTTTCAACGACGACGAACCGAAGTAAGACGTTTTTTCGACGCAATCAGGTGGTGCTTCGGTTGAAGCCGTTACCATCACCTGACTTGCTTATGATGTCATTCTCTAGCGGGTTTTTTTACCTCCTACGGCATCGAATCTTGGATTCATCTTCGAATCCATCGCCCTCGAACCCAGCAAGATTTCAACCATGAATATTCTGGTCACCGGGGGTACTGGGTTTATTGGTCAAGCTCTCGTCAACGCCCTTCTCGCTGACGGCCATCATCTAACGCTACTCGCTCACCGAACGCTCCCAAAGGAAAGTCACTCCTGCGTGATCATGAGGAGTCTTGCTGAATGGTCCTCCGATCAATCCTTTGAGGCGGTCATTAACCTCTCAGGCGCTCCCATCATGGGACAGCGATGGACGACTTCGCGCAAGAAAACTTTATGGGACAGCCGTATCGGCGTCACCCACCAACTCCTCGAGCGAATGACCGCTGCGACCATCAAGCCACGAATACTGATCAGTGGATCTGCGATCGGGATCTACGGGGATCAACGCGAACGAATTTTATCGGAGAATGACCGCGGAGATCATGGATTTGCTTTCGATCTCTGTCATGCTTGGGAAGAGGCTGCTCTTAAGGCAGAAGCCATCGGCGTTCGAGTCGCTCTGCTTAGAACCGGGTTGGTGGTTGGCCGCAAGGGTGGATTCCTTCAGCCCATGCGGATTCCTTTTTCCTTAGGGCTTGGCGGCAACATCGGTGATGGCCAACAATGGATGTCGTGGATCCACTTGGATGATCATATCGCCCTCACCCGTTTCCTTTTGGCCTCGAAAGAGGCGAGGGGCATCTTCAACGCAACCGCACCCAACCCCGTCACCAACCAGATCTTCACCCAGACGCTGGCGCATCTGCTGAAGCGGCCCGCCTTCTGCCACCTCCCGAAATGGTTCTTAAAGGGACTCCTGGGTGAGATGGCGGAGCTTTTAATCGGGAGCCAAAGGGTGATTCCAGAACGGGCAGAGTCCTTGGGGTTTAGGTTTTCCTATCCGACCCTTGAGCCCGCCTTAGAAGAGGCTCTCGGACGAGCCCCCCGGAGCCTTTAGAGCGCTCCACTTTCATCGATCGGGGCTATCCAGAAGCGAATACCCGTCTCAAGGAAATCCTGCTGCAGTCGTTTGATGAGCCCATCCACTTCGCCCGCCTCCAGTAAGACCTCAAATCGAATGTGTTGCTTGCGGCCCGTGACCTGCTCCATTAAGCTCAAGCGTTCATGCCCCGCCGCATGAACACTGACAACGCCACTCAAAAACAGCCGATCTTCGGCATTCAACATAAGCCAGTCCACCATGCTGTCCTCGAGGAGTGAGGGCACCATCAAGGTCATTAGAATCCCCCCGCTCATTTCGGCATTCCAGGGCCCACTGGCGCTTCACCAAAGCGTCGATAAAGAATAGGCAGCATCACTAAGGTCAGAAGTGTTGAAGTAAAAAGGCCGCCAACGCCAACCACAGCGAGTGGCCGCTGAATCTCAGAACCCGGCCCTGTCGCAAAAAGAAGGGGGATCAAACCAAATGCAGCGATCCCTGCTGTCATCAAAACCGGCCGCAAGCGGCGCATCGCGCCCTCCATCACGACCACCTCCATCGGTTTACCCATGGCCCGTAACTGATTGAACGTACTGACCATCATCACCCCATTAAGGACGGCAATCCCTAACAGCGAAATAAAACCAACCGATGAGGAGACCGAAAGATATTCACCCGACAGCCAAATCCCATAAACCCCCCCAATCAGTGCCAATGGCACATTGGCCAAGACTAAGAGGGATTGTCTGACCGAATGGAAGGTTGAAAACAAAAGAAGAAAGATCATCCCAATGGCGAGCGGAATCACCACCGCTAGGCGGGCTGCGGCACGTTGCTGATTTTCAAACTGTCCACCCCATTGAATGACATAACCTCGGGGCAGCTCCACGCGCTGGGTCACGGCCCGCTGGGCCTCCTCAACAAAGCCCACCAGATCGCGACCCTCGACATTGCTTCTGACTACAGAAAAACGTTGGCCTCGCTCCCGCGATATGGAGACAGCGCCTTCAACCGACTCGAGCGTTGCAACCGCCGACAACGGGACCCGCTCCCCATTGGGGAGAGCGATTTGAAGGGTGGACATACTCGCTGGCTCGCCCTGACCCCGCAGCAGCAGCGGGGTTCTCCGGAGCCCTTCTTGAACAATCCCAATCTTTCTTCCTTCTATCTGTGTCCTCAAGGTATCGGCCAGGCTGTCGGCACTCAAACCCAACCGACCCGCCGCCAAGCGATTGACCCTAACCACTATATATTGCATGCCTTCATTGCGAAGCGTAAAAACGTCCGATGCCCCCTCTATATTCCGCATCACCTCCGCGATGTCTTCCGCCTTCTGATTGAGAACAGCAAGCTCAGGCCCGTAAAGTTTGACCGCAACATCCCCGCGGACTCCGGTCAACATCTCGGTGACCCGCATCTGAATCGGCTGGGTAAAACTGTAGGCAATACCCGGAAAGCCATCAAGAACTTTTCGAATGGCGTCGATCAGAGCGGCCTTATCAGGAACACCCCAGGTTTTTTCAGGCCTTAAAACCAGAAAGGTATCGGTCTCGTTAAGGCCCATAGGATCAAGCCCAATCTCATCAGCGCCCACCCGGGCCGTGATTCTCTCCACCTCCGGAACATGCTGGAGAATCGCCTTCTGGATCTCGCCATCCATTCGGACCGATTCATCAAGGTTGATGGAGGGGAGTTTTTCTACCTGAACGATGATGTCCCCCTCATCCATGGTCGGCATGAAACTCTTCCCTATCTGGGTATAGACAAAGAGTGCTGAGAGAAATAATAGGCTCGCTACGATCAGGACCGTTCTCGAAGAATCAAGGGCCCAACGAAGTATCGGCTCATAAAAAGACGCTAGTTTTCTGGCCAGCCAAGGCTCCTCATGCTTCACCGTCGTCATCAAGAAGGAAGCTAAGACAGGGATCACCAGTAACGAAAACAACATGGAACCTGACATCGCAAAAACATTCGTCAGAGCGACTGGCCTAAAAAGCTTTCCTTCAAGGCCCTCCAGCGTCAATAAAGGGACAAACACGATGCCAATAATCAGCGATCCAGACACCACAGGGGCCATGACCTCACGCATGGCCCGGTAGATCACATGAAGTCTCGGCAATCGTTGGCTGTTGCCATGTTCTGCAAGATGAGACGTGATGTTCTCGACGACAACCACAGCCGGATCGACCAACTTACCGATGGCAATCGCAAGCCCGCCAAGGCTCATGAGATTAGCGGTTAAACCGGTGGCTTTCATTAAGAGGAAGGTGAACAGCGCCACCATCGGGAGGATGAGGGCAACAGTCAGCGCAGCCCGAAGGTCACCCAGAAAAAGAAGCAGGAGAATGACAACAAGAACAGTGGCCTCAATGAGCGCATGAATGATGGTGTCCGTGGCGCGATTGACGAGACCACTTCGGTTGTAGAAAACACTGATCTTCACCTCCTGTGGAAGAGCAGGCCTAAGCTCCTCAAGCTTCATTTCAACCCCAGCGACGACCGCGCGGGCATTCGCCCCCCGGAGGCTCAAAACCAATCCTTCGACGACTTCACCCTGGCCATTCTGGCTGACGGCTCCATAGCGGGTCAGTGCGCCCACTCTCACCTCGGCAACATCGGAGACGGTAATGGGTATCCCCTGACGCTGGGCAACGACGATCGTTCTCACATCTTCAAGTTGGGTGATTCGTCCCTCAGCCCGAACCAACAAGGCTTCCTCTCCCTGGAGGAGGCGACCGGCCCCGTCGTTCCGATTGTTGATCTTCAATGCATCGGTTAAGGCCTCTATGCTGACTCCCCGCGCGGTCAGTCGCATGCTGTCAGGAACGACCTCAAAGC
The DNA here is from genome assembly GCA_007280285.1 of Methylococcus sp. Classification (GTDB taxonomy): domain Bacteria; phylum Pseudomonadota; class Gammaproteobacteria; order Methylococcales; family Methylococcaceae; genus UBA6136. The sequence goes on along the minus strand of QYQA01000003.1, from coordinate 46,856 downwards.
TTCTCACCAAGCCACCAAGCGCGTTGACGTCCGCCACCCCAGGAACCGTCCTTAAGGCCGGTCGAATCACCCAATCAAGGAGCCCCCGGCGTTCCGCCAGCGAGAGCCCCTCCGCCTCCACGGTAAACATGAACATCTCACCCAGAGGCGTCGTCATGGGCGCCATGCCACCTTCGGCATTGTCCGGCAACGTCGTCCAGGCGAGAGCCATTCGCTCGGCCACCTGCTGTCGCGCCCAGTAGATATCGGTTCCTTCTTCGAAGTCGATCGTGATATCCGTGAGTGCATATTTGGCGACTGAACGCAGCATGGTCTGCTGCGGGATCCCCAGCATTTCGATCTCAATCGGTGCCGTGACCCGTGCCTCGACCTCTTCCGGGGTCATACCAGGCACCTTCACGATGATCTTGACCTGGGTGGGTGAGACATCCGGAAAGGCATCGATGGGAAGACTCCGCGCCGCAAACCATCCAGCGCCGCCCAACATCAAAGCCACCAGCAGGGTAAAAACCCGCTGTGCTAAAGCGAAGCGAATCAAATGGGACATCAGTCCGAGTGGCCTGCCGCGGCCTGCCCGAGCCAGGCAGCCTTGAGCGCGGCTACCCCTTGGACGACAATGAATTCGCCGCCCTCAAGGCCCTCATGGAGCACCACGCTGTAGGCTTCCTGTCCGGCTACCGATACTTCCACCGGTTCAAAGCCACCTTCTCGGCGGACAAAGACATATTGACGGCCCTCATGCGAAAACAGCGCCGAAAGGGGGATCCTGAAAATCCGATCAGAGCTCCGATGCATCAATTGCACATTGATATGCATCCCCGGGAGAAGCTGTCCCTGGCCCTCCTCCACCCGCGCCCTCACCAAGGCGGTTTGACTCTGAGGGTTCACATTGGCACTGATTTCAATGATGCGGGCTTTCGCTCTTGGCGATTCAAGCATCACCCCATCACCCAAGCGAACTTCCTTAAGTCGCTCCTGAGGAAGGTCAACCTCGAGCCAAAGTTCATCGAGGCGTCCGATTTTGAAAAGGGGGGCCAAGGCATCCACCCGTTGACCGACAATGGCAAAGCGCTCAAGTACCACACCGGTTGCTGGCGAGAGCACGCGGTAGGCCCCACTGATCTGAGCGCCCGCCTTCAATCGCTGAATATCCCCGTTCGTTAGACCCGAGACCAACAGGGTCTGCTCAGCAGCTCGGAGGGTCGCCTCAGAGCGTTCAAAGTCACTATGGGTCTCTTGCCATCGAACCTTCGAGATGACCCCCTCACGTAACAGCGTGTCATCCCGATGCAGCTTGGCTTCGGCGACCTTAAAAACCGATTGGGCATCGATCAGCGCGCGCTGGAGATCCACCAGCGCGATACTGTCCATTTCGGCAAGGACCTCTCCTTGCTGAACCTTGACGCCAAGAGGAACATGAACCTTGCTGATCATCCCCGGCTGCCGCGAAGTCACAGCAAATTCCTGAGCGGGTGGCAAAACGACCCGTCCCGGGGCCTGCGTCAGTGGAATGTTACTGACGGCTTGAGGTTGCGTCAGTTGCACATCGAGGTGGCTGATCTGCTCGCTGTCCATGACAATCAGTGCACGTCCAGCCGCCGCGGCCGGGGTGAGGATAAAGAGCGCAAGGACAACAAAACGTCTCACGGAGAAATTCCCAGCACCTGATTGATTATCGCGGTGTCTTTTTGAAGCAGAATGGCGCGTTCGGTCGCATCACGAATGGCTGCCTGGGCGCCAGACAGGATCTTCAAATAATCAATCAGTGCGACCTCCCCCGCCTCAAAGGCAATTTTGCTCATTTCAATCTGGGTGACCGCGATCGTCTTGCGCCGATCGGCGATGGCCATCGCGGCCGTATCAACCTCGAAATTATGCTGCGCTTCGTGCAGCGCCTTCTCGAGCTGTCGCCTGAGGGTTTCCCGCTGAACGATTTTTTCATTGAGTAAGAGATTGGCCTGAGCCACTTGCGGGGCGTGCCAGTCATCCCCTCCGATCGGAATCTGAAAGACCAAATTGGTTCCGGTTCCATAATTACGACTGGTGCCATAACTCCCATCCTTGTTGGTCTGCCCAATGGAGGTGCTGTCACTCCCCAACAATACTGTTGGCTGGTTACCTTGCTTTGAGAGTCGGGTCAGTTCAACTTCCGCTTGCGCCCGTTCCACGGAGGCATTGGCCGCTGCGATAGCGGGATGTCGTTCGTCCATCTCCCGAACCTTCGAGACTATCTCCTCCAAGTGGCGGGGGACCCGCGTCATCCGCGTCAGATTCTGATACGCCTTTCGCGCATGCATGACCTCGGCTTCAGCCAGAATATAGAGGGTCTTTTTCTCAAGTTCATCGCTTTCAGCGAGCAGCAGATCGGCTCTTGCAAGATCCCCTAATTCAACTCGTCGTTGGACTACTCGGGTCAGTTTTTCAGCCACTTCGAGAATTTTGCCGGCGATGTCTCTGCGATTTTCAACCAAGCGCCAATTCCAAAGCGTATCTCTGACGAGGCCTGCAATTTCGTGCTTCATGGCAACGGTGTAGTATTCCGCCGCCTGTTTGGCCTCGTCGCTGACTTTCTGGCTGGCATCTTTTTGCCCCCACATCCAGAGGGGAACCTGATAACCACTCTGAACGTCACTGATCCCCCGGTTAGAAATCAAGGCATCATCAATGTACTGGAGATAGATCATCGGGTAGCCCGCAATCCAGCTACTGCTTCTTTGCTCAAGCGCCCGAGCCTCCTCCTGGTAGGCCTCAATCAACGCTGACTGGGGATAGCGTTCAAAGGTCATGTCCACCACTTCCTTGAGGGTCAGGCCATCATCAATGAAGATCTCATCGAGATGGTCGCCAAGGACTGGCTCGGCCAAGGCCGTATGGGGGAACCATAAAACCACCCCCAGCGTGAAACCAAGAAAGGCTCTCATCAGGAACCGTCCCTCTTGGAATAGATGAAAAGGGAACGCCAAATCTTTTAAGCCCAAGCAAGGATAATGTGAAACCATGGACTCATGAGATTCAGGAAAAAATGATCAGCAAGAGACTTGATCTATGCAATTCTATCATCCGAGCGGACACTTCGCCCCGCATCAGCGGTCTGACAACATCGTCAGACGGCAACATTGATTACCCCTTTGTGGAGATTCATCCTTTGACCATGAAAGCCACCCATTTGGTGATCGGCTGCGGCGATATTGGACGCCGCGTCGCCCGTCTTGAACGACAAGCAGGCGGTTCCATTGAGGCCCTTGTAAGATCAACGGAGCGCTGCAAACCACTCCTTGACGAGGGCATCCATCCCCTCGTGGGGGATCTCGATCGGCCCGACTCCCTCAGCGCGATTCTGCGGCCAGCCGACATCGTCTACTACTTCGCCCCACCGCCGCCCAGTGGGTTAGATGATCCTCGATTGCGCCATTGGCTCGAAGCCATGGAAGCCCCCCCCCGGCGGCTGATCTACATCAGTACCAGCGGCGTTTATGGCGATTGTCAGGGAGGCTGGATCGATGAAACCGCACCACTCACTCCGCTATCACAGAGGGGGCAACGCCGACTTGCTGCAGAATCCATGCTGGCATCATGGAGCCAACGCAACGACGCCGAGATCATCATTCTAAGAGTCCCCGGCATTTATGGTCCTGGACGCTTGCCCTTGGAGCGCCTCCGAAAGGGTTTGCCGGTCATCGCGCCAGCAGAGGCCCCCTACACCAATCGCATTCATGCCGATGACCTCGCAAAGGCTTGTCTCGCGGCCGCCCGCTTAGGTCGGCCTGGGTCGGCCTACAATATCAGTGATGGTCATCCCAGCACCATGACCGATTATTTCTGGCGAGTGGCCGATCTTTTTGACATCCCCCGCCCGAAGGCGATCAGCCTCGAACAAGCCCGCAGCGTCCTCAGCCAAAATATGCTGTCCTTTCTTGATGAATCAAAGCGCCTCGATAATCAAAAAATGAGGCGCGAGCTTCTGGTGACACTGGCCTATCCAACCCTTGAAGAAGGCCTCCTCGCCTGTCGGGATGACCACTGAACACCACCCACCAAGAAACTGCGATATCATTAGCATACTCTAATGCTTCTGGAGCCGCTGCACCGATGATCTTTCGTCAACTCCTTGAACCCCAGACATCCAGCTTTACCTATCTGCTTGCCTGTGAATCCACGAGGCGAGCCATTCTGATCGATCCTGTTGACACCGAGGTGCCGCGTTATCTCACCTTACTGGATGATCTAGCGCTGTCTTTGACATATACGCTCGAGACCCATGTTCACGCTGACCATATCACGGGCGCGGGACGCCTCAAAGCCGAACGGGGGAGCAAAAGCATTGTCCATCGGGACGCCGGTGCCCGCTGCGCGGATCTCCTGGTGAGCGATGGGGTCTTCCTTCAGGTCGGCCACCTTGAATTTGACATTCGACATACTCCAGGCCATACCGCCGGATGCATCAGCATCGTCATGTCCGACCGAGTCTTCACCGGGGATAGCTTATTGATCGGGGGGTGCGGCCGTACTGATTTTCAAGAAGGGGACGCCGGCCGTCTTTTCGACAGTATCCATCAAAGGATTTTCTCATTGCCGCCGGATACGCTCGTTTATCCCGGACATGATTATCATGGAAGGACCGTTTCTACCCTTGAGGAGGAGCGTAGAAGCAATTCCCGCCTCGGGGGGGCCGCTGATCGTCAAACCTTCATAGCGCTCATGGCGAATCTCCATTTAGCGGCGCCCCCACACATGCATGCGGCGATCCCCGCTAATCTCGCCTGCGGAACACTTTAGGACACCCACCATGGATCTGGCCCTCCTCCCACTTTACCCACTCGGACTGTTGATCGTATTGATCGGACTCCTCCTTGGGCTTCTAGGCGGCGGCGGATCCATCCTCTTGGTTCCGACCCTGGTCTTTCTGGCCGGCTGGAGCGTTCAGCAGGCCATCCTGAGTGCTCTGATCGTGGTGGGTATCACCAGCCTTGTGGCCTTAATCGGTCATGCGAGACAGAAGACTGTTTGCTGGAAAAACGGTGCTGTTTTTGGCGCTTCGGGAATGATCGGCGCTTATGGTGGAGGACATCTCGCGAGGGAGCTGCCTTCAGATCTACTGCTCTTGTTGTTGGCCATCATGATGATCTGGACATCCCTCAGTATGTTGGTCTCCCCGCGGCAGCGGCCGACCGATATCCGGCGTGATGATCAGCCGGCATGTCCCACCCGCCTGAATCTACCTGAGGTCCTTTTTGATGGCTTTCTGGTAGGCACCATGACCGGCTTAATTGGGGTTGGCGGAGGCTTTGTCATCGTTCCTGCGCTTCATCTTCTAGGGAAGCTTCCCATCCGATCGGCGATTGGAACGTCTCTTCTGGTCATCAGCATGAACTGCGTGGCCGCCTTCTTCGGGATGTCAGGGGAGGTTCCTGTTGAGGCCGGCCTCACCGCAATAATGACCGGTCTTGCCATCATCGGCGCGCTGGTGGGCCAAGCATTTGCGCAACACGCAAAGCAGACGATTCTTCGGCGCCTGTTTGCGCTGATGGCCCTTGCGATCGCCGGCACGCTCATTCAAAAAGAGCTCCAAAGCCATACCCAAGATGCTTTCAGTGATCTTTGGATACAGCATCGCGATTTCTTGAAGGGTTTCTTGACTGCGTTAGGGTTGATGTTTCTTTACTGGATGCGTGGACTCTCTCATCATCGACATCCAAACATCGCCAATGAATCGATAAGTCTCAACTAACCACGTGCTCTCTCAAGAGAGCCTTTAAGTAGAGACTCTCCCTGTTCCAAGCCATCGATCTTCCCGCTCTGAGGCCCTTACCTGAGGTACCCTATGAGCTCCCTCCATCGAAAACCGCCAAGGTTTATCCTGAACGCCTGCCAATATCGGCTCAAAAATATGGGCCGGCAACCGCGCAGCGATGGCCCAAAAAGGTCGGGCGATTCATCACGCGACAGACTCATCGAACCATCAAACCGCCACTTCCGCAGCGATGTGGGGATGCGGGTCGTAGTCTTGTAGTTCGAAATCCTCAATGCGATAACTGAAGAGATCCTTGGGTTTCTTAAGAATTCTGAGACGAGGGAAGGGTCTTGGCTCCCTGTCGATCTGCGTGATCGCCTGTTCGACGTGATTGAGATAAAGGTGGACGTCACCCCCAAACCAGACGATCTCCCCAGGCTCATAACCGCATTGCTGTGCCAGAAGGTGGGTGATCAAGCCAAGGTTCGCGATATTCCAGCCGAGGCCAAGAAAGGCATCCGCCGAACGTTGCATTAAGGCCGAAGACAAGCGGCCATCACTGCCCACAAAGAACTGATAGGTCTTATGGCACGGGGGCAGCGCCATCTGATCCAGCTCGCCGACATTCCATCCCTCAAAGAGTAGCCTTCTCGATTGCGGACTCTCTTTGAGGCCCTCAACCAAGGCACTGAGTTGGTCGATCTCTCGCCCATCGGCCGTCGCCCAGCGTCGCCACTGCGACCCATAAACGGGGCCAAGGTCGCCCCATTGTTCAGCAAATAAAGGCTCATTGATGATGCGTTGTTCGAAGGCCTCCTGGGTGATCGGGTCACCGGCCGCCTCCCTATAATGTTTCAGTGGCCAATCGGTCCAGATTCGAACGTTCTGCTCTAAGAGCTCCTTGATGTTCCTCCCGCCAGAGAGCATCCACAGCATTTCCTTGAAGGCTGTTTTCCAAAAAATTTTTTTAGTGGTGAAGACCGGGAAACCCTGACTAAGATCAAACCGAAGCGTCTGCCCGAAAAGGGCCCTGGTGCCAACCCCTGTTCGATCGATTCGGACATCGCCTTCTTGCAGCAATCGCTCTAAAAGCTTGAGGTACTGGGTTTCTGGATGATCACGCATCACCATGCCTTGACCACGATCGGACGAACCCAATACGCCCTGATGAGGATAAAGAGCCCGGCGATGATCATCGGCAAGGACAACACCATGCCCATGGTGAGCCATCCAAAGGCGAGATAACCCAATTGGGCATCCGGCAACCGGACGAACTCCACCACGAACCGAAAGACCCCATACAGTATAAGAAAGAGACCGCTCATGGCGGTTCTGGGTGGATTCATCCGGCGGAAGAGATTCAGCAGAATAAAGAGAACGATCCCTTCTAGAAGGGCCTCATAAAGCTGGGAGGGGTGCCGGGGGATATCCCCTCCCGATGGAAAGACCATCGCCCAGGGAAGGTCCGTCGGTTTCCCCCACAACTCACCGTTGATGAAATTTCCAATACGACCGGTGAAGAGCCCTATTGGCACATAAGGCGCTATAAAGTCGGTCACGTCAGAAAAACGTGCTCCCACTTTTCGACCAAACAACCACATCCCGGCAAAAGCCCCCAGCATGCCGCCATGAAAGGACATACCGCCCTCCCAAACCCGAACCAGAACGCTCGGGTCGGCCATAAAGGCAGAAAAGTTGTAGAAGAAAATATACCCAAGGCGTCCCCCCAGCATCAGGCCGACTGCGGAAAAAAATATGAGATCTTCAATCTGGGCGGAGGTCCATGGAAACCCGGGGGCCTTGGTCCTCAGCCGCGCCATCCACCAGGCAGCCCCAATGCCCACGATATACATGAGACCATACCAATGAACCTTGAGAGGACCCAAACTGAAGGCCACCGGGTCAATATGAGGATTTGTGATCATGAAGGATGCGCTCTTGCTTTCGGGGAACGGTAGAATGGGGCCAACAAAGGGCTAAAAGCCCTTCCTCATATTACCAAACTTCGATGTCATTCCAGACCCAGCAAGCTGCCGATCACCGTCCTTTAGAAGATCTCCCCACAGGAGCTCATGGTCGATGGCTAAGACATGGCCCATCTTGACACGATCAACCTTCCCTCCTCTCCTTTACCTTGAGACCCTTTTTATGTCCGGATTGCGTGACCAACTCCTAAAGGCCGGCCTGGTCAATCAGAAACAGATCAAGAAGACCGAAAAAGAAAAGATCAAACAGGTCAAAGCGACCAGCCATAAGCCCGCCGTCAAGCCATCGGGTCCTGAAGGACAGGCGGGGGCCGAAAAGACGGCTCGCGATCGTGCGCTTAACCAACAACGTCTTGCGGAGCTCGAAAAACGAGCGCTCGCCGCCCAGGTTCGCCAATTGATCGAAACCCGCAAACTACCAAGAACCGAAGGCGAGATGCCGTTTCATTTCACCGATAACGGAACCGTAAAGACGCTCCACCTTCCAAAAGCCCAGCGCGATCAGCTCATTCAAGGTCAGATTGCCCTCGTGAAACTGGATCGTCAGTACGAAATTGTTCCACGTGAAACAGGCGAGAAAATAGCCGCGCGCGACAAACGGTTTATCCTGGTGCTCAACCATCAGGAGAAGAGCGATGACGATCGCCGGGAAGATCCATATGCTCACTACGAAGTCCCAGACGACTTGATCTGGTGAGACAAACCCCAAAAAAAAGAGAGACCAACACCCCATGAAACAAGACCTCTTTACCCGGTATGCCCTAGGGCCTTATACGCTGAAGAATCGAATCATCATGGCCCCCTTGACGCGGTCTCGTAGCCAGCAACCCGGAAATATCCCCTGGCGGCTAAACGCCTTCTATTACGCACAGCGCGCCAGTGCTGGCTTCATTATTTCAGAGGCGACCCAGGTTTCACAGCAAGGGCAGGGCTACGCCTTTACCCCAGGCATCTATACCAGCGAGCAAATCGAAGGCTGGCGCCTGGTGACCGAGGCGGTTCATGATGCCGGGGGGCTTATGTTTATGCAGCTCTGGCACGTTGGCAGAATCTCACACCCAAGGCTGCAGCCGAAGCAAGGGTTGCCGGTGGCTCCCTCGGCCATTGCGCCAAGCGGTCAGGCATTTGTAACCAATGCCCAAGGGGAACCAGAGTTCCTGCCGTTTGTGACGCCGCGCGCGCTGGAGACCCACGAGATCGATGGCATCGTCCAACAGTTCGTTCAAGGCGCCAAGAACGCTCTCGCCGCCGGGATGGATGGCGTCGAAATTCACGCCGCCAATGGCTATCTCTTAGATCAATTCTTAAACTCCACCACCAACCAGCGAAGCGATGCCTATGGGGGATCCGTCGAGAATCGAGCCCGATTAGTCCTGTCGGTGATTGATGCACTGACACGCGTCTTCGGTGGAAATCGGGTCGGCATTCGGCTTTCTCCCCTAGGAACCTTTAATGACATGGGGGATGAAAACCCTGAAGCCTTATTCGACTATCTAACGCAACAGCTCAATGAGAAGGAACTGGCCTACGTCCATGTCGTCGACCCTACCTTTGGCGGGCACGCGACCGTGGAGGAAAAAAACCCAGAGGGAGAGAAGCTGATGCAAATCATCCGCAAGAACTTTAAGGGAACCCTCATCGTCTGTGGCGGCTATACACGAGCGCGCGCGCAAAAAACCCTCCAAGAGGGCCAAGCCGATCTCGTGGCATTTGGCCGAGACTTCATCAGTAACCCGGACCTCCCAGAACGATTCAAACAAGGTGCGCCCCTGAATCCCTCGGACCCGTCGACTTATTATGGCGGAGGCTACCAGGGGTATGTCGATTACCCAAGCCTTAAGGAAGCGCAGGGGGAAGAAGCCGCAGCGGACTATTCGATCTTTAGCAGGAACTGATGGCCATGCGAATGAGCATGATTGTGGCGATGGCTCAAAATCATGTGATCGGCATCAACCATCAGATGCCATGGCATTTATCGGCGGATCTCAAACGATTCAGAGAGATCACCATGGGGAAGCCGATGTTGATGGGAAGGCGCACCCACGCATCGATTGGCCGGGCGCTGCCTGGGCGAACCAACATCGTGTTGACGCACGATCGCTCATTTCATGCCGAGGGCTGCGTCATCGCGCATTCCATTGAGGCGTCCCTTGAGGCGGCAAGAGGCGCCGACGAACTCATGATCATTGGGGGTTCCGCGCTCTATGATGCCTTCTTATCAACAGCGCAGCGGCTTTACCTGACGCTGATTCATCGGTCCTTTGAGGGAGATACCTTATTTCCAGCCTTTGACTGGAATGCGTGGGAAGTCTCACAGGAAGAAAAGATCACCGATGATCCTTTGGTGGATTTCAGCTACAGCTTTTTGACGCTAGATAAAAGACCCGGCGCTTAAGTTAAAGGCCGGAAACGGATTCTTGATGATCCTCTCGCCGCCATTCTCCCGACTTGCCGCCGGATTTCTTCAGTAAGCCAATCCCTTCCATGACCATTCCACGATCCACCGCCTTACACATATCATAGATCGTCAAGAGCGCAACCTGAACGACCGTCAGCGCCTCCATCTCAACGCCCGTCGGTCCAAGCGTCATGGCCGTAGCGACACAGCGAATGCCGCGGCCGGAGGTTAAGGGCTCAAACTCAAGGCCGACATGCGTCAGGGCTATGGGATGACACAGTGGAACGAGATCGGCGGTTCTTTTACTGGCCATGATCCCAGCGATGCGGGCTATCCCCAAGACGTCGCCTTTTCGGTGACCGCCGGACAAGATCAACGCGAGTGTTTCAGGCTTCATCGTGATGATGCCCTCAGCCACGGCCGCGCGCTCGGTGGCTCCCTTGCCCCCAACATCGACCATATGGGCCTCACCAGCCGCATTGAAATGGGTCAATTCTGACATCGGAAGATCGCTTTGGTGGTTGAGGAAGGCGGGGCGTTGATGGTCACAGGCCCCTCCTGAGCGCTGTGACCAAACCCGGGCCCCGATAAATCAGGCCGGTATAGATTTGGACCAAAGACGCGCCCGCATCCATTTTCTGCCGAGCATCATCAAGACCCATAATCCCCCCACACGCGATGATAGGGATCCGTCCATTGAGGAGCCGGGCTAAACGCTCCACCACGGCAGTCGATCGCGCCCGGGCCGGGGCCCCACTTAAGCCACCCGCCTCCTGGCCATTCATAAGCTGAGCGACGCCCTCCCGCGCTAAGGTCGTATTGGTTGCGATGACCCCATCCACCTCATAGCGCAACAAACTATCGGCGATCATCTCAAGTTCCGAAGGCTCAAGATCTGGGGCAATCTTAAGGACCATGGGAACCTTCTTCTGGTAGATCATGGCCAGTTCATTTCGACGCATCATTAACCCTTTCAGCAAATCACCCAGATATCCTGCCGACTGCAAGGCCCTAAGACCCGGCGTATTGGGCGATGAAATATTGATAGTGACATAGGATGCCTGAGGATAGACCTTCTGGAGTCCTATCGCATAATCGCTGAGCGCCTCCTCGATCGGAGTATCCTTGTTTTTTCCAAGATTGATTCCGAGGATTCCCCGATAGGATGAATGGGCGACATGGCGCAGCAATTGATCCACGCCCTCGTTGTTGAAGCCCATGCGGTTAATGATCGCTTCGGCCTCTGGAAGCCTGAAAAGACGTGGCTTGGGATTCCCTGGCTGAGCCTTTGGCGTCACCGTACCTATTTCAAGAAATCCAAATCCGAGCGCACCGAGGCCATCAAGACACGCTCCGTTCTTATCAAGTCCTGCGGCAAGGCCCACGGGATTAGGAAATGAAAGGCCCATCACTTCACGCGAGGATCCACCATTGGACTGACGCAAGGGATTGAACTCTTGAAGCCGTGCGAACTGAGCGAGTGAGGCCAAGGTCAGATCGTGCGCTCGTTCTGGATCCAGCTTGAACAGAAGGGGTCTTAAGAGGGAATACAACATGATAGATAGGGCCTCAGAAATTAAAGCGCATCGGTCAACCGTTCCATTTCTGCTTTGAGCGTCATCAGCCGCGAGGGATTAAGGCGTTGGGTCCGGCCCCCATCACAAAGCGCGCCGCGGAACCCAAGATAATCGGGGCCAAGCCTTGAAAGGGGCTCGATATCCGCTAAGGTCAGGGAGCCGGCGAGACCGCAAAGAAGCGAGTGGGCATGGGCCTCCTCGACGAAGGCACCAATAAAGTCATCGGAACGACCGTGTCTTAGCGAACCCTTGGATTTATCTGCCGTATCCAGCATCACCCCCGAAAAGCCAGATTCTCTGAGCGTCCTGATCACGGCAAGATCGAGGGGATGATCAGCCAAGAGAACCGCCACCAAGTGAACTTCGTAAAGATCAAGCTGCTTCACAGCGGCGAGAACCGGGCCCCAGGGATCCCCTTGAAAAAACCCTAGCTTGACGTAGTGAACGCGGCATAAAGCCATCGCCCTCACGGCACTCACAATCAGATCCGGGCGCATGGGAAGATCCCCGATGGTGGCACTCAACACCTGCCCCTTGAGGGCATCCACGGCGATTCTTACGTCATCAAACGACCAGGCACCGAGCGCCCCCTCGTTGGGGTTCTTAAGATCTAGAATATCAACGCCAAGACCGACCACCGCCTCGGCTTCTTCAAGATGAGCCACACTGGCGAGTAACCGGACCATTTACTCCTCTCCCATAAAAAGACGGACCTTATCCATGAGCCAGGACCAGGCTTCATGCTCCAGGGGGCCTGCTGTTTTCTCAAGTGCAATCGCGAGGGTGTCTAGTTCGCGCTGGATTTTTTCAAGGGGCAATCGATCAAGCCGGCTGACCAAAATGGCGGCTTCGATCACGGCGAATTGTGCCCGATTAAACCCCTTGAAGGGGCGATGCTGCGCTTCATGAGCGACCGTACAATAAAGTTTAGGGCGAAGAGGGTCCTCCTCTACCCGCTGGAGCTTCAACTCCGTATGAGAGAGGGCGCTCTCAAGGCGACAACCAACTACCCGGTCCGAAGGCACACAAGGCCAATCCCGCCGACCGGTGAGGCATCCAGAAAAAACCCGCACATCGTCCGTTGCATTCATGACCGCCACACCGGTAGCGAGCACATTCTCCAGCGTGGTGGAGGGCCTAAAAGGCATCAAGAGCATCCCTTCCTCCAAGACATGGATGCCCATCGGAGCCAAATGGATGCAGCCTTCGAGTGACATCGTTGAGACAATCACTTCACGAATCATGTCTTCTCCTCCTTGGCGTCAAGGGTCTTGAGCCTGCCGTCAGCCCATGACGATGGCTTCAGGGTGGTCCCTGCCGCCTTGTAGGTATGGGGATCGATCTCCCCCGCCACGAGGGGGTCCGCCATAGCGCCCCACTGAAGGGGTTGATCCTGGGTATAACGCTTCCCTAATTGAAAGGCTATCTCTGCACGGGCCAATTCCACACCGAGATAAAAGGCATGGCCGCCATCGTCTTCAACGCCAAGAGATGGAAAAAAGCCAAAGGGATCATGGCCCTTATGCTGGCCATTTCTGTTAAAGATGTGCACGCCCTCATCACTCACCAAGATTCGATAGCTAGGATCCTTGATGGCCTTCGTCAACTCTTCAATGGCCCAAGGCTCCAACGGAAAAGGGCGCCGCTCATGAATCGCCATCAGCCCATCATCAATCTGTTTCGGGAGCCGGTTCATTTCCCGCGCGGCAAACATGATCCGCCTCAAGCGGTCTGCTTCGCGAATAGCGGTCCTCGCATGCCGGCTGACTTCGGTCGCCAAAATCTGACGAATATGAAGTTCGGAACAAATGCCCAGCAACAGACCGTTGATGCCCGCGGTGTCGCAATGGGTTAATTCGGTGAGATTACCGACCCCCATCATGATCTCGACATTCGGGTGACGTCGCCTGACCCGATGGTAGCGGGTAATCGACTCGGTGAAACCAAAATGAATCGGGTCCAAAATCGGATCCACGATGAAAGGGCGACGCCCATCCTCAAGCCGCGCAATGACCCGATCGAGCGACTCAAGATCGCCATGTGGCGATGGAATGAGGATGGGGGTCGACGCCACCTCATTCATAATCCAAAGAGTCTCCTCGGTCAGACTCAGGAGAAAGTCAGCCCCCGCTTGTCCACCCGCCAAAAGATCTTGTGGATCGAGCGAGTCGACGCTGACCTCAAAGCCTCTCAATTTGAGCGCCCCAATCGTTTCCACCAAATGCGGAAACGGTGTCTCCGGCAAACAGCCAAGATCAATCACATTGGCGCCATTCAACGCGTATCGCTCCGCCCTCACCATGATGGCATCGACACTTAACTGCGGAGCATCAACAATTTCTGCAAAGATGCGCAGTTCGTAACGGGAAAGATCGAGGGGATGGCGCTGCTTACCGAAGAATTCCGGTAGGTCATGTATTTCCTCAGGGCCTCGCTCAACCTTAAGACCAAGATCAGCGGAAAGGGCATCAAGATCCCCGCGGCAGCGCCCTGGGATAATGATCCTGTCGGCGCCAAACGTCTCCTTTAGCCGGCGCCTGATCATATCAGCGGTCATCAAGGCGGCCACCGAAACGCCGAGTACATGGACCGTCCAGGTGAAATCAGGCTGCATATCGCCTAGCGTCCGAACCAACTGTTTTTCAGCCAACTTTCCGGTGAGAAACAGAATGTGTTCAGCCATAGAGGAGCCATTACCTGAGGTGCACTGCATCAGCGATTATATCAACCCGTCTTAGGCTCCGGCGTTTACTTTTAAGGGCTTATTCAGCGAAGAGATCTATTGGAATAAGGCCCTGCCATGACCCTCTCGGATCGCCTCAATCCCTGGCCGCATGAGCTTTCCTCAAGCGCGGTTGCCGGAAAGAAGGATCTCCTCGACGCTGACCCGAATGGTGACAGAAAAATCGTCCAAAGGAAGGTCATTGGCGTCGGTGCCAAAAGGGTTTTCTACCTCCTCGGCGAGGATCTCGAGGCTACCCAGCACATAAAAAAGAAAGGTGGCAAAGAGTGCGGTCCAATAGCCAAATTCAGAGACAAAGAGAAAGGGCAAAGAAACGATATAGGCGAAGATGAATTTCTTGATGAAGAGGTGATAGGAATAGGGTATCGGCGTTTTCTTGATGCGCTCGCAACCACCACAGATCTCAGGGAGCTGGGAGAGGGTGGCATCAAGGAAGAGGATGTCCTCAAGGCCCAATTCACCCCGGCGCCGAAGGCTTGACAGCTCACGATAGATCGCTGCGGTCACCGCCGATGGGGCATGTTGTATCGTCGACCCCGTTTCATAAGGGAGATCGCGGAGATGATGGGCCAGGGCCCTTGGGAAGCGGGTCAGGTGGCTCGAGAGCAGGGCCCTTGAAGCGTGGGCGCCAGGAAGAACCGCATCTAACTTCAGGGCGATATTTCGCGAGACATTGGTCAGCTGCCCCCAAAAACGCCGGGCCTCCCACCACCGCTCATAGGCCGTATTCGTTCTAAAGACCAGCAACAAGGAAATCACAAACCCCAGCAACGAGTGGATCACTGGGGTGAAGGCCAAGTAGCCTTGAAAGACGGCCTGATGGAGATAGGCGATGCCGAGCACATATACCGAGATGATCACCATGTTAGGCAACAGCCTTCTGAAGGTGTCACTTTTATGGAACTTGAAGATCAGGCCCCACCAGGATTTGGGGTTGTAGGAAATCATCGCGTCCCCAGAGGGTCAGCCAGCCTAGAAGGCCACCCTGGGCACCGATCAAATGTCGAGATTCGACACTTGCAGCGCATTTTTTTCAATGAAATCACGGCGTGGTTCAACCTGATCGCCCATCAAGGTGGTGAAAATCTCATCGGCAGTAATCGCATCTTCAATCTTTACCTGCAACAGGCGTCGGGTATTAGAATCCAGCGTCGTCTCAAAAAGTTGGTCTGGATTCATTTCACCAAGACCTTTATAACGCTGGATGTGCTGGCCTCGTCGAGCCTCACTCATCATCCAATCAAATGCCGCTTGGAAATTTTCTACGGTGGCACGCCGATCATCAGACGCCACGTACGTCTCACGACCAAAAAGGCCTTCTACCTGCTTTGAAAAGCCGCCGAGTCGACGATAGTCGATGGAATTGAAGAAACCCGCGCCCAATTCAAAATGCTTATAGACGCCGTGGAGACGCTTGCTGACGACCAGTCGGAAGCCATCCGGTAGGTCACTGAACTCAGGCACTATGGCAAACTGTGCGCCCAGTTCGATCTGGTTAAGCCGCGCAAGGAGCGCATCCAACCAGGGCTTAAAGGCAATAGGATCGGTCAGCATGCCGGTTTCAAGCACCGGCAGCTCAGTCAGTGCATTCAACAGCGATTCGTCGTAGCGACGGCCTAAACGCACGACAATAGCGCGGACTGAGAGATAATCCCTCGCCAGCGTTTCAAGCCCGGCTCCCTGAATCGGAGGGGTATCTTCGTCGGGGTGGAGTCGGGTCTTTTCAAGTGCGAGCTGAAGAAGATAATGGTTGAGCTCCTGATCATCCTTGACATACTGCTCCTGCTTGCCCTTCTTGACCTTGTAAAGAGGCGGCTGAGCAATATAAATATGGCCACGCTCGATTAATTCGGGCATCTGACGGTAGAAAAAGGTCAGCAATAGGGTTCTGATGTGAGAACCGTCGACATCGGCATCGGTCATGATGATGATTCGATGATAGCGCAATTTGTTGGGGTCGTACTCCTCTCGACCGATGCCACAACCCATGGCGGTGATGAGCGTACCTACCTCCTCTGAGGAGATCATCCGATCAAAGCGCGCCCGTTCAACATTGAGAATCTTGCCCTTGAGCGGAAGGATAGCTTGCGTTCTTCGGTCTCGACCCTGCTTGGCTGAGCCGCCTGCAGAATCACCCTCGACAATAAAGAGTTCAGAAAGCGCTGGATCCTTTTCCTGACAATCCGCTAGTTTTCCAGGAAGACCCGCGATATCCAGCGCCGTTTTTCTTCGCGTCATTTCACGGGCTTTACGGGCCGCCTCGCGAGCACGCGCCGCCTCAATCATCTTGTTCGCAATCGACTTAGCGATTCCAGGATTTTCCTGCATGAATTCCTGAAATTTTTCGCCCATCGCCGACTCGACCACCGCTTTCACCTCCGAGGAGACGAGCTTATCCTTCGTCTGAGAGGAAAATTTGGGGTCCGGCACCTTGACCGAGAGAATGGCCGTCAATCCCTCGCGGGCGTCGTCACCGGAGGTGTCGACTTTCTGTTTCTTCAAGAGGCCTTGTTCATCAATATAGAGGTTCAATGTCCGGGTCAAGGCACCCCTGAAACCGGCCAGATGAGTCCCTCCGTCGCGCTGTGGAATATTATTGGTGAAACAGTAGATATTTTCTTGATAGGAGTCATTCCACTGGAGCGCGGCCTCCACCGTGATCCCTTCCTTTTCCGTCGAGAAATAAAAGACGCGATCAAACAGCGGGTTCTTGTTTTTGTTGAGATGCTCCACAAAGGCCCGGATGCCGCCCTCGTACTCGAAATGATCCGATTTATCCGTGCGTTCATCGTGCAGCCTGATGGAGACACCGGAATTGAGGAACGACAATTCACGCAGACGCTTCGCCAAAATCTCGTAATGAAACTCAATGTTGTTGAAGGTTTCAGCGCTTGGCTTGAAATGAACGGTGGTCCCTGTCGCCTCGGAGGCGCCAACACTTTCAAGAGGCGCCTGCGGAACGCCGTGAACGTAGTGTTGCAGGTACTTCTGACCGCCTCTCGATATCTCAAGACGCAGGGTTTGAGACAGCGCATTCACCACCGATACGCCCACCCCATGAAGGCCCCCTGAGACCTTGTAGGAATTGTCATCGAATTTGCCGCCGGCATGCAGCACCGTCATGATCACTTCGGCTGCAGAACGGCCTTCCTCCTGGTGGATATCAACCGGAATCCCTCGCCCATCATCACTGACCGTGATCGATTCATCGCTGTGGATGAAAACACCCACGTTCGTGCAATACCCGGCGAGCGCCTCGTCAATAGCGTTATCGACGACTTCGAACACCATGTGGTGCAATCCGGTCCCATCATCCGTATCACCAATGTACATGCCTGGCCGTTTGCGGACGGCATCAAGACCCTTCAGAACCTTGATGGAACTGCTGTCGTAATCGGAAGCTTGTGCGTTGTTGGTCATATACCTTTTATGCCTTGATGATCCGGCCTTGTGCAATCTCAAACACGCCCACCCCGGCGGACCCTTGGGTCACACGCGCGTCGCGGTGCGTGGCAGTAATAAAAAACTGGGTCTTACGCCCAGCCAATATATTCATCAGCGCCTGTTGATTGGGCTCGTCGAGCTCTGAGGCGATATCGTCGATCAGCACACAACCGCTCGACCCGTGCCGCTCTTCCATCAACCCAGCTTGCGCCAACAACAGGGCATAGACCAGAAGCTTCATCTGCCCTCTGGAGACCAAGCCCTTGACCGGCTTGTGCCCAAAAAGGACCGAAAAATCGCCTTTGTGTGGCCCCGCCTGGGTATGTCCGTAACGAAGATCCAACTGGTGTTCTTTGTCGAGGATGGTTTCAAGCGGCTGGTTGATGTCCCAACCGGGATGAATACGCAGGCCCAAAGGCGTATCGTTGAAAAAGCGCCCCCCAATCTCTTCAAACAGCGGCTTCAACTGCTCAAGATAAGCGGTTCGTGCCTCATGCACCATTATACCGTACCGCGCCATTTCATGATTCCATGGCGTCAACTCGCGAACCCTTGAGGCCCTGAGGAGGGCATTGCGGTGATGAAGGGCGCGGGTATAACGACGCCAGCCATCGAGGTAGTCAGGGTCCTGATGGTAAACGCCAAAATCCATGAAGTTGCGCCGAAGTTTCGGCGGGCCCTCCAAGAGGGCAATACCGGAAGGCTGAATGACCAGCAGCGGGAACACCCGCATCAAGGCCGCACTGGAAACGAGGGGGCGACCTTTGAGGTGAATCTCCCGGTGGCCTTTGGCGAGCTGGACCCCGATGGTGGCGATATCGGCTTCAGGAGAAACTACCTGGCCTGAAACGGTCAGAAGAGGCGCCCCAAATTGAACCAGCTGATGCGCGTTGGGGCTTCTGAAGGAGCGGGCTCGACTCAGGAGGTAAATGGCCTCAAGGAGTGAGGTCTTGCCACTGGCGTTTGGGCCGACAATGTAGTTGAGCCGCGGCGCAGGTTCAATCGAGACCGGCAACAGGTTTCGAAGACCCTCGATTCTCAGCTTGATAAGACTCACCGAAAAAGGACTCTAAGCTCGTGGGCGAGGGCTAGAAACCTATAGCCGCATGGGCATAACGACATAACGGAAACGGGTATCGAGGAGATCCTCCACCAGACAGCTGGTCGCAGAGGAGGTAAAGGAGAGCCTGAGATCCTTCGAATCAATGTGGTTGATGACATCCATCAGGTAGGCCGCATTGAATCCTACGGATACCGAGCCCCCATCGGCATCCACCGTCAATCGCTCCTCGGCTTCATCCTGTTCCTGGTTAAAGCCCTTGAGCACCATATCACCGTCAGCGCCGACCTCAAGACCGATGCATTTCTGTTTTTCACTGGTCATCAGGGCAACACGACTCAGAGCGCCCTTAAACTCATCGCGCGCCGCGATATAGGTCATCAAGGGAGGGTCGGGCATCACTTTCTGGTAGTCAGGATAGCGGCCCTCGATCAGTTTGGATGAAAACGTCACGGACCCGAGGTTGATGTGGGCCGTATGGGGGGATATCTGGATGATGAGTCGGTCATCGGCGTCCCCGAGGAGCCGGTAGAGCTCCAAGACCCCCTTCCGCGGCAAAATGATCTGTCGATTGACACCAAAGGCTTCGGGCAATACCTCTTGATAGACGGCGAGCCGATGACCATCGGAGGCCACTGTCCGCAGTGTTTTACCCTCAAAGTCAATCAGGAGGCCCTTCAGATAGTTACGGACATCTTGCTGAGCGATGGCAAAAATGGTTTTCTCGAGCGCTTTGCTGAAGACGATGGTTTCGACACTCACCTCAAGCTCAGGTACCCCCACATCGAAGGCCGGATAATTCTCCACCGGAAGCGTAATGAGATTAAAGCGACTACTGCCGGAGCGGATCAGAAGACGATCGTCACGCAGTTCAAAACTGACTCGGCTGTGATCCGGTAACAGTCGAAAAATATCGAGTAGCCGTCGCGCCGGGACCGTCACCGCGCCGTCTTCCGCCGCCGCCAGCTCAACGCGGGCCTTGAGCTGGACTTCCTGGTCGGACCCAATCAGCTCAAGCCACCCCTCCTTGACGGTGAGAACCACGTTGGCGAGTATCGGGATGATCTGGTTTTTTTCAATGACACTGGCCACATGCGAAAGGGGTGCGAGAAAACTCTCTCGTGCAATGGAAAATTTCATGGCGGGGTCCTGAGGGTACGTTTGACGTGAGCGCCCATCACTTTAAGCGGAGAGCGTCCGTTTGAGATTGCTATAGTCTTCGGCAAATTTGCTGTCGCTTTCCTTCAGCTCCTGCACCTTTCGGCAAGCATGGAGGACCGTGGTGTGATCCCGTCCACCAAACCATTGGCCGATTTCAGGAAGGCTGTGATTGGTTAATTCTTTTGCGAGCGCCATCGCCGCCTGGCGAGGACGGGTGACCGCCCGGGTCCGCTTAGCCGACAACAGGTCCGCGACCCGAATTTTAAAGTATTCAGCCACGGTCTTTTGAATGTTTTCTATATTCACTAGACGGTCCTGAAGGGCAATTAGATCCTTCAAGGCATCGCGGGCAAAATCGAGGGTAATGGGCTTTCCTGTGAAGTGCGCATTGGCTATCACCCGTCTCAGGGCGCCTTCGAGTTCGCGGACATTCGATCGTATCCGCTTACCCATTAAGAAAGCGACCTCATCAGGCAATTCAACCCCGGCCTGTTGCGCCTTGCTCATCAAGATGGCCACACGTGTTTCAAGATCCGGCGGCTCTACAGCGACGGGCAAACCCCATCCAAATCTTGATTTGAGGCGCTCCTCAAGACCTTTGATTTCCTTAGGATAACGATCACAGGTGAGAACAATCTGGTGCTTGTTTTCAAGCAGGGTATTGAAGGTATGAAAGAACTCTTCCTGCGAGCGCTCCTTGCCCGCAAAGAATTGAATGTCGTCAATCAAGAGCGCATCCACCGTCCGATAAAACTCTTTAAAGGCATTGATGGCGTTGTGCTGCAGCGCCTTCACCATATCCGATACGAACCGTTCTGAGTGAAGATAAATAATGTTGGCGCTCGGATTATCCTTCAGAATCTCATTGCCGATCGCATGCATCAGATGGGTTTTCCCTAGCCCCACACCCCCATAAATAAACAAAGGGTTATAAGCGCGGCCCACATCCTGAGCAACCCGCATGGAGGCCGCCTTGGCCAGCTGGTTGGATTTCCCCTCAACAAAGTTGCCGAAATTGAAACTCGGGTTGAGGTTATTTGGAAAAACCTTACGCCCCGCCGGGGAGCGGACCGATGGGGCCCTTGCCTTTGGTGTCTCATGCTCTCCCGGCCGACTCCCAATTTCGAGCATAACGATCGGTGCTGCATCATTTTGAGCCGCCAGAACCTCTTCGATACGGCCCAGAAAGTGCTGGCGTATCCAGTCTAAGACAAACTTGTTGGGGGCTAAAAGCTTAAGGACCGTGCCCTCCTCAAGTGGCTGCAAGGGCCGAATCCACGTATTGAA
This sequence comes from Methylococcus sp., assembly GCA_007280285.1. GTDB lineage: Bacteria > Pseudomonadota > Gammaproteobacteria > Methylococcales > Methylococcaceae > UBA6136. The sequence goes on along the minus strand of QYQA01000003.1, from coordinate 25,470 downwards.
CTGCTGGGGGGGCAGTTCACCCTCCAGGCGATTCAGGCATTCAGACCAAATAATGCTCATGGGGACAGGCTAGCGTCTCGGCGTAATAAAAGGTTGATCGAAGGGGCCATTGCAGCCGTTACAGTACTATAACTCATCCTGCGGATGACCCGATATTTGACAGACAAACCCAAGGTGCTATAGCATTCCGCCTCTTTTGTATCTTCGTTTTGCAAGGCATCCATCATGAAAAGAACTTACCAGCCCAGCAAGATCAAACGTGCTCGTACACACGGCTTTCGCGCTCGCATGAAGACCCGTGGCGGTCGTCAGGTCATCAACGCACGTCGGGCAAAGGGTCGCAAGCGGCTCGCTGTCTGACGATTTGCCGGTTCCGCGCTTCGGGTTCCCCCGCTCGCACCGCCTCTTAACCGCGGCTGCTTTCAAGGGGGTATTTGCCGAAGCGGCCAAGTCCTCTGACGCCTATCTGACGATTCTTGCAAGAAGCAACGGTCTTAAGGTGCCACGCCTAGGGCTCGCCATCTCCAAGCGGAACATTCGCCATGCGACGGACCGGAACCGAATCAAGCGTCTGGCCCGAGAAGCCTTCAGACACCATCAGGCAGCGCTTGCAGGGCTCGATATTGTTGTCATGGCACGCGGTGGCGCCAGCACAGCAGACTATGAAACACTCGCCCTTTCGTTCCGCAAACACTGGGCCCATCTGCTGAGGCAATGCAAACCATACTCATCGCCCTCATCCGAATCTACCGCTACCTGATCAGTCCCTGGGTCGGTCAACATTGCCGATTTGAACCGACCTGTTCGGTTTATGCTCTAACGGCACTGGAGCGGTTCGGCGCCCTTCGTGGAACCGGCCTCACGCTAAGGCGGCTCTTTAAATGCCATCCATGGAACGATGGCGGATTTGACCCTGTACCCAATAAGAAACCGGAAATAACCAATGGATAATGCAAGGTTCATACTGATCGTGTTCTTCTTCTTCCTGAGCGTCATGCTGTACCAGCAATGGCAGATGGATTACGGGCCCAAGCCACCGATCACGACCAGCGCCACTCCAGAAGCCCGCCAAGACAGTCCTGATCTCCCCGCTGCTGCTAATGCCAGCAGTGAAAGCCGCGCATCCAGCAGCCCGCTGGCCCCAGAGCTGGTGAGCCGGGAGCGGATCACGGTCGCGAGCGACGTCGTTCGGATGGAGCTTGATAGTGAAGGCGGCGATATCCGTGTTCTCGAACTCCTTCAATATCCGGAAGCGAAGGAAAACCCAGACAAGCCCGTGAGGCTCTTCACCGATGAAGATCTGGTCTTTATCTCTCAGAATGGATTCATCGGGGCCGAGAACCAAGCCCCAACGCACCACTCGACCTGGCAGACAAAAGGAACCTCCTTCACCCTCGCTAAGGGGGAGAACGAACTGCGGATTCCACTCACCTGGACCAATGGCCTCGGTGTCACGGTCACCAAGACCTATGTGTTGAAGCGCGGCAGCTATGACATCGCTCTCGAGCAGACGGTCGACAACCAAAGCAGCACGCCATGGACTGGAAGACAGTACCTTCAGCTGCAGCGAAAAGATCCTGGCGATAAAAACAAGGATCAGTTTGTCAGAACCTATACCGGTGCGGTTCTTTTCACGCCAGAAGAGAAATACAAAAAAATCAGCTTCAAGGATATGGCCGGGGAAAACCTCGAAAAGACCGGTAAGGATGGCTGGGTCGCCATGATTCAGCATTATTTTGCCGCCGCGTGGATACCGAAGGTCGGTGAGGAGACCGGGTTCTACACCAAAGCGCTGGCGGACAATCATTTTGTGATCGGCGCCTATGGCCCAGCGACGGAGATCCCACCGGGTTCCAGCCAGTCCTTCTCGGCCGAGCTTTTCGCCGGCCCCAAACTGCAGCGGGTGCTTGAAAGCACGGCCCCAGGGCTTGACCTGACCGTCGATTACGGGGCCCTGACGCTGATCGCCAAACCGATCTTCTGGCTCCTCGAGCAGTTTCACAAGATCTTTGATAACTGGGGTTGGGCGATCATTCTGGTCACCGTCACCTTGAAAGCTCTCTTTTTCCGTCTGTCCGCCGCGAGTTACCGCTCGATGGCCAATATGCGGAAGATGCAGCCGAAGCTGGCCGAGCTTAAGGAGCGTTTCGGTCCGGATAAGCAAAAGCTCAATCAAGCCATGATGGAAATGTACCGGAAGGAAAAGGTCAATCCTCTGGGGGGTTGCCTTCCGATCCTGGTTCAGATCCCCGTCTTTATCTCGCTCTACTGGGTGCTGATTGAAACCGTCGAGATGCGCCAGGCCCCCTTTATCGGCTGGCTGACTGATCTCTCCTCGAAAGACCCTTATTTCATCCTGCCCCTCTTGATGGGGGTCTCGATGTTCATCCAACAACGGCTGAGCCCACCGCCATCAGATCCACTGCAAGCCAAAATCATGCAGTTCTTTCCTGTTATGTTCACTGGGTTCTTTGCCTTTTTCCCCTCGGGTCTGGTGCTCTATTGGGTTGTCAACAACCTGTTGTCGATCCTCCAGCAGTGGTACATCAACAAGACCATTGGTGAAGCAGCGACCGCAGCCAAGGCCTGATTCGGGCTGACCGGTCGCCCCAAGGGGCCGCTTGATCCGATCATGGCATGATGCACGTCTCCGGCGACACCATCGCAGCCATCGCGACACCACAAGGTCGCGGTGGTATTGGTGTCATCCGCATATCCGGAGAGGCGGTTCCAGCTCTCTTAACGCCGCTGCTTGGAAAAATACCAGAACCCCGCTACGCCTCCTTTGGGGGGTTTCTCGATCAGCATGGCCAAGCGATCGATCAAGGCCTCGCCCTTTATTTTCCAGCGCCACATTCCTTTACCGGCGAACACGTCCTTGAGCTTCATGCCCACGGCAGTCCCGTGGTCCTTGATCTCATCTTGGAACGACTGATCCAGCTGGAATGCAGGCTCGCCCGCCCGGGGGAATTCAGTGAGCGCGCTTTTCTGAACCGAAAAATCGACCTTGCACAAGCCGAAGCGATCGCAGACCTCATTGACAGCGCGACCGCTTCTGCAGCGCGGGCCGCTCAAAGATCGCTCAAAGGGGTCTTTTCAGATCAGATCCATGCGCTGGTGGAGGCGTTGATTGAGCTCCGTCTCCTGATTGAGGCGGCCATCGATTTCAGTGATGAGGAGATCGACTTTCTCACCGAGGCTAAGGTGATCGACCAGCTGAAGGCCTTAGAGCAGCAGCTCACGTCGATCAAATCCCTGGCGCTGAAGGGTCAACGCCTGCGTGAAGGCGCGACCTTGGTCCTAGCGGGTCGCCCCAATGCCGGCAAATCAAGCCTTCTCAATCGGCTCGCCGGTGAAGATCGGGCCATTGTGACACCCATCCCCGGCACCACCCGAGACACTCTCCGAGAAGCCATTCAGCTCGGGGGGATTCCTCTTCATATCATCGATACCGCGGGGCTTCGGGACAACGCGACAGACCCAGTTGAACGGGAGGGGATCCAAAGGACCCGAGCAGCCATCACCGTGGCCGATCTGATTTTGCTGGTCATCGATGATAACGAGGCGACGCCCGATGATGCGCTGATCGATGCGTTACCCGATGGGATTCCCGTGATCTTGATCCATAACAAGATAGATCTCTCCGGGAGAACCCCGGGCAGGGTTATCTCCGATGAAGGCATCCATGTGAGAGTTTCTCTCAAAAGCGGCGACGGCATCGACGATCTTTTCATGGTCCTTGCCGATCAACTCGGCATCGAACCGGAGCAGGAGGGGAGCTTCACCGCCCGGCGGCGACACCTTGAGGCCCTCGAGGCTGCCTTGTCAGGGGTCCTTGGAGCCCAAAGGGAGTGTCAGGCAGGGTCACAGGACCTCGCCGCAGAGCAGCTGCGACTCAGTCAGCGGGCACTCTCTGAAATCACCGGGGATTTCAGTAGCGATGATCTTTTGGGCCGAATCTTTGCCAGTTTTTGTATCGGAAAATAGCTCCGGTCCCCCATCGTTCCCCCCTGCCCATCAAAGCCCTTCGGGGCTTAAATTTCCATCCTAGTCAACCCTGTTCCTCCGCCTACTTGAGCCATGAGGAAGTCCAAGGGAAGGGGACATCGAGCCAAAAGCCTAAAACTTAGGACCAAAGAGGCATAGCCTTTGCCAGGAAGCACCACTTGTGATTGACTAAGGGGCAAACCACCCCACCTTGAAGGCCCTTCATGCGATATCTGATCCTTGCTGCAATCAGTCTTATCATCGGCATCACCCAGATGGGATGCTCGAACCGCAACAAAACCGTGGTGGGTGGGCCCGATGCCTTAGAAGCCGCCACTCGGATGGAAGAATCCCAGCAGGAATACAACGATTGTGTCAGCGTCCGCCATCCAGGTTCAGCCAACTGCGATAGCCTCCAGCGGCTCTATGAAAAGGATAAGGCGGAATACGAGGCTCAGATCCAATAAAACAACCCTTGCGCATCGCTATTGTCGAGCGCCTTTTTGCTTAGAATGAAGGAGACCTTCCCATGCACCTGATGATTCGCTTACTGCTACTGCTGTCACTGCCTTGCCTTGCTAGAGCGGCAAATATGACCGCCGAGATCACCGCCATTGATGTTCATGGAACCGGGCCAAGCCTCGGCACCGTGGCGATCAGCCAGGAGGCATCGGGCCTCAAGTTCAGCCCGAATCTCAAAGGACTAAAGCCAGGGCCCCACGGCTTTCACGTGCATGACAAGGCCAGCTGCGCACCGGCTGACAAGGAAGGGAGCGCCGTCGCCGGGTGGGCCGCGGGACCCCACTATGATCCAGCCAGCACGGGGAAGCATTTAGGGCCCGAAGGCGAGGGCCATAAAGGGGATCTCCCCATGCTGATTGTCGCCAGCGATGGCTCAGCAATTGCGCCGGTGATTGCAACGAAACTGGCCCTTGAGGACCTCTCGGGGCGCTCGCTGATGATCCATGCTGAAAGCGATAACTACGGTGACCAACCAGGCGGCGCCAGAATCGCCTGCGGTATCATTCGCTGAGGCTTTGAGGGCCGCCGAACAACAGGCCCCCCGGATGGGGATTGAATCCTCTTGTGCTCAGCGATGACGGGGCCTTTTAAACCTGCCCGCCTTCAGGGTGCCGCGATTGAGGTCGAGGCGCCTGGCCGGCTGCATATGGGCTTTCTCGACATCAGTGGCAGCAGCGGCAGGCGATTTGGTAGCCTTGGCGTGGGCCTTAAGGAGATCGTCACCCGCATCCGTCTTCGACCCGCCGATCGGCTCGAGGTCTCTGGCCCCGATGCCGGCAGAGCCCAGCAAGCCGCCAACGCCTTGAGCATGAGTCTCGGCCGGGAGCTCCCAGCCAGCATCGAGATTGTGGACGCGATACCGCATCACGCAGGTCTCGGCTCAGGCACTCAGATGGCCCTTGCCGTGGGCGCGGGTCTTGCCGCACTCCATGGTCTCGATCTCTCCCTTGAGGCCATCGCGACAGCCACCCACCGAGGTGCCCGTTCGGGTATCGGGATTGGCGCCTTCAGCGAAGGCGGGCTGATTCTCGATGGTGGTCGCGGGCCTAAGACCTTGGTGCCGCCGGTGATCGCCCGGCTCGAGATGCCCCCGGCCTGGCGGTTTCTTATCCTCTTAGATCGCCATCATCAGGGCCTTCATGGCAGTCCTGAGGTCACCGCGTTCAGTGCCTTACCTCGCTTCCCAGAAGATGCCGCAGCAAGGCTCTGCCATCGACTTCTCATGCAGGGGCTTCCTGCCGTCCTGGAGCAGCAGCTCCAGGAATTTGGTGATGTCGTCAGTGAATTGCAGCGTGCCGTGGGAGATCACTTTGCGCCATCGCAGGGCGGTCGGTTTGCAAGTCAGGATGTCGCCGACACCCTCTCCTTTCTAGAAACGCAAGGGGCCGTTGGCGTGGGTCAAAGTTCCTGGGGTCCCACCGGCTTTTGTATGGTCGCCGACGAGCAAAGTGCTCTGGCGCTTAAAGCCGCCTGCGAAAAGGCGCTTCCTCAAGCGCGTAAGCTCACCATCCACATCGGAACCCCGCGGCGCCAGGGAGCCATCATCAAGACCCAAGACCCGCTTGTCTGAGCGCCCTGTCTTCGATGAAGGTCGGCCACGGCTTGATCTTCCAGACGTGCTGCTGATCATCAGTTGCTCGGCCAGAATGCTGGTTGAATCCGCCAAAAAAGCGCAGATCAACACCTTAGCGATCGACCATTATGCGGACAGGGAAACCCGAGAAGCGGCCACCGAAGCGATGGCACTGGGCCATGCTTCAGGGCGTTTCGATGAGACCCAGCTCGTTGCTGCTATTGATCACCTCGCGCGAGATGATCAGATCCCCATGATCTATGGGAGTGGCTTTGACCCGCAGCCTGACCTCCTTCAAAAACTATCTAAAAACCGGGAGATCATTGGCAATCCCCCACCGCTGCTGCGATTTTTCAAAGACCCCAGGCGTTTCTTTCATCTCTTGCAGCAACTCAAGATCCCCTTCCCCGCAACACGCTTCGATCTCGCTCTCGGGGGGGATGATTGGTTAGTGAAGTCTGGTTGCAGCGAAGGGGGCAAGGGTGTACGATTCTGCGCCGATAAGCCTTTGGGCCCTCTTGAGTATCTGCAGCAGCGTCTTTCAGGCCCCGCCTATTCAGCCTTGTTTTTGGCCAATGGTCGGGAGGCCCGGATCATCGGATTCAACACCCTTTGGAACCAAGGAGACCTTGAAAGACCGTTTCTGTTTGTCGGCGCTATCCATGCCTCGGGGCTTAAAGGGCATCAGCGGCAAGCGATAACGAGGAGCATTCGATGCTTGGTTCAGGCCACCGGGCTTAGAGGAATGAACAGTCTTGATTTCATGCTGTCGCCTCAAGGCGAGGTGCTCGTGATGGAGGTTAATCCCCGCCCAAGCGCTTCTATGGCCCTTTATGACGACGATGCTCCAGAAGGCCTGGTGGCTGCGCACATCAGGGCCTGCCGAGGACACTTGAGTCCCATTGGATCGCCTTCTAAGATAAGGGCGTTCAGGGTGATCACCGCCCGTCAGAACATCGTGGCGAAAGCCAGTGATAAATGGCCCTCTTGGTGCCAAGATCGACCGGTGGATGATACCGTGATTGATCCCGATCAGCCCCTGTGCACGATTCGAGCAGAAGGATCTGACGAGGCGGAGGTCCTGGCGCTCCTTGATGAGCGATCCGCCCTTCTTGAACGAACGATTGTGCCCGCAAGTGCTTAGAATGACCCCATCCTGATTGAAGAACCTAGAACGTCCGGAGAACCTTCCCCATGCAGTCCCACGTCAGCGTCAACGCCTACGCTCTTCCCATCGTTAAGTACATGATTGCGCATGCAGATCGGTTGCGTCTTAAGATCGATCGTCTTGCCAACAACTGCACCGTCATTGATGCCGGCATCCAGGCCCTGGGAGGGCTTGAGGCGGGTCGACTGATCGCTGAAGTCTGTATGGGTGGATTAGGCAAAGTCAGCCTCACTCAGAATTCCCCCTTCAAGCGTTGGCCCACAATGGTGAATGTGCACAGCACCAATCCTGTCTTTGCGTGCCTTGGGAGTCAGTACGCGGGATGGAGCCTCTCCCATGGTGAAGGCAAGGGTGCCTTCTTTGCCTTAGGCTCAGGCCCCGCCCGAGCGATGGCCACCAAACAAAAAGAGGGCATCGAGAAGCCGGTGGAGAGCCTTTATGAAGAGCTCGGCTATCGCGATGTGTTTGGAGAAACCGCCATCGTGATGGAAGTGGACAAGGTTCCACCCACGGAGGTGGTCGACATGATCGCCAGGGCCTGCAAGGTTGAAACCGACAGCGTTCATGTCATCTTGACTCCGACCTCCAGCCTTGCTGGCGGCATGCAGGTGGTCAGTCGGGTCCTTGAAGTCGCGCTCCACAAGGCGCATTCCCTGCATTTCCCATTGGGTAATATTCTCGACGGCATGGCCTCGGCACCGGTTCCACCGCCCCATCCTAATTTCGTGAAAGCGATGGGAAGAACCAATGATGCCATTCTCTTTGGCGGCACCGTCCACCTTTTCGTCAAGGGAACCGATGAGGCAGCTAAAGCCTTGGCCGTGGAGCTTCCAAGTTCAACCTCGAGGGATTACGGCAAGCCCTTTGCCGAGGTCTTCAAAGAGTATGGTTATGACTTCTTCAAGGTCGATGCCATGCTCTTCAGTCCCGCCAAAGTCATCGTGACGGCCGTTGAGTCCGGGAACAGCTTCCATGCAGGTGGCCTCGATGAAGCGCTTCTTGATCGTTCATTCGACCAATAAGTGGCACGAATCGCTGTCATCACCGACGACCCGGGCTGGCATGGGAAGCGGCTTAAGGACGCCCTGAAGATCAAGGGCCATGAGGCCGTCTTTTTGAGTCTCACCGAATGCGCGCTGATCATCGAGGACTCTCAGCTCCCCATCAGGATGAAGGGATTTGAAGACCGTTTGCCGGAAGGGGTCTTTGTCCGCGGAATCCCGGGAGGCAGCCTAGAGCAGGTGACTTTTTACCTCGATGTGCTCCATGGCCTTGAGCTGCTTGGCATCACAGTCTACAACGGTGCCCGAGCCATCGAGCGGACCGTTGATAAAGCCATGACCAGTTTCATGCTCCAACAGGCCGGCATTCCTACACCTGCGGCGTGGGTCTCCCGCGATGAAGTGCAAGCCCTCGCTCTTGTCGAGCGGGAAATTAACGCCGGTCACGGGGTGGTCCAAAAACCCCTGTTTGGCTCTCAGGGCATCGGTCTTAGGCGCTATCAGCAGCGCGACGAGCTGAAAGGCTTTTCGGACGATCAAGGGGTCTTTTATCTTCAGCGTTATGTCGACTCCGGCGATTCGACCCACGACTTTCGGGTTTTTGTGATCGGAGGCAAAGCGGTCGCCGCGATGCGCAGATCCGGCGTTAGCTGGCTCAACAATGTCCATCAAGGCGGCCTTTGTGAAGCGGTCCATCTCGATGACATTCGGCTATCGCGGCTGGCCGAAGACGCCGTTGCCGTGCTCGAGATGGCCTACGCTGGCGTCGACATCATTCGGGACCGCCATGGCCGATACTTCATCCTCGAGGTCAACAGCATCCCAGCCTGGAAGGGTCTGCAAACCGTGGCGCCGATCGCCGTTGCCGAGCGATTAGTGGATGATTTCCTGTCAAGAACAGCGCATCAAGCCGCAAAATCCCAAAGAACCGGATGATCAAGCAAAGGGAACAGCGGGCCAAAGCCGCCTATCTCTTGGCCTGCGACCTTGAAATCCGAGCCTTCAAGCCCGGCAATGTCAGTGATGAATCCGAAGGACATGACATGACCCCGGAGGATTTTCGTCACAGCGCGAGGGCCAGCGCGACCGCACTGACCCAAACAGACCTCGCCCTCGGTGAACGCATCCTCCTCGCCATTGAGGCGACACGCGCGGCCGCTGGATGCAATACAAATCTTGGCATCGTGCTGCTGGCAGCGCCTTTGATCGAGGCGTACTTGCGGAAAAAGACAGAGACTCCACTGCAAACAGTACTGGCCGACATCCTTGCCGAGACCACCCTTTCCGATGCCGCTATGGTCTTCAAGGCCATCCGCCATGCCGCTCCTGGAGGACTGGGTCAAGCCCCCGAGGCCGATGTCCATGAGCCCCCAAAAGTGACCCTGCTCGAATCCATGCAGCTGGCCGCGGAACGCGACTTCATTGCCCGCCAGTACGCGAATAGCTTCGAGGATATTTTCCACACGGCCGTTCCGTTGTATCATTGTAGGTTATCCTTAGGGGATGAGGACGTATGGGCGACTGTGGCCGTTTACCTGAGATTACTCAGCGACTTCCCAGACAGCCACATAGAGCGAAAATTTGGTGGCGACCTCGCGCGGGACCTTTCCGTGCGTGTAGCTCAAATCAACGCCAGGATTTCGGGGCCCGGATGGCCCTCTAAGATCTACGGGGAACTCCAGGTGCTGGATCGAGAATTAAAGCAACGGGGGATCAATCCGGGTACCACAGCAGACTTAACGGTTGCGGCACTATTAGCCTACCAACTTGAACGCTGCTGATAAAAAAGACATCAGGCTGTGAAGCCTTGGGACCAATAACAATAAAGGCCCCCACGGGGATCTGCCGAGGAGACAAGCCAATGTCCATTTTAAAAAAATTCTTTTCTTTCTTTAACAACGACGGTAATACCGAGGAATTAGTCATGGGAAAAATCAACAAACTTCTGGTCGGCGAAGCACTTTGTGGCGGTGGCAACGAAATCGCTCACGTTGACCTGATCATGGGCCCACGCGGTAGCGCCGCTGAAACGGCTTTCGCTAACTGCGTCACCAACAACAAAGATGGCTTCACCAGCCTCTTGGCTGTCGTTGCACCAAACCTTCTGTGCAAGCCTGCAACCGTCATGTTCAACAAGGTCACCATCAAGAATGGCAAGCAGGCCACTCAGATGTTTGGACCTGCACAACGTGGTGTGGCTATGGCCGTTGCTGATTGTGTTGAGGATGGCACCATCCCAGCGGATGAAGCTGATGACCTCTTCATCTGCGTCGGTGTCTTCATTCACTGGTTGGCTGAAGATGACGCGAAGATCCAAGACTACAACTACGAAGCGACTAAGCTGTCCATCAAGCGCGCCGTAGCTGGCGAACCAAAGGTGGCTGAAGTGTTGAAGCAAAAGGGTCTGGTTGAGCACCCCTTCGCTGCCCACAAGTAAGCGTCCGCTTGCAGGAAAAAGCCGCCCCTTATCGGGGGCGGCTTTTTTTATCCTTCTCGTCCGCCAACGGCCGTTCCATTAGGCGGTCATGATCCTTGAAAGACTCAAAGGGTCTATCCTCGCATCATGAAGGGCACTGGCCAACAAGACCCCTTTGGCACCGGCGACCTTAAGATCCAAGAGGTCGGCTTCATGCCTCACCCCGCCCGCCACAAAATAATCGTGACCTGGAAAGTCTGCTCTGAAGCATTCGAGTTGGGCCAAATGCGGGCCATCGCCACGCCCCACCCGGGCAAGGTTCATAAGGATCACTCGGCATGGCCAGCACCGATCAGAGACCAGCAAACCAGGGGGTCCTTTAAAGTGAGCGCCCATAAAATCAAGCGACAAGATGCTCTCTTGCGGCCATGGCAAAAGTCGTTCCTCAAAGCAGAGTGCGAGCGATTCACTGCCCACGACCCGCAACGGACCCATGACTCCCCGCCGAGGAACATCCAACCCGGCCACATCCAGCCAAAAAAGGATCTCGGGGAATGCGTCCGTCAACTGGTTGAGCCGGCGCCATTGGGGCTGATGCCCCATCAACGCATCAAGATCGGCGATATACACCGTTTTAAAGGGCGCGAGGGTCAGCAAGCCTTCGATGACCCTTTCAGGGCTCGCATCGAGGCTGAGGGGGCTTTTAAGCGGCTGATACTGATCCCGTTGTCCGCCTTTGGCATGAACCACGAGACCTTGCATAAGGTCTATGACAGGAATAAGTTCCATGGGAAAACGTTGGCTTAAGGGGAGATTCACGGATGAAGATACTAATCTATGAGCATCTTACCGCCGGAGGCGACCTGAAGGGCCTCTCGCCCACCCTTCTCAACGAGGGCGACGTGATGATCAAGGCTCTGATTCGTGATCTTAGGGAGGTCAGAAACGTTGAGCTTCAAGTCCTCCGGCATGTGGCCTTACCCCCTTTTCAAGAGGATCACGGCGACATTCAATGGCTCCCGGTCAGCGGCGACCAGCCGCTCAAAAACCTCCATGAGGCAATCCAGCATGCGGATGCGGTGTGGCCTATTGCGCCGGAGACGGGTCGGGTTCTCGAAACGATTTGTCAGATGGTCGCGCAACAGGGCAAGCGGCTGATCGCAAGCCCGGCCCTCTGGATTCGCCGCGCTGCCGGCAAGTATGCGGCCTTCAAACGGCTCACCCAAAACGGCATCGCCTGCGTTGAGTCACATCGGTTGATAGGACCTTTAGCGTCACCCCCACTGCCCATGCCGTTTGTCATCAAGCCGGAGGATGGCGCTGGCTGTGAAGGGATTTATCTTATAGAGGCCCTCAAAGACTGGGAGCTCCTCTTATCAAATGGAGGTTTGGGTGAGGAAAAAGTAGGGCAACCGCTTATGTCTGGAAGCTTTCTGAGCCTCTCGGCCATTTTTGCGGCGGGTCAGGGAGTCCTGATAAGCTGTAACCTTCAGGAGATTGATCGGGTCAATCATGGATTCAGACTCAAAGGTCTTGAGGTCAATGCGCGGGCGGACACCGATGGACGATTCGCCGCGCTCGTGAAAGACGTTGCTGCCACCTTTCCAGGCCTTTGGGGGTATATCGGCATTGATTTGGTGGAGCATGCGGAAGGACTCTTTGTGCTTGAAATCAACCCGCGCCTGACCACCTCCTATGTCGGCCTCCATCAGGCCTTAGGTCATAATCCCGCCTTGTGGCTCATGGATCTTCTTGAAACTGGACGCCTTCCATCGGTTCCCACGGACACCCTAGGACGACACCACCTTGCACTTTGAGATCAGCAATAACGCCATCATCGGATGGGATATCGGCGGCGCTCACCTCAAGGCCGTCGCCCTGGTCGATGGCCAAGTGGCGGCCGTGGAGCAGACGGCCTGCCCCCTATGGCAGGGTCTTTTAGAGCTCGACCTGGCCCTTGATCGCATTTTAGACCGTCTGCCCTCTTTTTCGAAACCCCGTCACGTGATCACCATGACGGGTGAACTGACCGATGCCTTCGCCTCCCGGTCGGAAGGCGTTTTAGCAATCACCGAGGTCGCTACCCGGCGCTTTGGTCGAGAATCCGTTCATCTCTTCTCGGGCGATAAGCGCCCGGTTCCCGCGGCCGATGTTTCTCCTGACATGACGGGACGGATGGCCTCGGCCAACTGGTTAGCCAGCGGATTTAGTTTAGCGGGACGCATTGCTCATGGGCTCTTCATGGATGTCGGGAGTACCACGACCGACCTCCTCCTGATTGAAAACCATCAACCACGATATCGGGGCTATGCTGACAACGAACGGCTCTTTTACCAGGAACTGATGTACACCGGGATCGTCAGAACGCCGGTGATGATGATGGCCAAAGCCGCGCCGCTCAGGGGCCAATGGGCGCACGTCATGGCAGAAGTCTTCGCCACCAGCGCCGATGTTTATCGATTGACCGGTGAACTTCAAGAAGCGGCCGACCAATACCCCGCCGCCGATCACGGGGCCAAATCACCCGCGGGCAGCCAGCTCCGGCTGGCCCGCCAGTTCGGCTACGACGCCATGGATCTTAGCCCGAAGGCCCTCTTGCAGCTTTCGGCCTTTATTCGAGAGCAACAGATTCAACAACTGAGATCCGGGGTCGATATCCAATTATCCTTGGGATCCCTCGATGACAGCGCCCCACTCATCGGGGCGGGTATCGGCCGCTTCCTCGTCAAGGATCTAGCCATGAGGCTTCGGCGTCCCTACAAGGACTTCGGCGACCTCTTTAAAGGCAACCGCCCATCCCTTGGGTTCGATATCAGCGATATGGCGCCCGCCGCCGCGGTGGCCTTTTTGGCCTTCGATGCAGCGATCGACCCCTGATGAAACTTAACATTCAGGAACTCCCTTATTTTGAAGACAGCGCCGCGCTCTTCATCCCGTTTGCCGACCGACCCTGGTCCGTGTTCCTTGACAGCGGCTTTCCCCATAGTCGTCAGGGGCGTTATGACATCATCGCTGCCGACCCGATCAAAACCCTGGTGACCGAGGGGCCTCACACTGAAATCCGCGATGAAACCGGCGTCGTTCTCTCTCTTGAGGACCCCTTTTCGCTCCTGAGGGAGGCGTTGGGTGAGTTCATTCAACCGACCGAGGGCCTGCCCTTCTGTGGGGGAGCCTTGGGCTACATAGGCTATGACCTCGGAAGACGCCTGGAACGGCTGCCGGTGCTTGCAGAGGATGCCGAAGGGATTCCGGACATGATGATGGGCATTTATGATTGGGCGTTGGTGGTCGATCACCATGAGCGGCGGACGCGGCTGGTTGGAAAAAAAGAATCAGCAGGGCTCCTGAAGCGCTGGCCCCATCTCTTAAAGAGTTTCAGCCAAATCCAGATGCTTGGCTGGCAGCGGGGCGATTTTGAAGTCCTTGAAGAACCCAAAACCAATCTCAAGGAAGGCGCCTATCTCAAAGCCTTTGACCGGATACAACACTACATCCAGGCCGGCGATTGCTATCAGGTCAATCTCGCCCTCAGGTTTTCAGCGCCAACCCAGGGTCACGCCTGGACCGCCTATCAGCAGCTACGAACGTTCAACCCGGCCCCTTTCGGCGCATTTCTCAATTATCCCGGGCTCGAAGTGCTCTCCTCATCACCCGAGCGGTTCATTAAGGTGTCAGGTGACCTCGTCGAAACCAAACCGATCAAGGGCACTCGCCCAAGGCTTCATGACGTCATCGGTGATGCAAGGCAAGTCCTTGAACTCAAGGACAGCCCAAAAGATCGTAGCGAAAACCTGATGATCGTCGATCTCCTTCGAAACGACATCGGCAAAAATTGCGCACCAGGATCGGTCCATGTGCCGCATCTGTTTGAAATCGAGAGCTACGCCACCGTGCATCATATGGTCAGTACCATCCGCGGCCAACTCCGAAGAGAGGATGATGCCATCGATCTTCTTAGAAGCTGCTTTCCTGGGGGATCGATCACCGGCGCGCCTAAAATAAGGGCCATGGAGATCATCGAAGAACTTGAACCCCAGCGCCGAGGGATCTATTGCGGGAGCATTGCCTATATCGGCTTTGATGGCAACATGGACAGTAATATTGCGATTAGAACCCTGGTTCACTCAGATCACTGCTTGAGGTTCTGGGCCGGTGGCGGCATCGTTGCCGATTCATCCGGTGCTTCAGAATATCAAGAGTGTTATCACAAAGCCTCCGCCATGTTGCGACTCATCGAAGCCTTAAGACTAGAGCAAAAATATGCCGATGCCTTGGATGGTTAAGCTGGGTGGCAGTCTTGGATCTTTGAACGTCCTTGGCGATTGGCTCAAGGCATTGAGGAACATCCCGGTCGTTATCGTCCCTGGGGGCGGGATATTTGCCGATGCGGTGAGAAGCGCTCAGGCGCAATGGCATTTCGATGACCGGCTCGCCCACCGGATGGCCATCCTTGCCATGCGCCAATACGCACTGATGCTGAGCGGTATCGAATCCAATCTGACGCTGGCGTCCACGGAGACGTTGCTAAACAACAAGGCCCAGGATCAACGCGCACGCTGTTGGCTCCCTGATCCGGATGAGCTTCAGGGGCCTTATGTGGAGGCCTCTTGGCGCGTGACCTCCGACAGCCTTGCGGTGTGGTTAGCACAGCGGCTCGGCGCTAAAGACCTGCTCTTAGTCAAATCAATAAGCCTTTTAGAACGCCGTAAAACGGCCGACGCCCTGATCCAAGATGGCATCATAGATCCTGCGGTGCCTGACTTTCTCGAGAACCTTACACTCAACATGTGGCTTTCAGGGCCGGATGATCATGATCAGCTGGTCGAGAAGCTCGCTCGGCCGGATCGCCATTTTTGTCGGGTTGAACGTTAAGATCACCGACACCCAAAAAAACGAGGGAAACGTCGATGTCGATTCATGTCCGCTATTTCGCAAGCCTTCGGGAAACCATGGGGCGAATAGAAGAAAGGCTGTCGCCTGAGGGGATTGTGACCGTCAGCGATGTCTGGAAGGTCGTTCATCAGGGCGAGGCCTTTCCTGATCATCTCCTTTGCGCCGTCAACATGGCCTATGCCAAACCTGATTCTCCCGTTCAAGACGGTGATGAGGTGGCCTTTTTTCCTTTTGTCACCGGAGGCTAAAATGGAGATTCAACTCAGCGAGACACCCTTTGATCCCTATGCCCTATTGCGCGACTTTGAAAGGGAACCTGATCATCTCAGGGCGCATTTTGGGGCGGCCAGCCTCTTTATCGGCACCATGCGCGACTTCAATGAAGGGGAAGCCGTCGAGTCGCTCTGGTTGGAGCATTACCCTCGGATGACAGAACACGAACTCCAAAGGATAGCCCAAGAGGTTCAGCAAAGTGCGCCTTTCAAGCGGGGGCTGATCGTCCACCGCGTGGGTCATATCGTCCCTGGGGAGACCATCGTTCTGATTGGGACTTGGTCTTGTCACCGCGCCGAAGCGATCACGGCGACTTCAAGAATGATTGAAGCCCTCAAACACCGCGCGCCTTTTTGGAAAAAGGAACAACGAGGCACCAAAAGCCATTGGGTCGAGAGCAACACATCCGGATCAGGAATCAACGTGGCCTCAAAACCCGTGAAGACTTAAGCCGCTTGATGCGATCGACGCTGTTCACGCTAGAATCCTTTATCTGTCCATTTTGAGCTTAAATGATGTTCATCCCCAATTCCCGCACCCACTTTCTTCTTGGCTTCCTTTTCTGTGTGGTCCTTTTAGTCGCGGCCTATTTTTTTCAGTTTGCTCAAGGCCTGGAACCTTGCCCCCTGTGCATTTCACAAAGGCTCGGGGTTTTTCTGGTGGGGCTGGTGATGCTGATGGGGTGGCTTCACCCCACCGGAGCCCAAGGAACCCGGCGATATGCGCTAGCCGGCACCCTTGCCGCTCTATTAGGCGCCAGCGTCTCCATTCGGCATCTGTGGATTCAACATCTCCCTCCGGAGGAGGTGCCTGCCTGCGGACCCGGACTCTCCTACATGCTGCAGTACTTTGCCTTCACCGACACCCTCAAGGCCATGGTGACCGGCACCGGCGACTGCGCCAAGGTCGAATGGACTTTTCTTGGTTTCAGCATGCCCTTTTGGGTATTGATGTCCTTTCTCCTCTTGGCCGCCTGGTCCTCACTGAGGGCCTTCTATCCCCAGTCAAACCAACGATATTAAAGGACTGATCACTCCCCTCGACCGCCACATTTTAAGTCATCATCATGCTGAATCCTTGGCGATCAGACCTCTCCACGCTGTTTTTAGCGCTCTTAATCGGGTTGTTTGTCGGCCAGTTGTTGCACAGCCAGGCCTTAACGGCCTGGGTTATTCTGGCGCTCTACCTTGGTCATCACCTGTTCCATGTCAACCGGCTGCTCCAATGGGTCAGCGGTGGCAAGGCCGGGGACAGACCTCAGGGAGCCGGCGTCTGGGGGGAAATTTATTATCTGATCTCGCGACTTCGTCGGCGTAACCGGCGACGCAAGAAACAGCTCATCCGCCTTTTGGAAAGATTTCGGACCGCCACCGCCGCGTTACCGGATGCGACCGTTGTCCTCAGTGCCGGCGACCAGATCGACTGGTTCAACGAGGCGGCCGCCCATCTTTTGGGTCTGCGGCGAACGGATATCGGTCAAACCATTGGTAACCTGATCAGAAACCCAAAATTCATCGGGTACCTTGCAGAGGAGGATTATCAGAAAACCGTCGGGGTCACCTCGCCGCTGAGTGAAAATATCCAGCTGGAGGTTCGGGTGATTCCTTATGGCGATGATCTTCGGTTACTCGTGGCTCAGGATGTGACGCAATTGCGCTTTATGGAGCGCGTCCGAACCGATTTTGTTGCAAATGTGTCACACGAGTTGCGCACCCCATTGACCGTCATTCGTGGCTATGTCGAATCACTGGCCGATCATGCCGATGAGCTCCCCCCCAATTATGCCCGCGCATTTCATCGCATGGAGGAGCAGACGCTCAGGATGCAAAGCTTGATTGACGACCTCCTCACCCTGACGCGTCTCGAATCTTCAACGCATCAACTGGCCCAAAGTACAGTCGACGTCCCGGCGCTATTAACCCAGATCCTGGACGAAGCGTTGATGCTGCCCATGGAGTCGAAACCAACCCTCAGTCTTCGCCTCGAAAGCGCCGAGGGGCTCATCGGAGGCCAGCAGGAGCTCCGCAGCGCTTTCACCAATTTGATCCTCAACGCATTGAAATATTGTGAAAAAGGGGATCATGTGGAGATCATCTGGCAGCGTGATGAGCCGGGTATTCGCCTCGACGTGAGAGACACGGGCCCCGGCATCGCACCCGAATATCTGCCACGGCTCACCGAACGCTTTTACCGGGTAGATGCCTCCAGAGGGCCCGGCGGAACCGGCTTAGGACTGGCCATTGTCAAGCACGTCATGGCTCGCCACGGCGCAGAATTCACGATCATCAGTACGGTCGGCAAAGGCAGCACCTTTAGTTGCCGATTTCCAACGGAACGCATCGCAAAGAGCCTTTAAAGATCATTCAACAAGAAAAATAACGGTGCAAACGAAAATATCATTGAAAAAAACAAAAAATTGTTGTTGCAACGCAAAACAGCTGAGGCTACCATTAAGCTTGTTGCGAATTTCTCAACAATTGTTGTTTTAGGGCTAATTGGGAGCAAACCATGTTAAAGAAAACTTTGATGGCCTTGAGCCTGGCGGGATTGACGGCTATGACCGTTGTCCACGCCGAAGATGCGGCGACCACCGCTGACACGATGGCAACCTCTGAAGCTGCAGCACCTGCAAGCTCCACCTTCACCGATGACCGTTGGTACGTCGCGCCATTCGGCAGCTTCGTTCAGCCAAGTGGTGACAGAAATGCACAGGGTGGCTGGGGCGGCGGTCTCGCACTGGGTAAAATAATTAACGAATACTTCAACGTTGAAGTTCGTGGGTTCTGGCAGAACTGGGGCAACAATGGTATGGCCAACACCAGCCGTCCTGGCGAGCTTTATGTAACGGGTGCAGCGCAAGGCTTTAAGCATGGCGCAACCGACATGACCGGCGGCACCATCGACCTGCAGTATTACTTCATGCGCGATACTTTCTCGCCGTATGTTGTCTTTGCTATGGGTGGTGCTAATAACAGCTGGCGCGGTCTGACCGACAATACCCCTTACCCAGCGGCGCACCTTCACACGCAGACCTCCTCCTTCATCTTTGAAGCAGGCGCGGGTGCAACGTATGAACTGGCTGACAACTTCCTGCTGCGTGCTGACGCTCGCTACCGGGGTGACACCGCTGCAGGCCAGTACTACAACAACTACGGCCTCAGCAGCCACACCTCTGTCTTCAATGACTTGGTTGTGAACGTTGGCTTTGTGGTTCCTTTCGGTGACAAGCCAGGTGCCGCTGCGGCTCCGATGGTGGCGGATGCATGTGCAAGCCGTGACTCCGATGCCGATGGCGTCAATGACTGTGATGACAAGTGCCCAGGCACCGCTTCAGGCACCAAGGTGGATGACCAAGGCTGTCCGATCGTCATGGAACTCCGCGGCGTTAACTTCAAGTATGACTCGCACGAACTGACTGCTGGCGCTAAGACCATCCTTGATGGTGTAGTTGAGCAGCTCGTGGCCATGCCTTCTAAGAAGGACATCGAAGTAGCTGGTTACGCGAGCTTCGAAGGCAACAAGGGCAAGGAGCAGCACAACCTGCACCTGTCACAACGTCGTTCAGAGTCTGTTGCGGCTTACCTTCGTAAGAAAGGCGTTAGCAACAATCTCTACGCGAAGGGCTATGGCACGGAATTCCCGGTTGCTGACAATGGAACCGAAGACGGTCGCGTCAAGAACCGTCGGGTTGAACTGCGCTGGATGGGTGACTGAGCTTAGCCTCATGAACCTCGGGTGACTTCGTTCACCTGAAGCCGAGTAAACCCGCCTTATGGCGGGTTTACTTTTTCTATCGCCAAAAAAAGGCCTCTCATCGATCCGATCACACGGTCGAATTAGGCTTACAATGGCATTTTTGACGATCATCCAAGACCTTCTCCTATGATAAAAAGCACCAGCCTTCTGGCCGCGGCCCTTGTCGGCCTGAGCCTCCATACCAGCCCCGCCGTTGCCGAATTTCAACGCGGCTATGTCGCCATGATGGGTTCCTCAACGATTGTCCCTTATGTTAAGGAGGCTGGAGAAAAGGCCTCCAGCCATGGCCATCTCCATGCCCCGTTAATCCAGGCATCCGGCACCGGCGGCGGTATCAAGCTCTTTTGTGAAGGCTATGGCCCTGAATCACCCGATGTCGCTTTAGCCTCGCGAGCGATGAAGCCCAAAGAGCGCGAGGAATGTGAGCGCAATGGCGTCGCCAAGATCCTCGAAGTGAAGATCGGTTATGACGCCCTCATTCTTGCCCAGTCGGCCAAGGCCGAACCTTGGACGCTTTCCCACGACGAGGCTCGGATGGCGTTCGCCAAGTGGCTCGTCTCTCATGATGGGACGATGGCGCTCAACCCGAACCATCAATGGAAAGACGTTAAGGCCTCGCTACCCAATACCCGAATTGCGTTGCTGGGACCGCCCGCGACCTCCGGCAGCCATGATGCGTTCCTCGATCTCATCTCGGAACTGGAGTGCAAAAAACTACCGTGGGTCCCCCAAGGCCCTAAGGATATAACCGCCGACCTCCAGAGAAAGTGCCGTTCCATCCGTGAAGACGGCATTTACAAGGAAGGCCGTGACAACGATCTATCGCATGTAGATATGATCGCCACCAGCTCGACCCCCGCCATTGGCCTCTTTGGTTACAAGATGCTGATCGATCATAGCGATAAGCTACACGCCATTCCCATCGATGGGATTGAACCAACCTATGCCAACATCTCGAGCGATACGTATATGGGCGCTCGTCCGCTTTACCTTTATGTGAAGGCGCGTAATGTGGGGGTGACCCCGGGTCTGTCGGAGTTTCTAGCTGAAATCACCAGCGAGGACGCTTTTGGTGACAAGGGCTATCTCCGGAAGGCGGGCCTCATTACCCTGCCAGCCCAAGACCGTGCCGCCATGGCCGCCCTCCTGAAGGACGCCGGGGTGTCACCGGCCCGTGCGGGCGCCGCCTCGAAGTCATCCCAAGGCCCAGCCAGTAAAAAGAAATAGAGCGCTTGATGGGGTGGGGAACGTTCCCCACCCCATCAAGACCACGGCGTTGCTAAAAAAGCGCTTTCCCTTCCTATGACCACGTCTTGCTCTGATATCGTCGACCTTAAAGCGATCGATCGCTATCTTGAAGAGGACCTTGGACCTTTGGATCTCACGGCGCTGATTCTGCCACCCGAAACCATCGCTCAAGGGACGGTCATCACCCGGGAAGACATGGTTCTCTGTGGCCGTGCGTGGTTCGATGCGGTTTATAAACGCCTTGATCCTACCCTCGAGATTCGATGGCATTTCGATGAAGGGGCCACGGTTCAAAAGGAGCAGACGCTCTGTTCACTCAAGGGATTCGCCCGGCCTTTGATGACCGGCGAGCGGACCGCACTCAACCTCTTACAGACCCTTTCAGGGACCGCCACGCTCTCAAGGCAGTATGCCGAAGCGGTGAGAGGAACCCCCGTTCGGATCCTCGATACACGAAAGACGATTCCAGGTCTGCGCCTTGCCCAAAAATACGCCGTCCGCTGTGGTGGCTGTGAGAACCATCGCTTGGGGCTCTACGATGCCATTTTGATCAAGGAAAATCACATCGAGGCGGCAGGCTCGATCACCCAGGCGCTGGCGGCGGCCATGAGATCTTCTGCGGCCGTGATGATTGAAGTTGAGGTCGAAACCCTCAAGGAGCTTGAGGAGGCATTAATCGGGGGGTGCCAGCGGATCCTTCTGGATGAATTCAGTCTCGAGATGATGCGAGAGGCCGTGGCGATGACGAAGGGCAAAGCCGCTCTCGAAGTCTCCGGGAACGTGACCCTTCAGGAGATCCCCGCCATTGCGGCGACCGGCGTTGACTATATTTCAATCGGTGCCCTGACCAAAAATATCAGGGCCATCGATCTCTCCATGCGGGTGGCGCTTGAGCGCTGAGGTCATCCCCTTAAACGATCGTCCGAACCCCCTTTTCGCCCCCCACCAACACCACATCAGCAGGTCGCATCGCAAAAATACCTACGGTGATGACGCCCGGGATGTTATTGATCACCTGTTCCATCTCTAGGGGATTCAGGATGGAGAGATTCCAGACATCAAGAATCTGTCCACCATTGTCGGTGACACAGTTTTCTCGCCAGACCGGCTGCCCACCGAGCTTCACCATCTCGCGCGCCACAAAGCTCCGTGCCATCGGTATCACTTCGACCGGAAGTGGAAATTTACCGAGCACATCAACACATTTGGAGTCATCAGCAATGCAAATGAATTTCTTGCTAGCCGCTGCAATGATCTTTTCTCGGGTGAGCGCCGCGCCACCCCCTTTGATCAACTGCTTCTGGGGATTGATCTCATCAGCGCCATCCACATAAACATCCAGCGTCCCAACATCATTCAGTTCGAGGACGGGTATCCCGAGTTTCTTTAATTGTTCGGTCGTCGCCAGGGAGCTTGAGACGGCCCCTTCAATGTCCTTTCGGCGTTCCGCCAAACCATCGATAAAAAGCCGGGTGGTGGAGCCGGTCCCGATCCCGAGAATCGAATAGCCTTTGACATAATCGAGCGCCGCTTCGGCTACTTTTTGTTTGAGTTGATCCTGCGTCATGGTGTTCTGCCTCTTCTTAACGTCCATCAAGTCTTTTAGATTCAGGTGGGTTTGCCGCGCCGCTTCAGCATCTATTACAATCAATGCGCCCATTTTAAGGCCGCGACGCCGGCCATGATGAGGAAAACGCCGGCATAGCGGCCGAGGCTGCTGGGGTCACCAAAAAAGAAGATCCCAACCAAAAAGGTCCCGGCGGCCCCAATGCCGGTCCACACGGCATAGGCCGTTCCCATGGTGATCTCGCGTTGCGCCAGCCACATAAAGAAACCACTCAAGCCCATGCAGGTTATCGCCATCAAGAGCCCTAACCAACGCAAGGAAGGATCCTGAGCGACCTTGATCCCAACCGGCCAGCCAATCTCAAAGAGCCCTGCGACCAACAGATAAAGCCAGCTCATTCTAGGCTCAAAATATAGTCCCACTGCACCTTCGAAAGCGGCATGACCGAAAGCCGATTGCCGCGGCGAGTGAGTGGAAAGCCATCGAGCGCCGGATCTCCTTTTAATTCGGTGAGGGTGATGGTTCTTGAAAGTGTCCGGACAAAACCGACATCCACCATGAACCAGCGAGGGCGCTCCCTAAGACTCTTGGGATCGAAATGTTTTGACTGTGGATCAAACGCGGTGTCATCGGGATAGGCCTCGCGGACGACCGTCGCGATACCGACAATGCCTGGGATATCACAATTAGAATGATAGAAAAAAATCCCATCACCGACCGCCATATCGTCCCGCATCATGTTGCGGGCTTGGTAGTTGCGAACACCATCCCACGGTTCGATTTGGCCGGGCCGGCGCTGAAGATCTTCGATGCTGAACGCACTTGGTTCAGATTTCATCAACCAGTAATTCATCGGCGGTCAAAAAAAGGGATATCGGTAGAGGGATGGGGTATTTCCCGCCTGCGCCGTGGGGCGCTTTCGCCCTTGAACCAGAGGTTCAGGTGGGATCAGCGAACCGTGAATCAGGCTTTCCGCTCATGGCGGACCTGCGCACATCGAGGTTCTAAAGCTCCCGGGGTTTGTCATTAGGCTCAAGAAGTAACCCAGCGACCCTCGAACGCTGCAGGAAATACCCGTGAATTCTACCGCCTGAGCCGGTAACCGCAACCGAAACCCGCGAAGCCATCAGTCCAACCGGCGTTGTTTGATCTGAAGGAGTTCATGCGCGATGTTGAGGGCCGCCATGACGGCGATGCGCTCAGTACCAATAATGCGGCCGGTATCCCGGATCTCTCGGGTTTTGTCATCCAGATAGCGCGCCGCCAGCAGTAATTCATGCTGCTCGTCTTGTGGGCACGACACGGGGTATTCCTTGCCCAAGATCTGCACCTTGATCGGCGGGATGGTTTCACTCATGGCAATTCTCGTTACGCGGAAAGGTGGGAAGAATCAGGGTCCAATGTTAGGATAAAGAATTAACCAAGCGCCGACAAGGCAAACCCAACATGAATCACGCCGTCAGCTACGATGACATCCATGAAGCCCTGCTCAAGAGCGATCTATCAGGGAGTGCATCGGAACTTCATGGTGTCTTGTCGGGGATGCTGTGCATGGATGTGTCCATGGATACCGGTCCGTGGTTATCCGATTTCTTTGGCCCTGAGCTTGGCCAAATGGGCACAGACTGTCAGGAAAAGCTCCATCGCCTGTTTCACCAGACACACCGACAGTTGGTCGACTTCGATTTCAGCTTTGAGCCTCTCCTGCCCGATGACGAGGCGCCGCTTCAGGGCCGCGCCCTGGCCTTGAGCGACTGGTGCCATGGTTTTCTCCAAGGGCTCGGCTATTCCGGGCCCTCCAGCGCGTGGCCTGGTGCGTGCTCGGAGATCCTTCAGGACTTTCTTGAAATCGTCCGGTTAGATGCAACCGTTAGCGGTGACACCGATGAAGGGGCGCTTACTGAGCTATCGGACTATGTCAGCGTCGGCGTCCAGGTGATCCGCAGCGAATTAGAGAACCCCACATCAACCCAGCAGCACTAGGATGTCATCGATGTTAAAAAACTGTGAGTTCAAACATCGTCGCCAGCAGTTGATGCGGCAGATGAAGAAAAATGCGGTGGCCATCATCGCCAGCGCGCCCGCCGTGATCCGAAACCGGGATGTGGAATACCCCTACCGGCAGAGCAGTGATTTTCACTACCTGACGGGGCTCGATGAGGCTGAGGCGGTCGCGGTGTTGATCCCCGGCAGAAAACAAGGGGAGTACGTGCTCTTTTGCCGCGAATACAACCCCGAAAAAGCGATCTGGACCGGCCGTCATGCAGGTCTTGAGGGGGCCGTTCAGGACTTCGGTGCGGATGAGGCCTTTGCCATCGACGATCTGGAGGACGAACTGCCACGGCTGTTATCGCAAAGAGACCGCGTCTATTTCCCGATCGGTCAGGATAGCGACCTCGATGAGGTGGTCTTGACGGCCGTCGAGGCGCTAAAGCGTCAATCCCGCGCCGGGACCTCGGCACCCTATGACTTCATTGCCCTCGAGCATCTTCTTCATGAGCAGCGCCTGATCAAGTCACCCCAGGAAATCGAACTCATCAAAAAGGCCTGCGAGGTAACGGTCAAGGGCCATCTAAGAGCGATGCGCCACTGCCGGCCAGGACAATGGGAATACCACATAGAAGCCGAATTGCTCCATGAATTTAACCGCCACGGCTTAAGACACACCGCCTACCCCAGTATCGTGGCCGGAGGCGCCAACGCCTGTGTCCTCCATTACACCCAGAACGATGCCGTTCTGGCCAACGGCGACCTCTTGCTCATCGATGCGGGGGCCGAACACCAGTGCTATGCGGCCGATGTCACCCGAACCTATCCGGTGAATGGCCGCTTCACCAAGCCGCAACGACTTTTGTATGAGCTGGTGCTGGCGGCACAATTGGCGGCGATCGAGGCCATCAAGCCACAAAACCGCTGGAATATGCCCCATGAAGCCGCGGTCAAGGTCCTGACCAAAGGCCTTTTACGGCTTGGCCTGATGGAAGGGAAAGCCGCCAACCTGATCAAGAACGAAGGGTATAAGAAGTTTTTCATGCACCGGACCGGCCATTGGTTGGGCATGGATGT
>QYQA01000037.1 GCA_007280285.1 Methylococcus sp. | reverse complement strand
CGTTATGCGGCCATAAAGATGTGGAGTAACCCTTAAGACATCTCCAAGAACAAAGCATATAAAGGGGACGAGTAGAACCAAAGTGACCGCCGGCATGATTCTTATGAGACTCACAATGGCGCCATGATGAAAGGATATACGCCCGGACAAACGAACGCTTAACCATAAAACCCAGCCCATCAAAAATAACAGGAACAATAAGGCACCCCATCGCCAGATAGGTTCACCAAAAAGGGTATAGGTCAATGAAGAAGGAATGTCCATAAACCAGCGCGGCGGCACAACATAGGACAGATAGGCGACCAACCCGGTGGGTAGATTAAAAACGGTGTCGTACATGAAAGGCGGTGACCCCGCAGCAAAGTCCATGTTCCTTATGCGTTCAAAGAAGACAGGGATCTCTGCCACGGTCTCCTTGGTGAATTGATACTGCCCTGCCCGAGGACCTGATTCAATCAAACCAATCCGAATCTCCGTGCCCGGTAACGTCCATTTCTTAAGCGACTGCTCCTGCATCGCGTTCGCATCAGGCACATCACTTAGGGAAGGCATCGGAATATGGTGAAATATTTCCATCAACTGCAGTGTTAAGCGCCAACCACTCTGTTCCGAAATAGCCACCGGGATATCCGTCAGATCGAGGAACTTCAAAGACATGGCACGATCTCGTTGCAACATGTCAACGGTTTCCTTGATATCGACTTTTTCAGGAAACAGTCGGTCAGACCGAAGGTAAGTTTGGAAGAGACTTTGAGGGCCTAACGTCATCTCATAGCGCTCAGTCATCACGGCCATAAATCCCTTCAATGTAGCTCTTGGGCTTGAAGTGTCAACGGTCTCAAGAATTAAATCCGATCGGACCGCAGCACGCACAAAGAGGGGTTGAATGGAAAGGACCAACCCAAAAATAAGGCTAAAAAGACCTCGTAGGATAGAGGCTGAAATCGGACGGGTGACTGGACAGTCAGGCATGGCAGTGAGGGTGATGCGGCGTAATTTGAAAATAGAATAAGAGCACGTCATGTTTTTAAAATAAAGCGCTCTCTCCACCTGACGTCTTGATAGGGGTGAGTCCGCCAGCGGCTTCAATCCTTCTTATGACAAGGGCGCTCTGCCCTTTTTTTATTCATTTCACCGACGACTAACGACGACCGCCACCGCCACGGCCAACCATAGGCCCTGCCATGTATCCATTGCCATAGCCAAAGCCATACCCATAGCCATAGGGCATCCCGTAGCCATAAGGTCGGCCCCAGGAGTCATAGATCACCGGTGTCCGCTGGCTAGAATTGTCGTCCTGCGGTTGTCCAGGACCTTGGGCATCTCTGATGAGATCATCATCGGTGGTGGTTTCAGGTTTCTCTCCAGAATCAATGTCCTCCACATCAGCCGTATCGCCATTGTCGCCCCACCAATCAGCCTCAACCATGGGGGCGGCAGACAACAACACCGCAAGTAAAGAAATCGTTCTTATGGTATTCATAGTATTCTGAATGAGAATGGATGGATTGATCATTTGG
Source organism: Methylococcus sp. (assembly GCA_007280285.1). Lineage (GTDB taxonomy): Bacteria > Pseudomonadota > Gammaproteobacteria > Methylococcales > Methylococcaceae > UBA6136. The sequence continues at coordinate 36,480 of QYQA01000037.1, read as the reverse complement.
GGGCCATAGTCGTAGCCTTGGATGAGATGCGATACTTTAAACCTGCTGGACCTACTTGCCATTGAAGCATTTAATCTTAAAGTGAAGGTAAATCAACCCGTGAGGAACTCATGACTGAACGTTATTCCAATGCACGCCCAAGAAGAACCCGCAGTACGGCAACGAAAACGGCCGAACAGGATCTCGTGTTGGCAGAGAAATCCTGCCCATTTTCAAGCGCTCAGAAAGCGATCGACTGGCTCAGCGTGGTGGATGAATTTAAAATAAAGAACCATAAAAACAAACTACCCCGATGGTCCTTCTTGATTCTGGTTCTGGCCGTTTTAGCTCTCTGACCGTTTCAAGAGGCCTCAGTGACATCCCAACAGGATGCACAGAAAGCTAAAACAATGGCCTCTGGAATTAAGCGTCGCCGTGGACGAGTTTCGCGAGCTGAAACGCGGGGCTTAGAATGGCACCCTGAAACTGCAGCCAGTTCAGTAGCCCATTCAAATAGATGATATGCGGCGGCACGCCCTCAGTGGTAATACACACGACACACTGATGATCCGGACCTTCCCAAAGGGAAAACTTCAACTCACCAGCATACACTTCCTGACGGGTCATACTCTCATAACCCTGATGCTGAATCGCCGCTACTATCTGATCGTTGGTCTTGGCATAGCCACCAAAGAAACGGCTGACATCCGCCTTTTGGAACTCACCACCGGTATATGTATAAAAGAGAGGCATGGCCGTTTGTGTCGTCATTATGGGGTCTCCATGATCGTTAGGATGGAATTGTAGCAATGTTGGGCGGCCTGAGTGTGTTTGGCGCCAGATGTCATGAGGCACTCACGGCCTTATATGGCTACTTTGCGCTCATCATCTCTTGTTTTTTCTTCCTCATCTTATGCCTTTCTTGGTCCATCATTGCCCTGCTTCTCTATGCCTTTTTTTCAAAGCAACAGGTTCAATCGCTGAGCCGTCTCGGGATCAGCATCGGCTTTAGGCTTTATGTGACGGTCCTCGGAAGTCTGGGTTGGCTGATCACAGATACCCGGGCACTCGATCCTCTTAAGGCCTCTGCACCCATGGTCATTACGCCGAATCATCCAGGCCTTCTGGATGCTATTGTCATACTGACGACCTTACCGGCCCTTGGCGTGGTCTTAAAAGCCTCTTTGTTGGATCATCCTCTGTTCGGTATCGGTGCAAGACTCGCAGGCTACATTCCCAATCACCTCACCTTGGCCATGATACGAGAGGGTCGCCGCAATCTGTCAAGAGGCCATCATCTCCTGCTATTTCCAGAAGGCACGAGGACGCTTTCTCCCCCGATTAACCCCCTCACCAAAACGAGCGCTCTATTGGCACTCAAGGCCGATGTTCCTATACAGACCATCCTAATCGATTGTCCTTCAGGGTATCTTGGCAAAGGTTGGCCCATCACAAAACCGCCAAAAATTCCGGTTAGAATCACTTTCCGCTTAGGAAAAAAGTTTCCACCGATTGGACCCGCTCGTCAGCTGACTCTGGCCATGGAAAGCTACTTTCAGGAGGCATTGACAACCCACCTATAGGCCCTTTTAAGACATCGCATTGACCTTCATTATGGACAATATTGACCCAACGCACCTGGTGCTCATCCCAAGCTATAACCCTGGTCTCAAGATCATTGAGACGGTGAGGGAAGCAAGAACCTACTGGAACCCGGTCTGGGTGGTGGTGGATGGGAGTACCGATAGCAGCCCTGTGCTGCTAGAGGCCATGGCGCAGGAGGACACGGGGCTTTTTATCTTAAGACTTGATCGTAACCGGGGAAAAGGGTCGGCCGTCCATGAAGGAATTCGTGCAGCACAGCAAATGGGGTTCACTCATGTGTTGACCATGGATTCAGATGGACAACACCCCGCCCGATCGATTCAGCTGTTCATGACGCTCTCAAAGGCGTCGCCCGAAAGAATGATTCTAGGGCTGCCCATCTTCGCTCATGATGCTCCTTCTCTAAGGGTCATAGGACGCCGAATCTCTAATTGGTGGGCCAATCTTGAAACACTGTGGAGCGGCATCGGCGACTCTCTCTTTGGATTTAGGGTCTATCCGATTGAGCCACTTCTGGATATTTTGAACCATCAGCCCTTTATGCGGCGTTTTGATTTTGATCCAGAAGCGGTTGTAAGGCTCCGTTGGCGCGGTATTTGTGCGATCAACCAGCCAGCCTCCGTTCGCTATTTCACGCCTGAAGAAGGCGGAGTGACCCACTTCAAGTACGGTCGTGACAACGCGCTACTCACCTTCATGCATGCCCGTCTCTTCGTCGAATTCATGATTCGCTTGCCCCTTTTGTGTGTGCGTCGTTGTCGTTCATAAAGGCGGGGATCCCTTGATCAAGACTGACCCCTTGGAGTCCTTCGTCTCGAAGTGTCGCTAAAAGATCAGGTAGAACGTCTAAGACCACCGGCTGATCGGTCAAGCTCTTCGCTGAATGACCATCATGGAGCAACAAGATATCGCCATCGCTGAGGCCTTGAAGGAGTCTCTTTTGAATTCTCTGAGGAGATCGCTCACGCGTGTCGTAGCCACGCCGGGTCCAACTAACAAGATCAAGTCCAAGTTCACAAAGCGCTGGTTCGAGTAATGGACTCCTAAAGCCAAAAGGCGCCCTGAAAAATCGAGGCGCCCGACCAGTCATCTCAGCAATCGCCTCCTGAGCGCGCCCTATTTCCTCGACAAACCCCCGAACCGAAGAACACGCAAAACCCAGGCGGTGATAGTGACTATGATTTTCAATCGTATGGCCGCGGGCGACAATGTCCTGGACCAGGCCTTTGTGCTGAAGAACGCGCTCGCCAATACAGAAAAAAGTTGCTGTAGAGGATGTAGCATCTAAAAGGTCGAGGACCTTCGGCGTCACGATGGGATCAGGCCCATCATCGAAGGTTAACGCGACCCGATTGTTGAATGCATCATCAAAAGGGAGACGCCGCCAATTTGGGCCTAAGCCCCTACTCTTTGGCCAGAGCCCCAATGATGCCAGGATCAGATGATCGAGCGCCAGGGTCTCAAGAGCGAGGGGCCACTCCTCAGGCCTCAAGGCCAAGAAGCCACCGGCGACCAGATGGAGGCCTATCGACAACCGAATGAACTGAGACGGTTGAAAGTCCCTTGGCCTTCTTATTGCTGATGTTATCGTGTCCATCGTGACTCAATGAATAAGGAAAGACTCATCCCATGGCCTTTAGGTTGCTCTGCTACAATTCAGAGCATCATCATCTTTAACATGGACGGTCCCCCATGAATCGCGCCCACCAACATTGCGATGTCCTCATTATGGGCGGCGGCCCTGCAGGTTCAGCCGCAGCGGCCCTCCTGGCCATGAAAGGCTTCGATACCGTTGTGCTTGAGAAAGATCATCATCCTCGGTTTCATATCGGGGAAAGCCTCTTACCGTTAAGTCTCCCTTATCTTGAAAAACTCGGGGTACTCGACGCGGTCGATCATATTGGGCTTAAGAAGTACGCTGCCGAATTTCATTCGATCTATCACGGCAAATCAACGACATTCGACTTTGGTGAATCACTCAAAGGCGACTATCCTTACGCCTATGAAGTGAGACGCTCAGAATTTGACCATCTCCTTTTGGAAAATGCCAGAGCCAAAGGTGCCTGCGTCCATGAAGGTTGGCGTGTTGACACCTTAGAGTGTCATGAACGAACCCTTCAATCCATCACGGCGCGCAACGAAAAGGGTTCAAGGAAGACATTTACCGCGCGATTTTATATCGATGCAACCGGACGTGACACCTTCATGGCCGACGCCCTCAATCTCAAAGAACGCAATAAAAGACATAAAAGCGCCGCCATCTATGCGCACTATCAGGGAGCGCAGCGGGCTGAAGGGGAGGCTGAAGGCAATATATGTGTCTATTGGTTTGACGATGGCTGGTTTTGGATGATCCCCCTCAAAGATGGCACGATGAGCGTCGGTGCGGTCTGTCGGCCGGAGTATCTCAAGAATCGTGATATTCCTGTGGATGATTTTATGGATCAGACCATTGCCAGAAGCCCCCTCGTCTCGGAACGACTTCAAGGGGCTCAGCGGGTTGGGAAGGTGACTGCAACCGGGAATTATTCATACCGTTCAAGAGAGATGACGGGCAGCAACTATCTGCTGATCGGAGATGCTTATGCATTCATTGACCCGGTCTTTTCAAGCGGCGTGCATCTGGCGCTCAACAGCGCCTTTAAGGCCGCTGAGGTGATTGACGGAGCCCTCAATGACCCCACTAGAACTGCCTCTTTGCTGAAGTCTTTTCAGCGAGATATCGATCGGGGTCTTGGCGTTTTCTCATGGTTCATTTACCGCATCACCACGCCCGCCATACGGGATCTTTTTATGCACCCAAGGAATATCTTTAACGTCAAAGGGGCGGTGATCTCCGTGCTGGCCGGCGATCTTTTCAGAAAGACTCGCCTGGGTCCCTCATTGTGGGCGTTCCGGAGCATCTACTACATCAAGTCGTGGCTGATGAGACGCGGCTTCGTTCCTACCATCAGCCGCTGAAGCATCAGATGATGGCGCCTAAGGTCAGCGTCAAGGAGGCCTTATATCCTGAGCCGAGGCAACCCAAGGGGGTGCGGCCTCGGACAGAAGGACCTTTTACCTTGGCCGAAATCCACTATGGACACAGCACCCGTTTACGCCATGAAAGGGAGAGCAAGCCAAGGGCGTATCCCGCCATCATTCCTCTCAAAGATTCACCGCAGAGTGAGCGTTGGACGAGCCTTAATAAACCGACCTATGGCACCCTCAACGGCATAGATTACGCGGCTACAGATGAACTCTTAATTGGCGTCGGCCGATGGCCTTCTAAGGCTATTCGGGAGGCTACCACAACGGCTTATCATGGCTTACTGGGGGCAACTCGGCGTCTTGGCTATGAGCACCTTTTAAGAGTGTGGCAATTTTTTCCAGAGATCCACCGTGAAGAAGAGGACCTTGAACGTTATAGGAGCTTCTGTCTTGCGCGTTTCGAGGCCCTCGAAGCCTTTGGCTTCAATATGCGGCACAACCTCCCTGCAGCGAGCGCCTTAGGTTCATCCGGGGAGGATCTTTGGCTGATCTTTATCGCCGGCAATGGTGCGATGACACCCCTTGAAAATCCAAATCAAGTGAGCGCATACAATTATCCTGAGAGATACGGACCCAAAAGTCCCTCTTTTTCAAGAGCCGTTCGCTTCAAAAGCCCGCAGCATGACGTGGTTTTTATCTCCGGGACTGCAAGTATTTTAGGCCATGAAACCCATGCCCCGAATGACATCCGCCGCCAATGTGAGATCACGATCGATAATCTGTCGACTCTCCTTAAAACCCATCATCTTCAGCCCTTGTGGCAATGGGGTGAACGCGCGGCGTTCAAAATATATCTGCGGCAAGCCAAGGATCAAGCCCTGATGAAAGAATGTCTCAAGTCATGGCTACATCCTTCAAGCCGTGTCATTTGGCTTGAAGCCGATATTTGTCGGCGCGATCTCCTCCTTGAAATAGAAGCGACTCTTGATCTTTCGGGATCTTCATGGCATCCAACGTATACCTGACCGATTACCCCCTATGGCCACTCAAACCCTTATTGAAAAAGAACTTGCCGAATTGATTGTTGGCGCGCTGAATCTCGACGCTGACCCTCAAACCATCGAACCTAACGCCCCTCTCTACCTTGAGGGTCTTGGTCTTGATTCTATTGACCTCTTGGAACTCTCGGTTGTCATCTCCAAGAAATACGGTTTTCAAATCAAATCAGATGATCCTGACATCGAAACCATTTTTTCATCACTGAAAGACCTAGGAACCACCGTCACCACCCGTAAAACCACCGGATGATAAGGTGGTTGACGGCCGCGATGCTTGCCGTAGGTGCCCCACTATTGGCCCTCTGGCTACTGTGCTCTGAATTCTTTGACCCCATCTGGATGACGCTACCCGATACGGTGTTTGCGGTCATTTTGACGTTTGGGATTCCTTTGAGCCCACGTTCGCGCTTCAGTATGCTGTTTGTACTGAGCCTCGGGATGGGTTTTGGATTTATCATGAACCCAAGGATGACGGCCCTAGTTATGCCTGTCTTGATGAATCTTGCGCTGTCATTGACCTTCCTTTTAACGCTGAAGCCACCCGAAGTCCCACTGATTACCCGTTTGGCCCAGCGCGTCCGCAATCAACGTCCGCTTCCCTTAGAACTTCAGGCGTACACCCAACGCCTCACCGAGTGTTGGGGGGTGCTGTTGATCCTTTTAGCGCTGAATGGCCTCTATTGGGCTCTATCCGGTGAAGTAACGTTAGCGATGCTGTTCGCCAATACCCTGAATTTTTTCATCATGGCGTCTTTCTTTGTGTGCGAACTCTTCTATCGACGAATCCGCTTCCGGCATTTGACGCCATCCTCACCCATTGAGGTTCTCCGAGTGATGCGTCGTGATGGATTAAACGTGACTAAACATGATTGAATTCTTAATCCATGCTCAGCACCCCTCCCTGGAAGGGCACTTCCCCCAATATCCCCTCGTACCCGGCGTGACACTCCTAGAAGAAATTATGGCCAGAACCCAAGACGAATGGCCGAATCTCAACATTACCGGGATTAAAAGAGCAAAATTTACCCATGAACTGAAACCCGATCAAATCGTCCATGTCATGATCGATCATTCTGATCAGGGGCTGAAGTTCACTTGCCACTATGGGGCCACCCTGATAGCCACAGGAATTTTCAACATTGCACAGGAGCCGAAGCTATGACCCTCACATGGCAGAATCTCCCTGAGAGGAGCAGTCTCTTCTGGCTCCGGGTGATCACCTGGATCACTCTTCATCTTGGAAGAGGGGTTGCGCGCATCCTCCTTTACCCGATTACACTTTATTTCATGTCGGTGAAAAATAAGGGATTAAAAGCGACACGAACCTTTCTTAGGAAAGCGCTTCAGCGAGAGCCTTCTTTTATCGATCTGTTTACGCTGTACCATAATTTTGCAGGGACTCTGCTTGATCGACTGGCCGTTCTAACCGGGCGCGATCACCTCCTCAACATAGAAGCCCATCATTTCGAGATCCTTCAACGCTATGCGGACAAAAAGCAGGCGTGTCTCCTCGTTGGATCGCATCATGGTAGTTTTGAGATCCTAAGAGCATTGGGGCGCCTTCGAAGAGGTATCAAGGTGAAGGCGTTGATGTATGGCGAAGCCACACCAGACATAGTCAATCTGTATCGGTCGCTCAATCCGGAGCTTCATCAAGATATCATCACCGTCAATGGTCCTGCGGCCTTAATCGGGCTTGAAGGAGACCTGAGGGAAGGACAGATGCTAGCTCTTTTGGCCGATCGTTGTATGCCCCATGACAAGAGGATTCAATGCGATTTTTTCGATGGTCCTATTGAATTGCCCACCACCCCCGTCATGCTCTCGCATATTTTGAAACTACCGATGATCTTCTTTGTCTGCTTAAGGACGGGTTGGGGGCGCTATAGCATTCACTTCGAAGAACTCGGTGATGCCTCTTTAATCTCCCGTGATGACCGGCATAAGGCCGCTCAGGACATCATGGGTCGCTATGCTGAAAGACTAGAACACTATGCCCGTCGCGCCCCTCATAACTGGTTTAATTTCCATGACATTTGGGACCTTCAGGCACCTTAAAAGCCGCACCAAGCGCAGGCTCTTCGCACTGGCTTTAAGCTTCATGCCGTTCGTTCAACAGCCATCCCTTGGAGCCTCCCAAAAGACCGGCCCACTGACGATTGAATCTCTTGTAGCAACGTTAATGGTGCATTCGCAACGAAGCGTCCGGTTTCATGAATCTCGGCACATTGCAGCGCTCATAAGCCCCCTTGAAAGTGAGGGAGTCCTCACCTTTACACCCCCTTCAGGGCTCTTAAAGGAAGTCACGACCCCAAGAGCAATTACCTATCGGGTTGAAGGGGATCAGGTCTTTATCCATGACCCAAGAGCGACCGAAGATATGGCGTTTTCACTCGCCGATGCCGGTGTTCTTCAAGCCTTCATCGAAGCGATCCGGGCGCCACTCGCAGGAGATCTTGTTACCTTAAGAAAGTTTTGGGAACCTCATCTAGGAGGATCTCTCCTGCATTGGTCCTTAACATTAAAGCCGAAGGGTCCTGAACTTAACGCCCTAGTCCTTCAAGTAACCGTCAACGGAGAACGTGGAACGGTGACCGCGATTTCGATCGTCCAATCTGATGGCGATTCAAGCCATCTTAGGTTTACGCCTAAGTGAAGCCGCGACGCATCACCTTTATTTGGTTCATTTGGTGCCTTATCGCACTAGGGGTCATTAACCGAACCCCGCTTCACAGTGACCTTACTTTTTTTTTGCCGCAAACACCGACGTTGGTGGATCGGATATTGCTCCAGCAGATGCGAGAAGGGCCTGTCAGCCGTCTTATCCTGATCGCCCTGTCTGGCGCTTCCAAAGAAGATCGGGCGCGGGCGAGTGGAAGCCTCGTCAAGGCCCTCGAGAAGGACACATTATTCCTTCGTGTCAGTAACGGAGAGGATTCTAAGCTTCTTAAACTGCTTGAGGGAAAAGTGTACCCCTATCGATTTCACCTGGTGGATCAAGGACCTTTAACTCCCTACAGTTCGGAGGCCCTGCATGGGGCGTTAACGGCGCGTTGGGAGGACCTTTATTCGCCGCTGGCTCCCCTAACCCAGCGCTGGCTTGAGAGCGATCCTCAAGGTTTATGGACACAACTACTCCAATCCATGATAGGACATCAAGGCCCCCTTCGGGAGGGAGGGCTCTGGGTTTCAAAAGATCACCAACGCAGTCTGATTCTCGCTGAGACCGAGGCTTCAGGATTTGACATTGATGCACAACAAAGGGCCGAAGAACGAATCCTTAACGTCTTCGAAGGACTTCATCTGCCAACATCCCTTCACCTGACTCTCGGTGGACCCGGTGCGATCAGCGTTGCAACCCATCAAGGGATTACACAGGAGGCTAAACGTCTATCTTTGATCAACAGTGCGCTGGTGATGGGATTACTGCTCTTGGTCTATCGATCCTGGCGTTACTTAGGTCTTGGTCTTATCCCGCTGGTCACGGGCCTCCTGACGGGTGCCATGGTGACTGCCATTGGTTTTGGTCAGCTTCATGGCATCACCTTGGGATTTGGCAGCACACTGCTAGGTGTTGCCGCGGATTATCCCAATCATCTTTTCACCCACCTCGAGCGCGAAGAATCTCCAAGGCAGACCATGAAACGCCTGTGGCCAACTCTACGGCTTGGGGTGCTAACAAATATCGCAGGCTTCGGAGCGATGCTCTTTTCAGGGTTTACAGGGCTCAGTCAACTGGCCGTATTTGCAGGTTCAGGTCTTCTCGCAGCGGCCCTCACCACACGGTTCATCCTTCCTCCATGGATTCATTCGCCGCCCCATATGTCATTTCTTAGTAAAAGCAATGACAGGTCATCTGGTATTGAAGGACATCCTCTTAAAGGCCTTTCATTCTTACCCTGGTTCATCGTGATCACCCTCCTTGGACTCTTTTTTTACCGACATGGTGTGCTATTCAACGACGACATTGCTGCGTTAAATCCAGTACCCACCGAAAATCTTCACATCGATGCCAGCCTCCAAGAGGATTTTAAGAGTCCAGAATTAGGCAAGTTGCTGGTGGTCACTGGGGCTGATCAGGAAGCATTATTGAGAAACGCTGAGGCTATTGAACCCACCCTAACTGAACTTAAGACATCAGGCATTATTCAACAATATGACCTGGTGACTCACATCCTACCGAGCCATCAAAAACAACATCAGCGCCTCTCAGAGCTCCCTTCACATAAAGACCTCATCGCGCACATGAAAAAGGCCCAAGAAGGGCTTCCATTTCGCCAAGGCTTATTTGACCCGTTCCTTCAGGATGCTGAAGCGGCAAAAGCGCGCGGTTTGATCGGGCCTGAGATCTGGGCAGAAACGCCCATGGCCACAACAATCGACACCGCGATCATTCATCTTGAAGACTCCTGGGCATTAGTCATCCCCCTCCACGGGGTCACCGATGATCAGGCACTCAAAAATGGCCTTGATGCGCGCCATCTCGACCATGTCCAGTACGTCGATCTCAAGCTGAGAACGACCGAATGGATGACCCAATACCGCCAAGAGGCGCTCCGACTTTTAGGGATTGGGCTTTTAGCGATCACGCTTATACTTTGGGGCGGTCTCGGTCGCTTGACAACGGCTTTGAAGGTGTTGATGCCAGTATTGGCCGCTGGAATTTCAACGGCGTTAATGATGGCCTTGTTATTCGGGGGACTGAATCTCTATCATCTCGTCTCGCTTCTTCTGGTCTTGGGGCTTAGTCTTGATCAGGCACTTTTTTTTAACCGACCATCCCGTGACACCGACGAATACCGAAGAACCCGTCTTTCATTGATGGTTTGTAGCCTCAGCTCCATCCTGGCCTTCGGAACACTGGCATGTGCCCATGTCGCAATTCTCGATAGCATTGGGTTAACGGTCGCTTTGGGTGCCTTTCTCGCTGTCTCCTTTGCGGCCTTGATGGCCAATGAGCGTCCTTCAGCCGTGCCAACCGTCAGATGATTACTCTGGGATCAAAACGCTCAAGGCCCTTAAGACCCCGATGGCCGATCTCTCTGTTGGACTATACGATGAGTAACGCCTTGGGGCTTGGTCGCGCTGCCTTTAAGGAAGCCTTATTGAGCCATCGCTCAGGACTTAGACCATGCGATATTGATGGTGTCGACTTCATCACCGCCATCGGACGGGTGGATGGCATCGAACAACACCCCCTTCCTGATGCCTTTAAGGCGTATGAAGGCCGTAATAATCGTCTCGCCCACCTCGCCCTGATGCAAGACGGATTTATGCCTCGCGTCGATGAACTGCGTCGATCGCTCGGCGCCCATCGGATGGGCGTCCTTTTAGGTACGAGCACCTCGGGCATACTTGAAACAGAACAGGCCTACACCCGGCGAGACCCAGTGAGCGGGGCATTACCCGCTGATTTTCGTTACCGAGAGACTCAGAACACCTTTGCTACGGCCCATTTCATCAGGGAGATTCTTGAATTGAGAGGCCCTGCCTTGACCGTATCAACGGCCTGCTCATCGAGTGCCAAGATCTTTGCAAACGCTGCCCGCTGGCTAGAAGCAGATCTATGCGATGCAGTGATTGTCGGCGGTGTTGATAGTCTTTGCCTCACCACACTCTTTGGTTTTCATTCTCTCGAACTTCTGTCAAAGAACCCTTCAAAGCCCTGCGCCATCGATCGTGACGGGATCTCCATTGGGGAAGCGGCAGGATTTGCCATTCTCACTCATCATCACCGAGAGGAAGGATCGTTGGCGGTTTTAGGTGCCGGCGAAAGCAGTGATGCTCACCACATGTCTTCACCCCATCCAGAGGGCCTCGGCGCAGCCATCGCGATGCGGGCTTGTTTGAATGCCGCACAGATCGATTCCAACGATGTCGACTTTATCCTGTTGCATGGCACTGCAACAAGGACGAATGACATAGCAGAAGATCGCGGCATCCTTAAGGTTCTGGGAGAAGCAAAGAATGCTGCTTCCATCAAAGGGCATATCGGTCATACCTTGGGTGCAGCCGGCATAATGAACGCGCTCACGGCTTGCCTTGCCCTTGAAGGCCAATTTACACCAGGCACTCTGCATACCCAAACCGTTGATCCATTGATTCGCAGTCACGTTGCACTGGAACCCGCTATCCATGCTCCTACCTCTATCATTCTCAGCAATGCCTTTGGATTTGGTGGCAGTAATGCCTGTCTTTTACTAGGTCGCGATCAGCATGGCCGCTGAGATTCATTTGATCGGGATTGGACTTCGGGGGCCGGGGCTTTCGAACTGGCCAACAGCCAAAGAAATTCTCATCCATGGCGGCCTTGATCCCTTGATGCCCACCCCGTCAGGGCGTGCTGCGCTGTTGCCACCCACCGAGCGGCGGCGGGCAACAGAAGTAACCCGTCTTGCTCTTGATGTGGCAGAAGAAGCCGTGGGGTGCCATGATCCATCAGATATACCCGCCCTCTTCACGTCCTCAGGGGGTGAGGTCAACATTGTTCATGAGATCTTTTTAACCCTCGTAGGGCCTGACCGGCGTCTTTCTCCAACCCAATTTCACAACTCAGTACACAATGCAGCAGCGGGTTACTGGAGCATTGCTAGTGGTTCAAGAATGCCGACTGACAGCCTCTGCGCCTATGACGACAGCTTAGGATCGGGGCTTTTAGAGGGCTTGCTTCGGCTTCAAGAGCAACATCAGCGCATTTTGGTCGTCGCCTATGATCTCCCAGCGCCTTATCCAATCAGTCTCTATCGATCTATACCCTCGGGTTTTGCGGTGGGCTTTCTCTTATCATCAGACCCCAAGGACACACCCATGGCCTCACTGGACTGGTCTTATGAAGCAGAGCCTCCAGCAGTATCCCCTTTAAACGACCCGGGCCTTGAAACCCTAAGGACATCAAATCCAGCGGCCCGTGCATTGCCTTTGCTGATCGCGATAGCCAGGAAAGAGACCCAAACGCTGCGCCTTGGGGTCGGCATGCAGGGCGCTTTATGTCTTAAGATCCAACCATGTTACTAACAAGTGCTGAAATCGCGGATTACCTTCCCCACCAAGGACCCATGATCTTGGTGGATCACATCATTAAGGCCGATGAACATTCACTGGTAGGCATGATCCACAATCACCAGGACCCCTCGCATCCATTAAGAATCAGGGGATATCTTCCTGCGATCAGCGCCATCGAAATGGCGGCCCAATGCAGTGCCATTCATGGCGCCCTGAGTGCCTCACCCGCTTTTAGCGGCCCTCGTCGTGGCGTGCTCGCTTTAATCAAAAACATAAGCTGGACTCGGCCCAAGCTGGATGACATTGAGAAACCGCTCGAGATTGACCTCTTAAGACTTCATCATGATCCTCATCAAGCGCTCTACCAATTTAAACTGTCGGCAGACGATGATCTTTTAGTATCGGGTCAGCTGGCTGTTTTTTTCAAAGGCACTGAGGCGTCGTCATGAAACGTGCGCTCATCACCGGGGGAAGCGGCACCTTAGGTGCGGCGATGGCCAGAGCCCTCGCCGCAGCAGGGCATCATGTCTATGTCCACGCACATCAACACCCTGGTGCTGCAGAATCAGTCATCAAAGACATCCATGCCAAAGGTGGGAAGGCGACCCTTTTGATGTTTGATCTGACCGATGAAGCCGGTTCAAGAAGGGTCCTTGAACCTTTAGTGGAAGCCGAACCCATCCAGATTATTGTGCACAATGCAGGGATCCATGATGATGCTCCCTTGGTTGGGATGAACCGCAACCAATGGAGTCGGGTGATCGATGTCTCCCTCCATGGCTTTTACAATACCACCCAGCCTCTGTTGATGCCGATGATCAGAAGTCGCTGGGGGCGAATTATCAGCATCGCCTCAGTGGCTGCATTGACCGGCAATCGAGGTCAGGCCAACTATGCCGCTGCCAAGGCCGGCTTGATTGGTGCCTCAAAATCACTCGCCCTTGAACTGGCTAGCCGCGACATTCTGGTGAATGTGGTGGCCCCCGGCATCATTGATAGCGCCATGGCTGAGGGGCATTTTAACGCTGAACGCATCAAAGCACTGGTTCCCATGCAGCGGGCCGGACGTCCTGATGATGTCGCCCATCTCGTCGCCTTTTTGGCTTCTGATAAAGCCGCCTACATCACAGGGCAAGTCATTTCAGTGAATGGTGGAATGATTTAAAGAGAACATGTCCATGCAAACCACGGGCTTCCATCAACTCGAAACGCTTCTTTTTTTCACCCTCGGGCAATTGATGGTGATCATTGTCGCCGCACGACTGATGGGCTCATTAGCGCAACGACTGGCTCAGCCCCGGGCTGTCGGTGAAATCATTGCAGGCCTTCTTTTGGGGCCCTCTTTTTTTGGGAGCCTGGCCCCTGATCTCTTCCACGGTCTCTTCAAGGCGGGAAATCCAACCCCTCTGATGATTATGAGCCAGATTGGTCTCATCCTCCTCATGTTCCAGGTGGGCCTTGAATTTGACTTCTCAACGCTCAAAGAAAAATCCCATCAAAAGGCCACCCTCCTCATCACCGCCTTCGGCATTAGCCTCCCGTTTGGTATCGGTTTCACTTTCGGGATGCTGTCTCAACCGATGCTGGCATCAGGCATCGATCCCCTCGCCTATTCCCTGTTCATTGCCATCGCCTTCTCGATTACCGCGGTACCGATCCTCGGCCGTATATTGATGGAATTTGAATTGACCCGTCACAAATTAGGGGTCATTACGATTACCGCTGCAGCCGCGAACGATGCCATTGGCTGGGTCCTTCTGACCGTGGTTGCGGCCATCGCCAACCACCAGCTGGATACCCAGGCGGTGCTGCATCAAATCGGCTGGCTCTTTAGTTACCTGATCGCGGCCTTCTGGCTGATCAAACCCCTCCTATTGTGGCTGGTCAATCAGTTTCCTCTGCAGGACGCTCGCTTGCCCGCTGATCTCCTGGCTATCCTTCTCGTGGTTATTTTTGGATCGGCCATGATCACCAGCCAATTGGGCATCTTCGCCATTTTTGGTGGCTTTGTCGCCGGCCTTCTGCTCCATCAGCGCCGGGATCTAGTCCTTGCCTGGGATGCGAGGGTCAATGACTTTCTGAGTGTCTTTTTTCTTCCTATTTTCTTTACCTTTACGGGATTAAGAACCGATATCGGCAGTCTCATGAGTGTTGAACTTTGGGGCTGGTGCACGCTGCTGGTGGGTTTGGCATTCGCTGGCAAGCTAGGGGGCTGCTACGTGGCTGCCCGATGGGCGGGTTTAAATCAAAAGGAATCTCTTTCAATCGGCATTATGATGAATACCCGGGCGCTGATGGAACTCATCGTCATCAATCTAGGCCATGATCTTGGGATTATTCCACCTTCAGTCTTCACCATGCTGGTCATCATGGCCGTGACCAGCACGCTCCTAACGGCGCCTGGGCTGAGATGGTGGCTGCCCGGGGAGCTTAAGCCCCATCGGGTGATCCAAAAGCCTTTGGCAGATCATCAAGAAGTGCCTTGAGGTCGGCCATGGTCATTTTGCCTAAGGCATTTCTTGGCAGACGGTCCACCCGATGAAGTCTACGTGGCACAAAGACAGGGTCAAGACAATGCCTAAGTGCATCAAGAATGACCTGGTTGGTCAAGGTCTCATCCGCCACGACAAAGGCTACCAAGCGCGCAACAGCGCCTTCCCCACCCCACTCAGGGATCATCAAGGCCACATCACGAAGGCCTTCAATAGCCCTAAAGTGAGCCTCAAGACCCTTAAGGGAGTTCCTTTTTCCTGCAATATTAATCAGATCAGAACATCGCCCCTCAAGCGTGAAGTGGCAAGAATCAAGCGCTGTCAATTCATCTTGTAACGCTATCCTCTCGGGAAAATGATCCGCCTCCACAAAGACCTCGCCATCCTCGCGATAAGAACGGACCCCCTCAAACCAACGCCAAGACGATCCCCCAGAAGGGCGTCTCCCCGCCAAAGAGCCCGCCTCGGTGCATCCATAGATTTCAAAAAGCGGGGCATCAAAGGAACGCTCTAAGACGGTCGCTAGATCTTGATGGAGAGGCGCTGTGGCCGACACCATCCAATCGATAGGCGGCATGGAAAGACCACTGTCCAATAAAATTTTCAGATGGAGTGGGGTGGTCACCAGGGCACGAGGACGTGCGGCTTGATCCAGTGCCGCCATGATATCGGCGGGATAAAAAGGCTTGTTACCTGAGAGTAGTGCCCCACAAAAAAGGGGGAGAAGGACGCTCAATTCGAGACCGTACATATGCTGTTGCGGAACGGTCGAGATCAACGTCACGCCTTGAGTACCTCCTAAAAAACCATCGATCAACCGAGCACCGTCCAACAACATCCCAAAGGTTTTGATATGAGGAATCGGTTGACCCGTCGATCCTGACGTGTACGCGACCAGGACCTCTTGATGCAAGACAGGCCAGATAAGGCGTTCATCAGAACAATGACGAAGCCCTCGTCCAGAAGGATGTTGCCGCTCCCCAAAGCGCCCTGCGCTGACACCTTGGAAGGGTTGCTTCATTGTCTCCGTCCGTTGGTATGAACGATCCGGTGGTAACAGCACCATGCCTCCCATCAACCATGCACCCAAAAGGCTCAGTGAAAAAGCGTAAGGATCTTCATGAACATTGATCAGAGGATGACAAGAGGTCTCTTGAAGACCCTGATAGCGGGCCTCATCAAAGAATTGACGGCGTGTAATGATCGTCCCTTCAAGCATTGCAAAAGGAGCCTCACTCCCCTCTAAGATCAGATCATAGGGAATGACCGGGTCGTGATAGGGATTCAATCAGGGCCATCCTCTATAAAAGGCTCCTTGAGCGTCAAAGCCACTTGATCGAGCGTCGGGGTTTGAAGGCGCAGTGTTCTTGCTTGGATCAGCACCCGCCGCAAGCGATCAGGGGCGCTACGGCCCAGGCACAGATGTTCGGGATCACCCTCAAACCCTTCGATCATGCCCTTAAAAAGGGCTTCACGAGGAAGGGTTTCACCGACTAACGCTTCCTGCACCGTCAAAACATCAAAGGCAACGCCTTCAAGGAGTTCACGGTGCGAAGACCAAAGGTGGCTGACCGACCCACCCGACACGATGCCTGCAATATTGATCGTCAAGATGTAGAGATTTTTCCGAATCATCTCAAACAGCTGCAATTCTTCAGCAACCATTCTAGAAGGCACCCCCACCTGATCAAGCGATTGCTGAATCAAGGAGGCCTTGGGGCCTGAGATGACGCTCGGTAATACCGAGACCGAAGGGCGTCCCTTTTTTTTATCGAACCACACCGTAACGATCGTGGGATCAATCAGCGCATGGTGGCGATAATGACAAGGCAGCAGTTCATTTTGCACAAGTGCGGTGACGCGGCGCCACCCATGGGGTAGACGGGTGAGCACCTCATCCAATTGGGCCTCCCCTACCGCGATCAATACCAAAGAGGGTGTTGGCGTTAACGACTGTAGCTTTGAGTAATCGGTATCCCTTAATACCGGAATAACAGGATAACCCGCTTTAAGAAAGCCCGCAGCGAAAAGCTCGCCCATTTCACCAAGCCCCACGATGACTATCGCATGAGGGGATTGAAAGGTCGTCAAGGCGTCTCCTCCCCATCGCCTTGAACCGCTTCAATGATATCGCGGGCTAAAAGATCGACGGCAACGGCATCACCATTCCAGCCGCAGACGAACCGGGCTGCACCATGTTCTTTAGGGAGGTTAAAGACCCAACCCTTGGCCTTAAGCTGCAACTGGGCGCTGCTTGAGAGCGTGACAAAAACCATATTCGCTTCACAGGGAAATGCCAAGGAGACACCCTCCTCTTCGAGGCGCGTTGCCAATCGACGGGCCATTTGGTTGGCATGGCTGGCGTTTTGTCGCCAGACATCGTTCTCTAAAAGCCCTAAAAAGGGGGCTGCGAGCAGACGCATTTTAGCGCTGAGGTGGCCTCCTTGTTTTACTCGATAACCAAAGTCCTTGCCAAGATCGGATTTGAAAAAAATGATGGCATCGCCATAACCACCTCCATTTTTACTGACACCGAGGGAAAGGACATCAACGCCTAAGCGCCATGTCAGATCAGCGGGTGATCGATCTAGAGCGACGATCGCATTCATAAATCGGGCCCCATCCAGATGGCTCTTCAGTCCCTTCCTCGCCGCGTATTGGGTCAGGAGGTGAAGTTCTCCCTCTGAATAGAGGGTACCCACCTCGGTCGTCTGAGTCAGGCTCAACACGCTAGGGTGTTGATGACGGAGATCAATTGAACGCCCTAATAGAGCGCTAAGCGACGCTAGGTCTATTTTTCCCTCCGGACCATCACAGGGTGTAAGGCCCATCCCAGGATTCAAAAAGCCTGGAGCGCCGCACTCGTCGTTGAGGATATGGGCAAAGGGGTGACAGATGACAGCGCCGGTGGACATTGACAGCTGAGCGAGCGCCAACGCATTGGCGGCCGTCCCCGTTGCGACGAAATAGACCTGTACCTCGGTTTCAAAAAACTGACTCAGCATGGCTGAGGCTTTCTGGCTCCATACATCCGATCCATAAGGAGCCAAAAAGCCGTCATTAGCCTCGATCAGCGCGGCTAATGCTTGAGGACAAAGACCCGACCAGTTATCACTGGCAAATTGGGTTTTGTGGCGCATGGTCGCCGCAACCTTTGTCTCACCCACAGCCACCCACCCGCACGGTGACCTCTTTTAGGGTGCTGAAAAAATGACCTTCAGATTCTGCAATGAGAAGGACCGGTCCGGATGCGTTTAATTTAACTCTGATCGAAACGAACGATTTCATCTCGGGAGAAAAGGTGAAGGCCGCGATGAGTGGACTTGGATTCCTTTCTGCAAATAACAAAAGGCGACGGGTTATGGGAATGTGACTCTTGAGCGTGACTGGAACAACCGCGCCATCTTCAGCGACCCCTGGAATCTCCAGGATAACCTGGTCACTAGGGTGCGCCACCTGTCCTTGAAGCTCATAACGAAGAGTTTCATCATAAAACGAAGGCGCTGGATAAAGATCGAGCCCCGCACGGCGAGCGAAGCCATGAGTCGATTGAAACGCTAACCCGCCAGCCAATAATTTTAGAAAAATACGTTTGTCGGCCTTGAAATCACGAAAGAAAGACATGGGACTAAGAGGCCTCATAAGAATAAGGAAGCAGGCTAAAATAGGGTAACCCCCCTATCACCTCATTAAAACCCCACTCATGTCGACAATCAAGGTTCGGACCAAGGTCGAACAGCAGGGACTCCTTGTTCGCATTCTGATCGATCACCCCATGGAAACCGGGCGCCGGGTAGATCCCCTGACAGGCCTGAGGGTCACTGCCGACTTTATCAAAGATTTCATCGTCTTGTTTCGTGGCAAGGTGGTGGTTGAAGGTCGCTTTTCAACCGGGGTTGCTAAAAACCCCTATCTCAACTTAATACTTCATGAGGCACGTCCCGGCGAGGTGCTTGAAGTTCGCATTAAGGATAACGAGGGAAGGGAAGAAGCGATGTCTTACCGGATCCCACCCC
This sequence comes from Methylococcus sp., assembly GCA_007280285.1. Classification (GTDB taxonomy): domain Bacteria; phylum Pseudomonadota; class Gammaproteobacteria; order Methylococcales; family Methylococcaceae; genus UBA6136. The sequence continues at coordinate 17,358 of QYQA01000037.1, read as the reverse complement.
ATAAGACCGATTGAAGGCCCCCTGATGACACCCATCATCTCCATCAACCAGCGAACAGCATGAAAGCAGATATGACCCTAGCCGCCGCCCAAGACCTCCCCCTAGAAGGGACCGATAAGACGTTTAGAATACGCAGTTTTATCCGGCGGCAAGGACGCATGACCGTGGCTCAGAAAAAAGCATTAGAGGTATTCTGGCCGCGCTATGGACTCAGCCTCCAAAACCCGATGATGGAGAATGCCCTGATACCTCGGGGCGTCCCTCTCGTCCTTGAAATTGGATTTGGTAACGGGGATTCCCTCGTCGCGATGGCTGAGGCACATCCAGAGTACGATTACATTGGGATTGAAGTTCATCTCCCAGGGGTTGGCCACCTCCTCCATCGGGCAGGTGAATTGAACCTTCAGAATCTCAAGGTTTATGCCGATGATGCCATCGATGTGCTGCAGCAAGCGGTCAAAGATCAGAGTCTTGATCGGGTACAACTTTTTTTTCCTGATCCATGGCATAAGAAAAGACACCACAAGCGGCGGATCGTTAACGCGGATTTTCTGTCACTCCTACACCAGAAGATCAAGCCAGGTGGGCAATTTCATGTGGCAACGGACTGGAAACCATATGCCCTTCAGATCGCCGAGACGCTTAAGGCCGCTCCGGGCTTCACCCCGAGCGCCCCTGATGGTTCCCCATTTAGCGAACGACCTCATGACAGACCCATCACCAAGTTCGAACATCGCGGCCAGCGACTGGGGCATGGTGTTTGGGATCTTATTTGGACGCGACAATAAAGCCTTGACGAAGAGCGTCTGACAACCACATTGGGATGACTAGAGGATCTTGGATCCTGAACCGTTTATCCCGTCCCGTCTCCCCGGAGATCAACACCACCTGCCGTTTGGAGACCTTAAACTCACTCGCCAGAAATTGGGTCAGGTGATCATTCGCTTTGCCATCCACCGGAGGCGCCGTAATGCGAATTTTGATACGTCCTCCGTGGATACCAGACACCTCGTCTCGGGACGCGCGTGGCTGTACGTGGATATTGAACACCAAGACATCAAGCGGCCGAATCAAAAGATCAACTCCTAGTTGAGAACTAGTGCAAGATTCTGGAGGGGGGGCAAAATCAACATCCGGATCAGTTGGATGGCCATAATGACCACAATCGGGGAGAGATCAATCCCGCCGGTGATCGGCAACAAGCGTCGACTCGTGGCCATCACGGGTTCTGTCAGGCTGAACAGCAGAGAAATGGCTGGATTATAGACAGACGGACCCACCCAACTCAAAAGCGCCCTGATGATGATGGCGTAAAAATAGATATTCAGTGTCAATTCAATCAACTGAGTGATCGACCAAATCGAGAGGACGGAAAATGAAGGCATGCCGCCTTGTATCAAAAAGATCAAAAACCCCTCTAGGATCTGCAAAAGAAGGATCAAGACCAACGCTGAAGAATCAACTCGTCCCATGGCGGGGATGAAGCGTCTGAGGAGGCTCAAAGGAGGGTGCGTCATACGGATCAGAAACTGTGACAAGGGATTCTGGTAGTCGGCACCGCACCATTGAAATAGAAAACGCAACAAAAGACAAAAAATATAAAGGCTGAACAAAGTATCCAGCAGAAAGATCAACGGTGCTGACCAATATTGTGTACTCAACGTCTAATCTCCTAGCTGTTGCGATAATTCTTTGGCACGGGCGGCAGCGGCCTTGAGGGCCTGATCAACCAGCGGCGCGAAACCGCCAGCTTCAAATCTTGCGATGGCCTGTTCGGTGGTTCCGCCGGGTGATGTCACCTTCCGTCTCAGTTCCTTCGGAGGATCCTCCGATTCAATCGCCATCCGACCGGCACCCAGGGCGGTTTGCTGTGCCAATAGACGCGCCGTGTGGCGCTCAAGGCCGAGAGCCACCCCCGCATCCTCCATGGCTTCCATCAACAAGAAAAAATAAGCAGGGCCGCTGCCTGAAAGGGCAGTGACGGCATCAAGGGTCATTTCCTGATCCACCCAAACGGTTAATCCAACCGCCCTCAAAATGGATTCTGCGGTACTCCGCTGCTGATCCGTGACACCTACTCTTGCAAAAAGACCCGTCGCCCCACATTGAACCATGGCCGGTGTATTTGGCATCGTTCGAACAATGGCAGGGTTGCCACCGATCCATCGCGCGAGAGTATCGCTGGTCATGCCCGCTGCAATACTGATAATCAGTGGCCGCCGCGCTCTGAGTGAGGGGGCCATCTCACTGATGACAGTTTTAAGCCGTTGCGGCTTGACGGCAAGGATCAGCACATCGGCTACCGCGGCAACCTGAAGATTATCCTCATGGGTAGAAACACGATGGCGCTCTTTGAGGTTGTCCAAGGCCGCTTTATTGACATCAGACACTTCAATGAGGGTTGGATCAACCCCGTCAGCAACCAGACCGGCAATGAGGCTTCCCGCCATGTTGCCAGCGCCAATGAATCCGAGGCGGGGATATTCTTGTTGCATGTAGTGATCTGAGGTTATAAGGGGCGGTGACGGATTCTATACCGCTGACTGTCGAGCGCCAAAGATTAATGATCCAACGCGGATCAGGGTCGCTCCTTCAAGGATCGCAGACTCAAAATCAAGCGACATGCCCATCGACAGCGTATCAAGGGGAATGGGTAATAAATCTTCTTTTAACTGCCGCAAGGCCCTGAAGGCCGCTTGAGGCGCATGAACCCCATCGGGGGCCTGTGGAATCGCCATAAGCCCCCGAAGCCTGAGCTGTGGGAGTTGTTCAATCTGATCTGCTAAGGCAGCAACGTCCGACGGTTTGACCCCGCTTTTGCTGGTCTCCCCACTGATATTGACCTGAATACAGACATTGAGCCGTTCCATGCCTGATGGCCGTTGGTCATTCAGCCGCTCAGCGATTTTCAAGCGATCAAGGCTATGAATCCAGTGAAATGTTTCAGCAAGTTGACGCGTCTTATTGCTTTGGATCGGTCCAATGAAATGCCAAATAATATCCCCATGGTCCTTCAGGGCCTCCTGCTTAGGAAGGGCTTCCTGCAGATAACTCTCTCCGAAATGAAGTTGTCCATAGCGAACGGCCTCCATAATCGCTTCAGCGGGTTGCGTTTTGGTCACCGCTACCAGTGAGACCGATCCCGGGGGTCTTCCTGACGCATCAAGGGCTCCATTCATCATCCGATGAACCGACACCATGCCTTGTTGAATAGAATGACGCCCCATCGCGGTATAATGACCTCCAAAATAAAAAAGCATGACCCATCATTCCTCAGAATGCTCTCAGGATGAGGACACAAAAAGGCTACTGATGGATCCTACACTACCTTGATTGCACCATGTCCAGCCCTTTGATGACCCCTTTTCTCATTGTCATCGGCGGCATCCTCATCGGGTTACTTGTCCGTCATCTACAGCGGCGAGAGAGGGGGCGCTTGAGTTATGCGCGACAGGATTTCCTGATGCCCCCCGAAGATCGCCTCTTTTACCGGTCGCTGAAAGACGCCATAGGAGAAGATTACGTCATTTTTGGGAGAATCCCGATCGACGATCTGATCACCCCGCGGGGACATTCTGGTTCTGACCCACTGTGGGACCTTCTCTCCGATCAGGGTAACCATCATGTCCCCTTTGTCCTTTGCCGCAATGAAGATCTCTCGATCGCCTGTGCGATCCAGCTCATCCAACATCGTGGCGTTTCAAAAGGCAATAAGAAACAGAGGCATAACTTAGAAGCTGCACTCAAATCCATCTGCGTAGCGGCTGGACTTCCGTTGATCCAGCTCGAGGCAGGACCCTTTTATGATCGGCTCGACATTCAAGAGGCCATCGCTGAAGCGGTCCGGAGAGAACCGCTGTTCATCACCGAAACAGATGGCCGAAAAGAGCCCAAAATCACCACCCTCGATCGCTTAGATCCATGATGGAGAGAGCGATGGTACCCACCCTTTTTGTCATCGCAAGCTGTGACCGATGCCGGGCTGCTATTCGCTGGATGCGTGATCAGGGTCACCCCTTTTTGATTCACGACATGCGTCAAGATGGCCTTGATAGTGAACGACTTCATACGTGGCTGCAGTATGCAGGCCCAGACAAAATCCTCAACCGCAGCAGCACCACCTGGCGAAACTTAGATCCCACGCAAAAGGCATCGATCGATCAGAGTATCGATCAGAGTATCGATCAGGGTGCGATTATTTCGTTATTACTCCAGTATCCCACCCTGATAAAGCGGCCCATCCTCGAAACCCATCGAGGCTTGACGCAGGGTTTTGATCCCATCGATTATGGACGCATTCTATGAGCGAGACGCTTGACCTGACCTGTCAATTGATACGCTGCCGCTCCGTCACACCCGATGATGCCGGCTGCATGGAGATCATTGGTGAACGCTTAGAACCTTGTGGGTTCATTGTCGAACACCTTGATTTTGGCGACACCCGCAATCTGTTCGTTCGCCACGGGAACCAAAGACCTCTCCTGATGTTCCTGGGGCACACGGATGTGGTGCCCTCGGGCCCTGAAGCCGACTGGTCTTACCCACCCTTCGAACCCACTATCGTTGACGGCAATCTCTACGGTCGCGGTGCTGCTGACATGAAAAGTGGGGTTGCCGCGATGGTCACCGCACTTGAACGCTTCACTCACCGTCACCCGCACCACCAAGGATCCGTCGCATTGCTGATAACCAGTGATGAAGAAGGCGCGGCCACGCATGGGGTCGCAAAAGTCATGGAGGTTTTTGAAGCACGAGGCGAAAAAATCGATTGGTGCCTCATCGGTGAACCCTCGAGCTTTGATCGACTGGGTGATGTCATCAGGGTGGGTCGTCGCGGCTCCCTGTGCGGCGCTCTCACGGTACTTGGAACTCAAGGACACCTGGCCTATCCCGAGAAGGCGGATAACCCGATCCATCGTCTAGCACCCGCCTTGAAAGCCTTAACCCAGGAAGTATGGGACCAAGGCAATGCCTTTTTCCCACCGACCAGCTTTCAGATTTCGAATATCAATGCGGGTACCGGCGCTGAAAATGTTATCCCAGGGCGGCTGGAACTTGCCTTCAACTTTAGATTCTCCACTGAACTTTCACCCACTGTCATTCAAGAACGCGTTACGGCGATTCTTCAAGATCATGGCCTTCGTTATGAATTGTCTTGGCGTCTTTCAGGCGCACCTTTCCTCACCAGGGGGACAACCCTTATAGAGGCAACAAAGGACGCGATCCACCAGGAGATGGGGCAATGGGCGAAACCTGATACCGGCGGGGGCACCTCGGACGGGCGCTTCATTGCACCAACAGGGGCTGAAATTGTTGAATTGGGGCCCTTGAACGCCAGCATCCATAAGATCGATGAACATGTTCCCATCGCCGATCTCGAGCCCCTCTCAAGGATCTATGAAGGGATTATGGAGCGTCTACTCGCCCGCCATCCTGCCGGAACGCCATGATCATGAATTCAATCAGTTCCCTGGTCACCTCCGAGTGGCTGTTCGATCATCACCAACGCTCAGATGTGGTGATCCTTGACGCCACGTGGACTCTCCCAGCGCAGCAGCGGGATTCCCAGAGGGACTTTAAGCAAAGCCATCTGCCAGGGGCCCAATTCTTTGATATTGACGCCATCGCCGATCACAACACCTCACTCCCCCACATGTTGCCCTCCACGGAGATGTTTTCACTTTGCGCAAGGCAACTTGGCATATCAAGTGATACCCACGTTGTTATCTACGACAGCAATCAGTTTATGGCGTCAGCGCGCGTTTGGTGGACCTTCAGAGTGTTCGGACACGAAAAGGTTAGCGTTCTTAATGGTGGCATGTGGGCCTGGCTAGAGGGTGATTACCCGCTTGAAAGTGGGGCAAAATCGCCCCGCGCTCTAGGGACTTTGAAGGCGGAACGACAGGATCATCTCGTTGTCACGAAGGATCAACTGATCAGCAAAATTGGGTCTCCCTCACACCAATTGGTCGATGCAAGGCCATCGGATCGCTTTAAAGGTATTTCCCCAGAGCCACGGCCCGGGCTTCGCTCGGGTCATATTCCAGGGAGTCGCTCACTTTTCTTTAAGGCACTCCTTGATCAAGAGTCCCCCACCTTGCTCCCGGTCAAGACGCTAGAGAGGGTATTTGAAGGCGCCGGAATCGATCCTCAGCGGCCGGTCACCGCAAGCTGTGGCAGCGGCGTGACCGCTGCAGTGATCGCATTGGGGCTCTATCAACTAGGGCAGGACAAGGTCGCAATCTATGATGGTTCATGGAGCGAATGGGGCCTTGATGACGCACTGCCGATCATCACCGAAGCGGCTTCATAAGCCAAGCATTTTATCGAGACCAACTTTTGCGATAATATTCGTTTATTTACCCGAAAGGGCGCTACCGAGACCATGAGAAGGGGTTAAGGAACGGCGCTTTCAACAAGGCTTAAAGATCACGCTCGCCACAACGGCCCTTTTCGCCCAGGGTCACTGGCTTCAAACCGCGGTTGAAAGGGATCCTTGTTGAACACCAAAGGAATCAGGCACTGATGACCTCAGACAAAGCATTAAAAGAATTTATGGCCGTCAGCCAAGCGCGCGCTGAAGAAGCACTGGATGCTCGCCTTCCTGGCGAGACGCGAATGCCAGAGCGCTTGCACCGTGCGATGCGTTATTCCGCGCTTGGGGGTGGCAAACGACTTCGTCCCTTATTGACCTATGCCACCGGGATGGCCCTGGGTCTCCCGCTGGAGATCCTAGACGGACCCGCCGCGGCCATTGAGATGATCCATGTCTACTCTCTCATTCATGATGATCTGCCAGCGATGGACGACGATTCGTTGCGGCGGGGCAAACCTACCTGTCACATCGCCTATGACGAGGCCACTGCGATTCTTGCGGGGGATGGTCTCCAGACCCTCGCGTTCCATATTCTGGCCACAGACCCCACCATGAAGGTGTCAGCTGATCAACGAATCGCCATGGTCGAATGCCTAGCGACCGCGAGCGGTTCCTATGGCATGGTGGGTGGACAAGCGATCGATCTCGACGCCGTCGGTAAACAACTTGATCTGCCGTCGCTAGAAAACATGCATATCCGAAAGACCGGTGCCCTCATCCGGGCCAGCGTCCGACTGGCGGCCATCGCCAAGCAGCCTTCTCATGACCCGTTAGCGCAACAACTCGATCATTACGCTCAATGTATCGGCCTCTCGTTTCAAATCAAGGATGACATTTTGGATGAAGAGAGCGATACCCAAACGCTTGGAAAAACCCAAGGCAAGGATCGCGATAACAATAAACCCAACTACCCGTCGCTGCTCGGGATGACGGGTGCGAAGGAGAAAGCTCAAGACATGCATGAAGCAGCGATCGATAGTCTCAAGGCGTTTGGTCCTGAGGCTAATCTACTGCGCCAACTATCGCAGTTCATTATCGATCGCAAAAACTAAAAACTAACCATTGTGCAGCGTCTCATCACCCCTTTAACTCTGGACCTTGGGTGGGCTTTGGAACCTTCCGGTTCCCTTTCACCAGCCCATCCTTTGCCGGCCTCTAGGTCGCCGATTCCAGAACTCACTCATGAGCGACTTTTTAAGTTCGCTCCTCCTGGATTAATTGCCCCATGACTCAGTCCAATACCCGCTCACTTTTAAACAGCATCACTGACCCCCATGACTTACGTGCCTTATCCGAGGAACAGTTACCCATGGTGGCAGAGGAGCTCCGCGATTACTTGCTGCATACAGTCAGTCAATCAGGTGGACATCTTGCCGCTGGTCTTGGAACGGTAGAACTGACGATTGCACTTCACTACGTGTTCAATACCCCAAACGACAAAATTGTCTGGGATGTTGGCCATCAAGCCTACCCCCATAAAATATTAACCGGGCGTCGTGAACAGATGCCCACCATTCGGAAAAAGGATGGTCTATCGGCCTTCCCGAGCCGCGATGAAAGTGTTTATGACACCTTTGGTGTGGGCCATTCAAGCACCTCCATCAGCGCGGCGTTAGGTATGGCGATCGCCGCGGGCCTTGAGAAAAAGGATATACACGCCGTGGCCATCATTGGTGATGGTGGATTGACCGGGGGTATGGCCTTTGAGGCCCTGAACCACGCCGGCGCCCTAGATGCCAATCTTCTGGTCATCCTCAATGACAACGAAATGTCGATTTCCCCGAATGTCGGGGCCATGAACAACTATCTCGCAAAATTGTTATCCGGTCGTTTTTATTCAACCATCCGACAAGGCAGTAAAGAGTTACTGAAAGATCGTATGCCGACCGTTTGGGAGCTTGCAAGACGGGCCGAAGAACACGTCAAGGGCATGGTGGCCCCAGGAACCCTCTTTGAAGAGCTCGGCTTTAACTACATTGGCCCCATAGATGGCCATGATCTCGACACCCTCGTCACGACCCTTAGAAACCTAAAAAACACACACGGCCCCCGCTTTTTGCATGTTGTGACCAGAAAAGGAAAGGGCTATCTTCCGGCCGAAATGGATCCTGTGGCTTATCATGGCGTTGGCACCTTCGACCCCAGCAAAGACCATCTCCCAAAAGCAAAAGTCACGACGCCGACCTATACGGAAGTGTTTGGCACGTGGTTATGCGATATGGCGGAAAAAGACTCACGCCTATTAGGTGTAACCCCTGCCATGCGCGAGGGATCTGGTCTCGTTGAATTTGAACAACGTTTTCCAGATCGCTACTACGATGTCGGTATTGCAGAACAGCATGCGGTCACACTTGCTGCAGGTCAGGCCTGTGAGGGTTACAAACCTGTCGTTGCGATTTATTCGACCTTTTTACAAAGGGCCTATGATCAGCTGATCCACGATGTCGTCTTGCAAGGGCTACCGGTCCTTTTTGCGATTGACCGCGCAGGCCTCGTCGGTCCTGATGGCCCAACCCATGCCGGGAGCTTCGATTTCTCATATTTAAGATGTCTGCCTAATATATTAATTATGGCGCCGGCTGATGAGAACGAATGCCGTCAAATGCTCTACACAGGCTTCATGCACGACGGTCCCGCTGCCGTTCGTTACCCCCGCGGTAAAGGACCTGGCACGGCCGTCGAAAACACCATGAGCCTGCTCCCCATCGGTAAAGCTGAGATTCGCCGCAAAGGTCAATCAATAGCCCTTCTGGCTTTTGGTTCGATGGTTACCCCAGCCCTTGAAGTGGGTGAAACGTTGAACGCCACCGTCGTCAATATGCGATTTGTGAAACCGCTGGATGAAGCCATGATCCTTGACATGGCTAGAACCCATGATCTTTTAGTGACTATAGAAGAAAATGCTGTTCCCGGCGGGGCCGGCAATGGCGTGAACGAGGTCCTCAATGCCGCCTTTGTGCGCACCCCTTTATTGACCATCGGTCTACCGGATCGATTCATCGAACAAGGTTCGAGAGAAGAAGTCCTCAAGGATGCAGGCCTCGATGTCGAAGGGCTGCTCGTGGCCATTGAAGCCTTCACCGCTCGTTTGAAATCGAACCATTAAGAGGAAGCAGAAGATGGACCGCGTACGCGCCCACATCCGGGACATCATGGACTTCCCTATTCCCGGCATCGTTTTTAAGGACATTACACCGGTCATCAAAGATCCTGAGGCCCTCAAAACTGCCATTGATGAGCTCTGTCGCCCTTTTGAGAATGTGACGCTGAGCGCTGTTGCGGGGATGGAAGCACGGGGCTTCATCTTCGGATCGTTAGTGGCTTATCAGCTGGGTGTTGGCTTCATTCCACTCAGAAAACCAGGGAAGCTACCCTACGACGTCAAGTCAAAATCTTATGACCTTGAATACGGCAGTGCCACCCTTGAAGTTCATACCGATGCGGTAGAACCTGGCCAAAAAATTCTTATTATTGATGACCTTTTAGCGACGGGCGGAACAGCGCTGGCCAGTTGTGAGCTCCTAGAAGAGCTTGGCGCAGAAATCGTCAGCTGTGCCTTCATGATTGAACTTAAAGAACTGGGGGGGCGTCAGAAACTGGGCGGCCGACCCGTGCACGCGCTGCTCAGCTATTAAGCTATCTCCACGAGAAGCGGGCTTTGCGTCTAAAAGCTAGGTCTTACTACCGGTCACAGTGAGGGATTCGGGGTGAGGTAAAGGCCTCAGTGGATCCAGATGATCACTGAGCTCCGTCAGCGCTCGCTCGTAGACTTCGCGCTTAAAATAGACCACATCTTCAACAGGATGCCAGTAATCCACCCACGTCCAGCTGTCAAATTCAGGCTTGACTGAGCAATCAAGACGAATAGAGCTTTCGGGGGATACTAATTTAAGCATGAACCAGAGCTGCTTTTGGCCAATACACAAGGGATATGATCGTTTTCTAATGTATCGCTCGGGCAAATCATAATGGAGCCAGCCACTGGTTCTCGCGATCAGCTCGACATCATTGATTTGAAGGCCAACCTCCTCATAAAGCTCGCGATACATTGCCTGCTCAGGCTCTTCGTGCCGTTTGATACCGCCTTGAGGGAATTGCCATGAGCGCATACCCACCCGACGCGCCCAGAACACACGACGCTCATCGTTGCAAAGAACGATTCCAACATTGAGCCGATATCCGTCGCGGTCAATCATGCGGTGAACCAGGCCTATTAAAAAGTCCAGAGGTATAATGTTGCGGTATCAAACCCTCGCTGACCGTGTTCTTTCTGAAATCACCGACAGGGGATAACTGGACCACAGCGAAGAGCGCACCATCTCTTTTAACCAAAGAATGTAAAGGAATCTCGTGACTCTGGCAATCTTTGACCTCGACAACACGCTTTTAGCGGGTGACAGTGACTATCTCTGGGGTTCATTTTTGGTCGATCGTGGCCTTGTTGACCCGTTGGCATACGAGGCTGCCAACACTCGATTCTACGAGGATTACAAGATGGGAAAGCTCGATATCGATGCCTTTCTTAACTTTGCGCTGGCCCCCTTGTCGCAGCATGCGATGGCGGATCTCATCACCTTGCGACAGGAATTCCTAGACGCATCGATTCTCCCGATTCTACTCCCCGCCGCCCGCCAATTGATCAAAGCCCACCGGGCCCAAGGTCATACCCTGATGATCATCACCGCCACCAATGCCTTTATTACCGCGCCGATCGCTGATCTCTATGAGATGGATCACCTGATTGCGACGACACCTGAAATCAAGGATGGGCGTTACACGGGTCGATATGTCGGGGAACCCTGCTTTCAACAAGGTAAAGTAAGGAGGCTTCAGGAATGGCTTCATGCTCATGACGCCTCATTAGCGAACAGTTGGTTTTATAGTGATTCACACAATGACAGACCCTTATTGGACCTGGTCTGCTACCCGGTGGCTGTTGACCCTGATCAAGCGCTAAAGACTCATGCTGAGAGGAACCAGTGGCCGGTGATCTCACTCCGTGAAAAGGAGGCGCCCGCCAGCCTGATAAAGAGGATCATTGATCTTGATCCTGCTATTTGATCTTCTTAATGGCGCGCTGATAGGGGTCAAAATGGTACGATGAAAGTATGATGATGACTTAAATGCGCCCTGCCATCGTTAGCCACCTGACTAACATTTAGAATGGTTGTGCCGATAACACCAGCCATGCCTACTAGGAGGCCGTATGAGCGAGACGTTTGCCAACGTTTTTTCAAGAAAGAAAGAAAATCCCACCGAGAACACCCATAACGCGAGTCTTTATGAAAAGCTCGGGGGCGCTCCTACCGTCAACGCCGCGGTGGACGTCTTTTATCGGAAATGTATGCGCGATGCCAGAATCAATTACTTCTTTTTTGGCGTCAATATCACCGAACAGGCAGAAAAGCAGAAAGCCTTTTTGACGATGGCGTTCGGCGGCCCCCACCAGTACACCGGCCGGGACATGAACCGGAGTCATGCAAAGCTGGTCAATATGGGCATGAAGGACAAGCACTTTGATATCGTGCTGGATCATCTTCGCTCGACCCTGAACGAACTGGACGTTGCCGAGCCCCTGATTGTTGAGGTGATCAATATCGCAGAAAGTACGCGCGAGGATGTGATGGGCCGAAGCCATCGAGCCATTGCGCCGCAATCTCAAGGCTCAGCCCATCACATGGGTTCAAGGGATCCCTCGCGGCCTGCGCCTCTGCCGATCGATCAGAACAGCCCCGTCTCTCGGCTGATCCAAGGACGCACCTCGGTGACCCTTAGCGCCAATACCCCACTTCATGAAGCGGCTGAGCTACTCTCCCGCGGCCAACACCATGAGCTCCCGGTCATCGATGACAACAAACAATTCCTCGGGATGGTCAGCGCTAACGATCTCTTGGTTTTTTTCTTAAAATCTTGATGGCACAGCGAAATAGCCTAGACCTCAGGGGCTTTCCGAATCCAATAAATTAAGATATCAGGGCGATCGACGACATCGAGCAACTGGTGGCCCGCCTGCTCGCAGAAAACACCAAAATCAAGGCGTGAGGCGGGATCGGTCGCCATAACCTTGATGACGCTGCCAGGCGCTAAACCGGATAAGGCTTTTTTTAGACGCAACAAGGGCAAGGGACACATCAACCCTGATGTATCGATCTCACAGTCTGACCGTCGGAGCGCAGCGTCATTCATCAAAGGGATTCGAGACGATCAACCTTTTGATAGCCACGAGGCAGATGGGTGCCACGACGCGCCCTAGCGCCCTCATAAGATTTGAGATCCTGAAGCGACAGGGTCATGGTCCGCTTCCCCGCAACCAGCCTGAGCCCTACTCCCGGAGCTAAGGCAACCATGGCCAAAAGACGATCGGTCCCATTGCTAAGGTCACTGGTCACGATCTGAATCAGCTTGTTGCCCTTGCCTTTATTGAGTTTAGGAATTTCAGCGGCCCTCAAGACCAGCAATCGCCCCTGCTGTGTCACCATCGCCAGACGATCCTGATCAACCGAACCGATGCGAACCGGTGACAGCACCTGTGAAGACGACGGCAGGCTCAATAAAGCTTTACCGCTACGGTTTTTAGAATAAAGCTCCCGGAGTGCAATCACGAACCCATAGCCAGCGGAACTCGCTATCAGGAACTCCTCTTCCTCCTGCCCTGCGACCACGGTGGTAAAGGTTGATCCTGGCGGTGGATTTAAGCGGCCGGTTAAAGGCTCGCCCTGACTTCTTGCTGAGGGCAGTTCGTGGGCGGGTAAGGCATAGCAGCGCCCCGTCGAATCTAGAAAATACGCCGGCTGATTACTGCGACCAGCGGCCGAGGCGAGAAAGCCGTCCCCGGAGCGGTAAGTCAGGCTAAAAGGATCGATCTCATAACCCTTCGCGGCCCGCACCCAGCCTTTTTCAGAGAGGATGATGGTCACAGGCTCACTGCCAATGACCGCAGTCACATCGAGAACTTGAGCCGCTTGTCGCGACACCAGCGGAGATTTACGGGCATCACCAAAACGCTCGGCGTCTTCTCGAAGTTCATCTTTGATCAGGTTGCGGAGCTTTAAAGGAGAGCCGAGTAGGCTCTGAAGATGATCCCTCTCCTCGTTGAGCGCCTGCTGCTCGCCCCGAATCTTGATTTCTTCAAGCTTGGCGAGATGTCTCAATTTAAGATCAAGAATGGCTTCAGCCTGAACATCACTGAGTTCAAACTGTGCCATCAACTCGGCCTTGGGATCTTCTTCATGACGGATGATTCGAATCACCTCGTCAATATTCAAAAAAGCGATCAACAGCCCATCTAGGATATGTAATCGGGCCAGAACCTTATCTAGCCGGTAATTCAGCCGACGCCGAACGGTGTCCGTGCGGAACGAAAGCCACTCGGTCAGAATATCCTTGAGGTTCTTAACCTGTGGCTTTCCTGAGAGGCCAATCATGTTGAGGTTGACCCGGTAGCTTTTCTCAAGATCCGTCGTCGCAAAAAGATGGGACATCAGCAGCTCAGCATCACAGCGTCGGCCTTTCGGCATAATGACCAGCCGACAGGGATTCTCATGATCTGATTCATCTCTCAGGTCTTCGACCAGAGGGAGCTTTTTAGCCACCATCTGCGCGGCTATGTTTTGCAAGACGGTGTCACCTGAGACTTGATGCGGCAGTGCCGTGATGACAATATTTCCCTCCTCAACCTCCCAACGGGCCCTAAGACGCACCGATCCATGCCCCGTAGAATACATCTTGAAAAGATCATCTCTTGAGGTAATGATTTCAGCTTCTGTCGTGTAGTCAGGCCCCCTAATGGTCTCAAGAAGGGTTTCCAGCGAGAGATCTGGCGTATCGAGGAGCTGAATGCATGCCTCCACGACTTCACGAAGATTATGCGGCGGGATATCGGTGGACATCCCTACCGCAATCCCTGTAGAGCCATTTAAGAGCACATTAGGCAGCCGCGCTGGCATCAGGCGCGGTTCGTCTTTAGTGCCATCATAATTGGCCACCCAGGTCACCGTGCCGTGGGCCAACTCGGAGAGCAGGGTCTGGGCATAGGCGGTTAGCCGAGACTCGGTATAACGCATGGCGGCAAACGATTTAGGGTCATCCGGTGACCCCCAGTTGCCTTGACCATCCACCAAGGGATAGCGGTAGGAAAAAGGTTGGGCCATCAACACCATCGCTTCATAGCAGGCTTGATCACCATGAGGGTGGTACATACCCAGAACATCACCAACAGTTCTTGCTGATTTCTTGAATTTCGCCGTCGGGCCTAAACCCAGCTCAGACATGGCGAAGATAATTCGGCGTTGGACGGGCTTTAGGCCATCGGCCAGGTGAGGCAGCGCTCGATCAAGAATGACGTACATTGAATAATCAAGGTAGGCCTTTTCAGTAAAGTCCTTCAGGGGAATCTGTTCGTGGGTAATTGCATTCACGGCAAACGATAAGAGGCTGGGAGATAATGAGACAAGCATTGTAACGATTTCACCCATGATCGTCCCGAATCGATCACCAGAACGATGCTGGGCTCATTTTTTTCATCAAAAGGTCACTCATGCCATCTGCCATCCTCGCCATTGATCAGGGAACCACCAGTACCCGCTGCATTCTTTTTGATCGCGAGGGCCAAATCATGGCCGCCGCACAAAAGGAACATCAACAGATCTGCCCCAAACCAGGCTGGGTAGAACACGATGCCATTGAAATCTGGGAGACCACAAAACAACTCCTCAGCGAGGTCCTGGCAATCAGCGGTCTAGCGGCCCCTGAGATTGCAGCCATCGGCATTACAAATCAGCGGGAAACCACGGTCATATGGGATCGAATCACTGGGAAGCCGATTTATCATGCCATCGTCTGGCAGGACATGAGGACCACGAAAAGGTGTGAGGAACTTAGCGCTGGGGAAGGCCAAAACCGGTTTCGGCGTCAAACCGGACTTCCCATCGCGACTTATTTTTCGGCGCCCAAAATTCAATGGATGCTTGATCATCTCCCGGAGGCAAGATCACGCGCCGAGCGCAATGAGCTCCTCTTTGGAACTATCGATAGTTGGCTGATATGGAATCTCACCGGCGGCGTCCATGTGACCGATCCGACCAACGCGTCAAGAACGCTTCTCATGAATCTTGAAACGCTCGATTGGGATGACGAATTACTCAGCATCATGCAGATTCCAAGGAGCATCCTGCCCACCATCCGTTCATCCTCTGAAGTCTATGGTCACGCCAAGGGCGTCTTATCAGGGGTACCCGTCGCTGGAGACCTTGGGGATCAGCAAGCGGCTCTTTTTGGTCAGACCTGCTTTGACCTTGGGGATGCCAAAAATACTTATGGAACCGGCTGCTTCATGCTACTCAATACGGGGCCTGAGATTCGATCATCCAGCCATGGACTCTTAACCACCGTCGCCTACCAGCTCGGTACGCAGACACCGGTTTATGCGCTAGAGGGTTCGGTCGCGGTTACCGGATCACTCATTCAATGGTTAAGAGATAATCTTGGCCTCATTGAGACCGTGGCGGAGATTGAACCTCTCGCCTTGAGCGTCAAGGATAACGGTGGGGTTTACATCGTACCGGCCTTCTCAGGGCTTTTCGCGCCCCACTGGCGTGCTGATGCGCGGGGCGCCATCGTCGGTCTTACCCGCTATGCCAACAAGGGGCACTTCGCTCGCGCAGCCCTTGAAGCCACCGCCTTTCAGACACGCGAGATCCTAGATGCCATGACCATCGATATTGGACATCCCTTATCGGAGCTCAAAGTCGATGGCGGAATGGTGATAAACCAGACGCTCATGCAGTTTCAGGCCGACGTATTGGGCGTGACGGTCATTAAACCAAAAGTGAGTGAAACCACGGCGCTGGGCGCTGCTTTTTCAGCAGGCCTTGCGGTTGGTTTTTGGAAGGATCTTGACGAGCTCCGGCGGCTTTGGGCAGTGGATCGGATCTATCATCCGAAGATGGATCCTTTGGCGGCCCAAAGGCTTTATGGGACTTGGCAAAAAGCGGTGGTGAGAACCCTTGACTGGGTTCAATAAACCCGTTTAAAAAAGTCCATTCCTTAACGCACTATGCCAAGAATAACCACCCCAAGCCCTACTAAAAGGAGCCCAGACCATTGCTCCCATGAGGGACGCTCGCCGAGAAAAATCACTGCAAAAACGGCGACGAATAAGACACTTAACTTGTCGATAGGCGCCACTTTGGAAGCTTCCCCCATCTGCAGCGCCCTGAAATAACACAACCAGGATAACCCGGCGGCAAAACCTGAAAGGATTAAAAACCAAAGGCTTTTGTTAGGCAGTGACAGTGGATTGACCCACTTACCCTTAACGAGAACAATGGCTGCAAGAAAAGCCAGAATAACCAAGGTTCTGATCAGCGTTGCATAGTCAGAATCAATGCCATCGAGCCCTACTTTTGCAAAAATCGCCGTCAGCGCAGCAAAAACCGCAGAGAGCAGGGCCCAGGCAAACCAATCGTAGGTCATCAACATGGCGCCATTTCCAGTGCGGTCTGCAAATTTGGAGCGGGTGATGGGAATCGAACCCACGCTATCTGCTTGGGAAGCAGAAGTTCTACCATTGAACTACACCCGCTGTTACTTCATCATCCTAAGTTGGAGTGATGATGGCCTATTATCTCCTAACCAACGCCTCTGTCAAAGAAGAGAGGAGAGGCGCCTTCATTGAAAAAACCCGTGACATACTTTTTTTTGTCACCGAACCCAAGGCGGAACCACACCGCTTCCTGACCACTGACGTCCCCTTGAGGATGACTAAAGCATTTAGGAGATTGCCCTGATGAAAACAGCCTCTCATTGTTTACTTGGACTTGGACTGATCCTCATCACGGCCTATCTCATCATCGGCATCAGGCAAGGGGCTGGCTTGATCCACTCGCCTTTTGTCATGCTGCCGGGCGGCTTACTGTGCACCGCAGGGGGCATTGCAGGCCGCTGGATCTTACCTCGTCTCTGAAGAGGCCTATCTGTCCATT
>QYQA01000100.1 GCA_007280285.1 Methylococcus sp. | reverse complement strand
GTCTCAGGGTCTATCGCAACAGGGATCAGTGCTTGTGGCGAAGGTCGTTGCCTGAGGGGTCGAGCTTCCCCTTGTGTCGGTGAGCCCCCTCGGGCCCGCTTTCCTTCTGAAAGTGGCTCGAGACGCACAGAAGACAACACTTTTATGCGGACATCGTCGAGCCGATCAAGCAGGAGCTGACCATGATGAATAGCCATCTGCCCGTGGCGACCTATGGCTTCAAGGACAGAGAGCCAGCTGAGGCTGGTTAAGAGAGAAATACCGGTCAGCAAGAGGGTCACTAAAAAAATAGTCATGCCGGTAGTTCCAAGGGCATGGTAAGTCAGTGCTGAGATCTCGCGGCCGAGAATCCCCCCGTAACCTTCAGGCAAATCAAGTCGTGGCCTAACCATAAAACGGTCGGTAATACCAGTGGCAGCGCTGATCGCCATGATAAAACCGAGCAGTCTTAGTAAGACATCAGCGGGTGGCGGGGCGTCTTCATCCGCCTGACGATAGATCAGCGTGCCAAAGACGCCAAGGACAATGGGGAGCAAAAAAGAACTAATGCCGATTAAAGAAAGAAAAAAATCAGCCAGCCAGGCACCCATTGAGCCTGCTGCATTATGAACATCAGGATGGGTTCCTTTGTGCGACCATCCTGCATCACCGAGATGGTAGGTTGCCAGCGAGAGAAGGAGTATGAGCGAGAGGGCAAGATAGGTGAGTAAGAGAGATTCCCGGATCCCTCGAATCAGGGCGGCCCCAAGTTCTCGACCCGCAGTGAGCTTCTTCAAAAGGGCTTGCATGTTCTACATTTCATGTGAGGATAGGTTCCTTATAGGGGTCTTATAATTTTAGGAACGGTTAATCGTCTGGCGTGAGTCTTCATTTTACCCTCTTTAGTCGCAGATGCTCCCCTTTAACCGACTTTGAAAAAAGCCCACTTTTGGGATAGACCGAGGCTTCCATCTGGCGCTATGCTAATCGTCTGAGCGTGTACCTAAGAGCGTCCTCAGACGACATTTATTCACCAACGAGAATCCAATCATGGCCGAACTTCGCCACAGCAAACTGCTCATTCTAGGTTCAGGACCCGCCGGTTATTCTGCGGCTGTTTACGCGGCAAGAGCCAATCTTAAACCCGTCCTGATCACCGGCCTTGCGATGGGCGGCCAGCTAACAACGACTACAGATGTAGATAATTGGCCTGGTGACGTCAACGGGGTTCAGGGGCCTGAATTGATGGAGCGGATGAAGCTTCATGCCGAGCGTTTCGAGACTGAAATCATTTTCGATCATATCCACACGGCTGAACTGACCTCACACCCCTTCAAATTAATCGGTGATCAGGGGGTCTACACCTGTGATGCACTCATTATTGCAACCGGTGCTTCGGCGAGATACCTCGGCCTTGATTCTGAAGAGGCTTTCAAGGGACGGGGCGTCTCTGCCTGTGCGACCTGCGATGGGTTCTTTTACCGGAACAAACCGGTGGCTGTTATCGGTGGCGGCAATACAGCGGTTGAAGAAGCACTCTATCTTTCAAACATTGCCTCTCATGTGACTATCGTCCACCGCCGCGACAGCTTCCGATCAGAACGGATCCTCTCAGACAAGCTCCTCGAAAAATCAAGGACAGGTAATGTCACCATTGAATGGAATGCCACACTTGAGGAAGTCTTAGGTAATGAGAGTGGGGTGACAGGCATGAGGATCAAGAGCCTTTCAGATGAGAGTTCAAAGGATCTCTCGCTCGACGGGGTCTTTATTGCTATTGGCCACAGCCCCAATACCACTATTTTTGATGGCCAGTTAGCCATGAGAAATGGCTATATCATCGTTAAAACGGGTCTTGAAGGCGGCGCTACCAGCACCAGCATTCCAGGCGTTTTTGCTGCTGGCGATGTCGCTGATTCAGTTTATCGCCAAGCGGTTACCTCGGCAGGATCAGGCTGTATGGCTGCGCTGGATGCTGATAAGTTTCTCGAATCCATGGAATAGCCTTGTGAGAAACCATAAATCGCTTTATAATTCCGCGGTTTAGTTGACCTCTATCTAAGGCGTCACTCCTTGCCTCACCGCGCAGCGGGAGGCTTCATTAACCGTAAGGAGCATCCATGCGACATTATGAAATCATTTTTATGGTCCATCCCGACCAAAGTGCTCAGGTTCCAGCCATGCTGGAACGTTACCGGGCATTAATTGTGGGCAGTGGGCACATCCACCGCCTTGAAGACTGGGGACGCCGGCAACTGGCTTATCCCATCAATAAAATTCACAAGGCGCATTACGTGTTGATGAACATTGAATGCGATCAAGCGACTTTGGACGAACTTGAAAGCGGGTTTCGCTTCAATGACGCGGTCCTCAGGAGCCTCACTATCCGTAAGGACTCCGCCGTCACTGAGCCATCATTAATGGCGCGCTCTGAATATCAGGAACCACCGAGCTTCCGTGATAACGACAGCGACAATGATGCAGAGCAAGCGATTCCAGCGGATGCTGTCGAAGCTTGATCGAACATCAACATACACATTACGAGTGAGGTTTTACTGCGATGGCACGTCAATTTAAACGCAAGACTTTTAGCCGGGTTTCATCCGATGAAGGCCAGCTCATCGATTATAAGGATCTAGAGCTTCTCCAAGAGTATCTTTCAGAAACGGGAAAGATAGTCCCTAGCCGTATCACCGGCACCAAAGTGAAACACCAGCGGGAGTTGGCTACGGCGATCAAGCGGGCCCGTTTCCTGGCATTGTTGCCTTTCTGCGACAGCCACGAATAAGTTCATTGGCACACCGATAGGGGATCATTGATGGTGGGCGCATTAGCGCAGTTCATTATGCGAGGGAAATCACAGGCTATCCTAGTGATCTCCTCCATGATGATTATATCTTGGCTCTTATCGTTGGCGAGTTTGCTGGCTTCAGCCGCTGTCGGTTTACCCACCCTGAGGCGGGGTGGGCGAGAAGGATTGTTGCTGATGCTGGGCGCCTTACCTCTGGTCGCGCTGGCGGGCCAACTGGTTATAGGAGATGCATTACAGGCTGTAGGCTTCTGCCTGATCATGTGGATTCCTGTGGTCTTGGCCTCTATCGTTTTGCGAGAAACCACGCAACTATCCCTCGCGGTGATGACCGCTGTTGGCTTGGGTGTTATCAGCGTGATAGGTTTCAATGGTTTGGTTGAAGATCCCGCTTCATTTTGGGATGCACAACTCCTAGAGGCGATGAAGCCCATGCTCGATCAGGCCGCTCAAGGTGTCGACAGCGATCGTCTCGGGCTCACGGTCAGGATGTTTTCCCGCTTTGCAACCGGCGCCATTGCGGCAGGATCTGTCCTCTCCGTCCTGATCAGCCTTCTCCTCGCGCGTTGGTGGCAAGCGACGCTTTACAACCCGGGCGGGTTTCGCCCTGAATTTTTAGCGTTGATGCTTCCCAAGTGGGCCACCTTCAGTCTTGTTTTTTTACTGTGCGGCGTCCTGATCGGGGGTGAGATCGGAGTATTGGCGGCAAACCTGATGCTTCCCGTCTTCATGGGCTTCATCGTGACCGGTTTTGCTATCGTCCATGCCGTTTGTGGGAGCAGCCCGTCGGGTCGCTTTTGGTTGATTGGTGTTTATATCGCGTTGATGTTTATCGCGCCGATGCTGTTGTTGATTGCGCTATTGGGGGTCTTTGATCCCTGGATCAATATCAGAAAACGCCTAGGTTACAAACCAGCCTAAATAATCCTTTTGATTGATTAATCGTTTTTTCTGAGGTTTACATCATGGAACTCATCCTACTTGAAAAAGTCCCTAATCTTGGGGCGCTGGGCGATAAAGTCTCTGTTCGTCCTGGTTACGCACGTAACTTTCTCATCCCACAAGGTAAGGCAGTGGTCGCATCGGCAGACAAGATTGCCGTTTTTGAAGCGCGTCGTGCTGAACTTGAACAAAAAGCCAAGGATGCGCATGCAGCGGCCGAAGCCCGCGCTGCTGCCATTGGTGCTCTAAAGGTGGTCATCGCTCATAAGGCGGGTGATGAAGGTCGTCTCTATGGCTCCATTGGCACCCGAGATATCGCTGACGCCGCGACAAAGGAAGGCGTGCCTATTGAGAAACATGAAGTTCGCCTTCCCAATGGACAGATTCGTACCATTGGTGAATTTGATATTCATATCCATCTCCACAGTGATGTCGTCGCTGTCCTTTCAGTGACCGTTGCGTCTGAATAAAGGGCTGACCAGGCTGCGCGGCTCTTAAATCCGTGCCGCTTTCAAGGCGCCAGTCATGAAACAGCTCTACACGCTTCTGTTCATGATCCTGGCGCCGCTCCTTTGGGTACGACTCCAACTCAAGGGCCGAAAGCTCCAAGGGTACCGAGAACATATCGGCGAACGCTTTGGCCTCTATCTTGATGCGCCCGCAACGGTTTCCACGCTATGGATCCATGCG
Organism: Methylococcus sp.; assembly: GCA_007280285.1. Taxonomy (GTDB): domain Bacteria; phylum Pseudomonadota; class Gammaproteobacteria; order Methylococcales; family Methylococcaceae; genus UBA6136. Next base: position 3,615 of record QYQA01000100.1, on the reverse strand, counting down.
GTTTCCGTCGGGGAATGTGAAGCGGCTTTTCCGCTCGTAAAGCGTCTCCTCATTACTCATCCGGGCGTTCCCATTGTGATGACGATGGCCACCCCAACCGGTCGCCAGCGCGTCACCTCTGTCTTAGGCTCTCATGTTCGCTTGGTCTATCTCCCTTACGACATCCCTATGGTGGTTGAGCGCTTCCTTCACCATTACAGACCCGCTCTTGGTTGGGTGATGGAAACTGAAATTTGGCCGAATCTTTTTGATGCCTGTCAACGTCAGGGCATCCCGCTTTTGATCCTCAATGGCAGACTTTCTGAGAAATCTGCCTTGGGTTATGAGCGCCTTCGCTCCGTCATTTCCAAAAGCCTTCAATCTGTGAACCTGATCTTGGCTCAGACCGCGCTTGATGCTGAACGCTATGGTCGTCTCGGAGCGATACCAGTCACTGTGAAGGTGATGGGGAACATCAAGTTCGATAATGATTTCGATGAGGAGATGGTCTTTAAAAGCCAGCAGCTCCGATCTCAATTCATCGGGGATCGCCCCGTGTGGATCGTCGGTAGCTCTCACTTCGGTGAAGAAGAGTTATGTCTCGACGCCTTTCAATACCTTAGGTTGCGCGTGCCTGATGCCCTCTTAATTCTGGTTCCTCGTCACCCAGAGCGATCTGGTGAGGTGAGAAAGCTCTGTGAGGCGCGGGGCTTTGAGGTGATGACTCGATCCGCGCAGCAGAACATTCCGCTGACAACGCCCATTTTTATCATCGATGGCGTAGGTGAGCTGCGCCTTTTTTATGGCGCTGCCGATGTCGCCACGGTCGGCGGCAGCCTCGTCCCTCATGGCGGACAGAATCCTCTAGAACCCCTTGCGGCAGGCATCCCTGTGACCTTTGGTCCTTATATGATGAATTTTAAGGACATTGCTCAGCAGATTGTGATCGAAGGGGCAGGTCGTCAGGTAAAAAATTGGGAGGACTTGGGTCGGGTCGTTGCTGATTTTTTAGAACATCCATTGACCCGCGCAGATGCTGCCTTAAAAGGTTCACACTATCTGATGGCTAACAGGGGTTCACTTGATCGACTGCAAGAGGCCGTGAATCCATGGTTGGAGCGTTGCTTCCCCGTCGAAAAAACACTTCATTAATTTATTTTCATTCAGCACGTATTACGCATTATGACGCTCTACTGTGGAATTGTCGGTTTGCCTAACGTTGGAAAATCAACGCTCTTTAATGCTCTCACCAAGGCGGCCATTGCGGCCGAAAACTACCCTTTCTGCACCATAGATCCTAATATTGGTGTTGTTCCGATTCCTGACCCCCGGCTGGATGCGCTATCACAGATCGTTAAACCTGAACGGGTAGTCCCCACAGCCATCGAATTCGTTGATATCGCCGGGCTTGTTGCAGGCGCCTCTCAAGGGGAGGGACTCGGCAATCAGTTCCTCGCCCATATTCGAGAAACAGATGCTATTGCTCATGTGGTGCGATGCTTCGAAGATGACGATGTGATTCATGTCGCTGGCAAGGTAGATCCCCTCTCAGACATCGAGGTCATCAATACAGAATTGAGCCTAGCTGACATGGGTACTGTGGATCGAGCCCTTCAACGCGCTATCAAAGCTTCTAAATCGGGCAATAAGGATGAACTCGCTCGAAAGGTTCTTTTTGAGGCTGTCCTTGCCCATATTGATCTTGGCAAGCCGGTGAGGACGATGGATCTCTCGCCGGAGGAGAAAATATTATTAAGGGAGCTTCATCTCCTCACCTACAAACCCACGATGTTCATCGCCAATGTCAGGGAAGATGGATTTGAAAACAATCCGTTTCTTGATCGCGTGAAAGCTTATGCGGCAGAGGAGGGCGCTGAGGTGGTCCCGGTCTGCGCCGCCTTTGAAGCCGAGGTTTCTCAGCTTGAAGATGCTGATAAGGCTGATTTTCTAGCCGAGATTGGCATGGAAGAGCCGGGGCTTAATCGAGTGATTAGAGCGGCTTATAAGCTTCTAAGTCTATCCACCTACTTCACCGCGGGGGTCAAGGAAGTCCGTGCCTGGACGATCCCGAATGGCGCTACAGCTCCTCAATCAGCAGGCGTTATTCACACTGATTTTGAGCGGGGCTTTATTCGGGCAGAAGTCATTGCCTTTAATGACTTTGTTCAATACAAGGGAGAGCAGGGCGCCAAAGATGCGGGTAAATGGCGACTTGAAGGGAAAGAGTACATCATGCACGATGGGGACGTCGTTCATTTTCGCTTTAACGTCTAGCCAAAATAGCTGTTTTCAGGTGTTCTCCAGTGTTTTTAATATCGCTTAACACATTGAAAACTATGGACTCAGTGTCCGCTTCTGTTCGCAAGCGTTCATTGACATCCGAAGGCTGGGGGCATATAGGAAACGTGCCCCCTGATAACCTTGAAACCCGCACCAGCACTGGAGATAGCGGCCTCCAGCTACCCCCACTCACATTGCAGTCCGTGCCCCCAAGCGGGGAATTAGCGATGCTGCCTTGCGTGTCGCCAAGCCCGCCGCCAAAGCATACAAACTTGCCATCGGCGGAGGCTTATACCTTGAGGTGATGCCGGGCGGCTCAAAGTTGTGGCGCTGGAAATATCGGATTGGCGGGAAAGAAAATCGCTACGCTATGGGCAGCTATCCCGAGTTGTCATTTAAGGAAGCGCGGGAAGAAACTGAAGCCGCCCGCAAGCTCGTCAAGCAAGGCGTTCATCCGGCACAGCAGAAGCGACTTGATCGAATGCAGTCCGGCCAAGTGCATGCCAACACGTTTGAGACAATCGCCAAAGAATGGCTCGCTCTGAAAGACTGGGAAGACATCACCAAGAAGCGCCGACTCGACATGCTGACACGCGTGGTTTTTCCCCATATCGGGAAGCTGCCAGTTCAAGCGGTGAAGTTACTTCGCGGGATGCTGACCATTACGGGTGATAAAAATCATCTTTTTCCCCATCGTGACAACCGCGCCAAACCAATGGTCGCAGCTTCACTTAGGCAAATGTTGAATGTCCTCGGCTGGGGCGGAAAGTTTAGCCCGCATGCCACCAGAACAACCGGCAGCACGCGCTTGAATGAAATGGGGTTTTCAGCCGATTGGATCGAGCGACAACTTGCGCATGAGGAACCCAATTCTGTTCGCCGCACATACAACCATGCCGACTATCTAAAAAATCGGGCCACGATGATGCAGCAGTGGGCCGACCTTTTGGACGAGTGGAAAAAGGGCGGCAGCAACATTGTGCCGATCAAGCCTGACGTTGCAGCTTGATGGAGTGGCGGCAAGCGGTTGATTGAATATGTTGCGATTTCAAAGGAATCGCAACATATTTGATTGACCTGTTGTCGCCAGCGACATAAACTGGGAATGTGTCGCAAAACTCGAAAAATTAAATCATGTCCGATTGGCACCCAGACCAGCCCTATAACGAATTGCCCTCTTTGCCACCAGCCGCAGAGGTGGAAACGCGCCCGGTACTCAAGCAGTGTATCGCTGCGCGCGCAGCCTTGGCGGAACTGAAACAGGCTGCGGAGTTGATTCCCAATCAGGGTGTTCTGATCAATGCGCTGCCACTTCTGGAAGCGCAAGCCAGCTCGGAAATCGAGAACATCGTCACC
>QYQA01000091.1 GCA_007280285.1 Methylococcus sp. | reverse complement strand
GGCCGTCAGCGTCGCCAACTCTTAAAAAGCTGGGATCGGGAACTGCATGCAAAGGCCCAACGTCTAAACCAGTTAAAGGATGACGAGAAGCAACTGGAGCGGCTGATCGATGCAGTGAAGGATCAGACGAATAAAGCGGCGATGACCGAAAATGTTCCTGGGGGAGCTCCCTTGGCGGCCATTAAAAAGGCACATTGCCCGCCTGCGGGGCCGTTGGTGGCGCGTTTTGGCAGCCCGCGGATGACCGGTCAGTGGGATGGTCTCCTGATCGGGGGGAAGGAAGGAACCCCCATTCGGTCCGTGGCAGCGGGTACCGTGGTATTTGCCGACTGGCTTCGAGGTTATGGGCTGCTCACTATTATTGATCATGGCAGTGGGGTAATGAGTCTTTACGCCTTTAACCAGACGCATTTCAAACAAAAGGGGGAGGCCGTAGCGGCCGATCAAGTCATCGCGACGCTGGGTTCGAGTGGTGGCCGAGACAAACCCGGACTTTACTTTGGAGTGCGCCGACAGGGAAAACCTGTCGATCCCCTTCTTTGGTGCCAAGAGGCCCACTGAATCTATTCCGTTTCGAGATTAAATTTATCTAGGGATCTTTATGTTGCGACAGAAACACCTCAGGGTTCTGGTATGTGGTTCGTTATTGAGTCTTGGTGCTGGTCTTCCTGGCCCCGCCAGCGCAGGGCAGGTGTTAGATCCGAAAGCTGAACCGCAACAAGATTCGACGCAAATCCCCTTTGAGGGACTCAAAACCTTTTCAGAGGTTTACGGTCGCATCAAACAGGATTATGTCGAACCGGTGAAGGACGACAAACTCCTTGAGGACGCCATTCGGGGTATGTTGAGTGGTCTCGATCCCCATTCCGCCTATCTCGATAAGGAAGCCTATGACGAATTGAAGGTGGGTACCACCGGGCAGTTCGGTGGGCTCGGGATCGAGGTCGGCATGGAAAACGGATTCGTGAAGGTCATTTCGCCGATTGACGACACACCCGCTCAGAAGGCCGGTGTCAAGGCCGGCGATCTCATTATTCGTCTGGATGACAAGCCGGTGAAGGGGTTAAGCCTCAATGATGCCGTCAAGATCATGCGTGGTGAGCCTGGGAGCCCCATCGTTCTGACCATCGTTCGGGAAGGGGCGGAACAGCCGATCAAGTTGAAGCTGGTTCGTGACATCATCAAGGTCAAGAGCGTCAAGAGTCGCTTGTTGGAGCCGGGGTATGGCTATGTCCGCCTATCGAGTTTCCAGGCGAAGACGGGTGAAAGCATGATCGAGGCGATTGAGGAGCTCAAAAAGCCTGGGAAGCTCAAGGGATTGGTTATAGACCTCCGAAATAACCCTGGCGGCGTTCTTAATGCGGCCGTGACGGTCAGCGATGCCTTTATCGATGACGGTCTCATCGTCTACACCGATGGCCGCGTCGAGGATGCCAAGATGAAGTTCAACGCCTCCCCGGGTGACCTTCTCGAAGGATCGCCTATCGTGGTGTTGATCAACGCAGGCTCAGCGTCCGCTTCCGAGATCGTTGCAGGTGCGCTGCAGGATCATAGCCGAGCCATTATTATGGGCGAAAAGACCTTCGGAAAAGGATCCGTCCAGACCATTTTGCCGACCAGTAATGGTGCGGCGGTCAAGTTGACGACGGCGCGTTACTTCACGCCATCGGGCCGGTCCATTCAGGCCGAGGGTATTGCCCCTGACGTCTCCATTTCGAAAGTCAAGCTTGAGGCGGCCGCCCAGTCTGAATTTGGCCCGTTAAAGGAATCGGATCTTGCCAATCATCTTGAGAATAACAATCCAGGCCCAAAGCACGAGCCGATGAAGGATTTACCGGTGACCAAAGAGCCCAAGACCAAGCAAGAGATCGAAGAAGCGCTCGCACTTCAAGATTATCCCCTGAACGAAGCACTCAACCTTCTAAAGGGCATCAATATCGTCAAGAAGCCTGCTGGTCCTCCCGCTCAGAAGGCCAAGTAGTTTAATCCTCATCGCCCGGCCGCCTCGTTTAAGGGTGGCCGGGTGCTGATCGGGCCCTAAGGCCCGCCTCCGTATAAGATCCCTTGCGGATCGTCCACCCTCCTATCTCAGGAAGGCTGAAAAGCATTCCGCTCATGGCCGATTCGAGGCCCCGTCCTTCATCCGTGGGGAGGCTTACGAGTCCTTCGGCGATGGTCGCCACTGCATAGACCAGATTAGCCGTTCCGAGGAGGGGCCGTGTCCATGCCGGTTGTTCCGTAAAAAATAGAAAGTGTCCATCTGAAGGTCTTGGGCTGTAGAGTGTTCCTGTGAGGGTCGTACTCTCCTGAAGAGCGATGGCGCTATCCTCGCCATGATGGCTGATCGCGTCCAGCTGCCGATTTCGATAGGAGAGCCAGCGAGTGATGGCGAGGGGCCGATAGCGCTGCCTAACCAATTCGAAATAGCGGTAGGGAACAAAGCTCTGCGATAACAAAGGATCGATGTGGCCACCCAGCGCGAGACGTTCATCGGAATTTTTGAAACTCCCCTGGATAGCTCTATTGAGTTCGGTGACACAGTTGTGTGTGATCAGTTGATAGCCATAACGGGCATCAAACCCTTCGGCATATCGATTCCGTTGCGCTTTAGCCTTGATCAGCGCCGCTTTGATGGCGGTATTCGTCATGACGAGTTCACTGAGATGTTGAGATCCCTCGCCACGAGGAGGGCCTGGTGCGCGTTTAAAGTCGGCGGCCCGCTGCGCTTTTTGAGCGGACCGCATTTCGTTAATTTCAGCGGCGCCGACCTCCATCTGGTGATAGTCCCATTCGTTGGGCTGCTTGTGGGCGAAGATCTCCTCACGGGACGCTTTGACCTCTCGAGTGAGTTGATCCAAAAAGAGAGCTTCAAGGTTCTGTTGTTCTTCATCGATCGCCTCGACATGACGCGGCTCGCCTTCATAGAGATGAAGAAAAAAGAGGCGATTTCGGGCGAGCGATAAGGTCACGCTCTGGTGGCGGGCGAGGGCCAGTAAGAGGGAGCTTCCCCCTCCGGGGTAGGGGGTCTGAAGGTCCCTGATAATGCTTGCTTGGAGTTTTTCGAGGTATCCGAGAAGCCATAGCCTTGCTGTGCTGGTGGTGAGAGGGCCGGCATCAATGAGGGCGCTTTGGCGGAGGCGCTCTGCCCCCTCCATCACCTTGAGAGCGAGTTGTCGACTCAAGAGATCCATGGTCTCTTCAGCAAAGGTGGCTGGGTAATCGGGGTATGGGTGTCCCTCGAGGGTAAGCCCTTCAGGGGTTTCATCATAACGGAGGTCACGGAGAGCTTTAAGCAGCCTTGATCGCTCCTCGAGCGAGAAGTCAGGTCCCGCCTGCTCGATGAGGCTTTGATGAAGGCTTATTAGCGGCGCTCGAGGGGCTATTGTTGGTTCAAAAAAAGCCCTTTCCATGAGTGGAGCCTGGCCGCCACTGCCCAGGCTCTCCAAGAGGCTGATATCTTGTTCAAGGGCTTTGAGGTAATCTTTTTCCCGCTGCTGAGCGATGAGGAAAAGTCCGAGATGTTGCCGGAGACGTTCAGCGTCCAAAGGACTCACCTGAAGTTGGGCCGCCTCGATATTTCGGTTCTCTATGTCGTTATAGACCCAACGAAATCGAGACCAGTCATCGCGGGTCAGGCGGGTCGTGCCTTGTTCGTTTTGGAAATGGTAGACCTCGTCGTCAAGACGGAGGGCGACATGACCCCCGCTAGCGCTTCCAACATTGGCATCGATATAGAGCATCTCGACCCGAGGCGCCTTGAAAGCTTCTGCCTCAAGTGACCAGAGTCCAAGGATGAGGAGCAGGGCCACCTCGGGAAACACGAAAAACTCAGTTCTGGTAGCCTTCTTCGATGGCGCGGAGGGCATCCTTCTTGGTGCTCAAGACTTTCTGAAGGTAAGGGAGTTTTCCAATGTTCTGTTTGGCGATACCCGCCCGCTGGAGGCCTTTGCCGATGCCGGTGAAGGTCGCTGTTTCGTCCGCCCAATCACTGATTTTTGATTGTGCCGCGGTTCGGCTCAGGGCGTTGGCGAAGTCATCTGCCGACATCTTGGAGCCGGCAATCGACGCCGTCAGATTAGCCACATCATCGGTGTAGGCGCTTTTGGCCTTGTCCCCGGCCTCTTTGGGGCTTGAGGACTTAAAGGGCGAACTTGAAGATTCGGCGCTGGATTCAAGAGACCCTGAAATAGAAACGGAAGAGTCTGAGATGGAGCACGCCGTTAATAATCCTGAAAAGAACAAGACAGCAGGTCCTTTGATTGAAAGTCGGGCATCAAGCATCAGCGTTCCTCAGGGTCTATGATTGGGCTCGGCGACGGAAGAGAGGCAGCGGCTGATCGCTCGCCGCCTGATAGGTAACGGTGAATTCCTCGAAGGCTTTGAGCCGGTCTTTAAGATCAGTTCCAGGAGCGAACTGGAACGTATTAGCACCTAGTCGATGAAGAAAGAACATCTGGTCTCTTAAGAAATCGCCCATAACGCGAATTTCACCCCGAAACCCAAGGTGTTCTCTGAGGGCTCTGATCTGGGAAAAACTGCGCCCATCGGTAAAGGGATTTATGTCCATCACCACCATCGATAGGAGAGGAAGATCTTCGCCTAGGTCCGCGACCGTGGCGGATGGAATGAGCCTCACTGCGAGCGGTTGACCACTGGCCACGAGCGCTCCTTTTTCAGCTTGCCAACGGGTCAGGGGAACACTAAAGGCCGCCTTGGGAAGCGCGGCATCCTGATCAAGATGGGTCCAGGTATCCGCTTCGATGCGGCCGTCTTTAATGATGTCCATAAACACGCTCCTGAAAGGGCTCCATGCCGATGCGGCGAACGGTCTCAAGAAAGGTTTCCTCTCCTTCACGAAGATCCCGATAGGTGAGGAGAATGTGTTCAATCGTGTGGGTGACATCTGCCTTCGCGACCGAGGGTCCGAGGCGATCGCCGAGGCTCGCATCGTTACTGGAGGATCCTCCAAGGGTGATCTGGTACCACTCCTCCCCTTTCTTGTCGACCCCCAGAATACCAATATGACCGACCGTATGATGGCCACAACCGTTCATGCAGCCTGAGATGTTGATCCTTATATCGCCAAGATCATAGAGATAGTCAAGGTCATCGAAGAGCGACTGGATCCCTGTGGCCACCGAGATGGAGGCGGCATTAGCGAGGGAGCAGAAGTCGAGCCCTGGGCAGGTGATCATATCGGTGGCGGTCCCGACGTTCGGGGTCGCGAGCCCTAAGTGATCCAATGCTTGCCACAGATCGAGAAGATGCTGCTGCTCAACATCTGCCATGACCAGGTTTTGGGTATGCGTGACTCTGATTTCCCCAAAGCTGAAGCGGTCCATCAGGTTTGCGACAGCGTCCATCTGGGTGTCAGTCATATCCCCTGGCGGCTGGCCATGGGGTTTTAGGGAGAGGAAGACGGCTCGGTAGCCCTTGATTTTGTGGCTGACGGTGTTGCGGCGAACCCACGCCGCGAAGGCCGGGTTACGAGCTAGCTGCTCCTCAAGGGCGGGATCCACTTCTGGGAGCGAGTGATAGTGACGGGTCTTGAAGAAGGCACTCACCCGGTCAATTTCGGCCTGATCGAGGCGCATGCCGTCGCGAATGATCGCCCACTCTTTTTCAACCCATTGGGCAAAGGATTCGATGCCTGTCTCCTTCACCAGGATTTTGATGCGCGCCTTATATTTATTGTCGCGACGCCCCCATTGATTGTAGACCCTCAAAATGGCCTCAAGATAGGAGAGGAGATCTTCTTTTGGGAGGAAGTCACGAATGACGACGCCGATGATCGGTGTTCTCCCAAGGCCGCCACCGACTAAGACTTCAAAGCCCACGTCGCCCCTGGCGTTTTTAACTAACTGGAGGCCAATGTCATGGACTTGAGTTGCGGCTCGATCACGCTGGGCGCCACTGACCGCGATCTTGAATTTCCGCGGCAGGAAGGCAAACTCCGGATGAAGCGTTGACCATTGGCGAATGATCTCGCAGTAGGGTCTTGGATCCTCAAGCTCATCAGCGGCGACACCGGCCAAATGGTCGCTGGTGGTGTTGCGGATGCAGTTACCACTGGTCTGGATAGCGTGCATTTGAACCTTGGCAAGATCATCAAGAATGTCAGGAACCGTCTCAAGCTTCGGCCAGTTGTACTGGATATTTTGACGGGTGGTGAAATGCCCATAACCTTGATCGTAGGTTCTCGCAATGTGCGCCAGCGTTCGCATTTGGGCCGAGGAGAGAAGGCCGTAGGGGATAGCAACCCGCAGCATCGGCGCGTGGCGCTGAAGATAAAGCCCATTCATCAGGCGCAACGGGCGGTATTGATCTTCGGTCAGTTCGCCTTCGAGAAAGCGCCGCGTCTGTTCGCGGAATTGTTGGGCTCGCTCGTTGACGAGCGTTTGGTCGTAGTGATCGTATTGATACATAAGGCAATAGGTCAGGCCGCTTAAAACGCTTGAGGTTAGCGGTTAAATATACACTGATCGGGGGGGTTTCTGGAACTCAGACCTGCCTTAAGGCTCTTTCTGAAGAAGACCGGTGCTTCACCCAGTGAAAATGCAGTGTTTTCTCAACGGGAGAGGAATTCCCTTATAATGATAAGTTGTGTTTGCCGGACTCCGGTTGCCTTTGGTAGCGCGCTGGAAATTTTTTTGAAAATCTAAGAGGGCCGTGTCTTGATTCGCATCATTTTATTGCTGACGACGTTACTTTTTCTGCCCGAAATCGCCTCTGCGGAGGAATCGGCTAATCTTGGACTCACCGGGACCCAGCGGGGCCTTTACTGTGTCTTGATTTTCATTATTTCCTATGCGTTCGTCATGACGGAGGAGTTCACGCATCTCCGGAAATCAAAGCCCGTCATTTTGGCGGCAGGCATCATTTGGGCCCATGTCGCTTATCTGGCTTCCTCCAATGGGGTTCCCGCCGAACAGGTCCACAAGGCCTTCGAGCATGATCTTAAGGAATATGCCGAATTGTTCCTGTTCCTTCTGGTCGCGATGACCTACATCAACGCGATGGCCGAGCGAAATGTTTTCGAAGCCCTGAGGTCTTGGTTGGTGAGCCGCCGGTTTGGGTATCGGAAGCTGTTCTGGATCACTGGCATCATCACCTTCTTCCTGTCATCGGTTGCCGATAACCTGACCTCGGCCTTGCTGGTGGGTGCTGTGGTGATGGCGGTGGGTGCTAATAGCCCCGCGTTTGTGGCCTTAGGATTTATTAATTTGGTGAGTGCCGCTAACGCGGGCGGTGCCTTTAGTCCTTTTGGTGATATCACGACCTTGATGGTCTGGCAGGCGGGTAAAGCGGAATTCTTCGATTTCTTCCACCTTTTTATTCCCTCCATCGTTAACTTCACGGTTCCTGCCGCGCTGATGCACTTTGCGATTCCTGATGATGCCCCGCTTGAAACGGATGAAGAGCTGGTCGAGATGAAGCCGGGTGCGCTGGTGATTTGCGGTCTTTTTGTGCTGACGATTGCAACGGCCGTTTGTTTCAAGCAGTTCCTGCATCTGCCGCCCTTCATGGGCATGATGGTCGGCCTTTCGTTCCTGATGCTTTATGGTTACCGCTTAAAGCTTCTGTACACTGGCGAAGGCAAGTTTGATGTGTTCCACAACGTCCGCGATGCGGAGTGGGATACGCTCCTCTTCTTCTTTGGTGTGGTGTTTGCAGTCGGTGGCCTTGGCTATATCGGCTATCTGGAGCTCGCGTCAGTGGCCATGTACGATGGCCTGGGCGCTACCACAGCGAATATTCTGATCGGGATCCTCTCTGCGGTTGTGGATAACATTCCCGTGATGTTTGCGGTCCTCAGCATGAACCCGGACATGGATCTCTATCAATGGCTGCTGGTGACTCTAACAGCGGGTGTGGGTGGAACCATGTTGTCGGTAGGTTCTGCTGCTGGTGTTGCCTTGATGGGAACATCGAGGGGCATGTACACCTTCTTTAGCCACCTGAAGTGGTCTTGGGCGATTGCTCTAGGCTATGCCGCATCCATCTTCACCCACTACCTGATCAATCACTGATCGGACAGAGGGCGAAAGCAATGAAAGGGGCTGCTTCGGTGGCCCCTTTTTTTGGTCTGAGGGTTGAGACCGACCCACCCAAAAATTAATGTGATCCTTAAGAGATATTCATTTCATGCATATCAAAACCCACGATTGTTTATTGGATTATGTTGTGGGTAAAGCCTAGAGTTTTACGTCATGGGGACGAGTCGCAGCATGTGATGGCAGCGGCGCCTTTCCACGCTGATCAACCTAACATCGAGATATAACCCTATGAACCCCATTTTCCGGTCCTTGAAGGGAGGTGTCCTCATGGCTGTCACGGCTATTGGATGTCTCGCGCAATCGGCTCAAGCTGCAACTTCCCCAGCCCCCGTCCCCCAAGTCATTATCACGGCCAGCTCTTCTTGGGGGACGGCTTCTGATAGCTGGGCCGGCTATTCTGGTCAAATCAATGTCTGGGTGCCCCAGAAGGTTACAGGTCCTTGGACCTTGAGGTTCCAGTCGACCGATCTCGGCAAGGAGGTCGCGCCCTCGGCATTCTGGAATGCCGTAGCCAGTTATGATGCGACGACCAGCACCTTTACCTTGGTATCGCCCACCTGGGGTGGTGACGTGGCGGCCAATACGACGCTCAACGTCGGATTTAATGGTTCCGGCGTCCTCAGTACGGGGTTTACGCTAACAAACTGCACCCTCAACGGCCAGCCGTGTACCGCATCCGTCATGACACTTAAGACGGCCGAGCAGACGCTTCAAAATCTTAAGGCGAGTGGCTCCGGTAGCGTGGCTCCTTCGCCTTTGCAGGACAATCAGCCGGCGCCGCCAGCGCCTAATCCTTCAAGTGGGCCGATTCTTCAGGTTCTGTTTTCGCTCGATAGTGCCTGGCAGGGAGGCTATGGTGGAACCATCGCGGTAAAGAATCTATCCGCTGCACCCTTGATAGGGGGCGCTACAGGCTGGCGAGCCAAGGTCAAATTTCCAGATCTTGCAACAGCTCAAGATGTCTTTAAAAGTGGCCCATGGAATTTTCAAATCGCCTTTGCCAATGATGGGACGGTGACCTTGAGTCCGATGTCCTGGTCTTCGGCGCTGGCAGCGGGTGGAACCACCACCAGTGGATTCAACGGAGGAGCAGCAGCAAATCTTCAAAAAGCCGCGAGTGCCGATAGCAAGGTCACGGTGCTCTATTCGGCATCAGCCTCCAATCCTTCGACGACTCCAACACCGACACCGGTTACCCCGGTGCCGGTCACGCCACCGGTGAATAACAACATCGGTCTTCCCACAGGCACCGTGGTTGGAGGGTTTCTTTTCAGTCCCTACAAGGATGTCGGCACCTCGATGAACTGGAATACCTATGTCATGTCAACGTCCGTGACCGGTAGTTTGAATCCGTTGCTCAACGCGATTCCCGCCAAACTGCCCGCGGTGACCTGGGCCTTTGCAACGGGAGAATGTGGACAGGAAAACTGGGCCGGCATCAATCCTGATACCCTCGCGGGGGCTAACGTCAAAGCCTATAGCGATGCTAATAAGAATTATGTTATTTCGACCGGTGGGGCCGCTGGCACCTTTACCTGTTCGAGTATTAATGGCATGCGGACCTTCATCAATCGCTATGCGTCTAAGAATCTAGTGGGTGTGGATTTTGATATTGAGGTAGGCCAGACGGCCGCCGTAATTGAGAGTTTGATCGCTCAGATTAAGGGAGTCCAGGCGGATTATCCAAATCTTCGGTTCAGTTTCACGATTGCGACGCTAGGATCCTCCAATGGACTGGCCTCATCAGCCCCTTATGGCGATCTCAATGTGACCGGTTATAACGTCATGATGGCCCTCGCAAAATACCCACTGACTAATTACACCATCAACCTGATGGTGATGGATTATGGTGCCGCAGGTTCAGGTGTTTGTGTGGTGGGTAGCAGCGGGCATTGTGATATGGGACAAACCGCCATTCAGGCAGCTAAGAATCTGACCGCGCGCTATGGGGTGCCTTCTGAACGCATTGAGCTGACCCCGATGATCGGCGTTAACGATGTCATTGATGAGGTCTTTTCGCTTCAAGATGTTGATACGATGGTGCAGTGGGGTAAGGCGAATAAGCTTGCTGGCGTTCATTTCTGGTCGATTGATCGGGATGTGCCCTGCAGCCAGGCATCGGCATCGTCGACCTGCAGTTCTGTAGCCACAGGTGGGGTTTATGGATGGACCCAGCGATTCATTGGAGACCTCGGTCTCTAATGCATGGAACCTCCATCAGAGCGAGACTTCGCCCGATGGAATAGGGAAGGGGGTATCGAGGTGATGAAGCGCCGGGCAAGGCGCCTCATCACCTCTTTTCGTTAAGAACGCCAAAGGTCAGTGACTCATTCCCATCATATGCCAGTTGATGGTGATCACTACCATAATGAACACGACCAGCCCTTTCTGGAAATAGCTATCCAACCTGTCGATGCGCTCGACGACAGAGACCTTGTCTTGTTCAGAAGCCAGATTGTAGGCGTTCGTTCCCCAAAGAAAGAGGCCAAAAAGGATCAGGTTAGTGGCATAACAGACGTTATAGATGGTATCCAAAAAGGTGATGTAAGGCAGCTCAGGGATCCAATTCTGGTAAGTCTGTTGAAGAAAAATAAGGCTTAACACCGTCGTCGAAGGGATTCCGACCCTGACATCCCAGCCCGTTGCTGAAATCGAGGGTGACAGCAGCGACAACACCATCACCGCGAGCAGTGGCAGCAGAATTTTCAGCACGGTTCCCACCGGCGCCTTCTTGTAAGCAATTTCCATTCGTGCCTGTGGAATGCGTCTCGGCTCCTTTTCGAAGCTAGGATCCCCAAGGGTGCTCTCGTATTGATGGGTATAACTTGCCAAGGTAAACCCTGGGGTTGTATACCCGCCCATATCGATATAGGCGCCTACCCCTGAATTTCTATGATCAATCTGCATCGTCAGCGGCTCATTGAGTCCCAGCCGATGTCCAGACCTTATTTCGAGCGCTATTGGGAGCGTGATGGTCTGGAATGGAAACTTCCTGAAATCGAGTTCATTGGCGAAAAAGTGCCCGGAGAATTGAAATTTCGCGTAGTAACGTCCATCGGGCATGAGTTTTGGTGCTAAATCGCCAGGTATGATGCTCGAATCATAAGTATCCACCTGGTTAAAGAAGTAGAAGAGGTCTTGAGGGTGGGCATCTTGCGCCTTCATCAGTTTCTCGATGTCTGGCGACCATTTCAGCCAAACCCAGCCGTCCGCCTCAAACGTCTTCTGGCCCGCCTCAAAATTGTAGATATTGTTGATCAGCAATCCGACTTCAATGCTATTGCTGGCTTTTCCTGCATTTTCCTCAGGCAGCGGTATGAGAAGCTCTTGGGATGATCTGGGGGGGTTATGGGCGTTCTCTATGCGCCAGAAGACCGTTAAGACTATCGACATAAAGATAATCAACCCATAGAGCAGGATGACCCCTTCGATCCTTTTCAAGCTGCGTTGCGGGTTCATGGTGTTAGCCTACACGTGCCCCGTATGCCCCACGTTGCATGAAATGCCGGAGCGTCAGATGGCGATCGTCGAGGTAACAATGAAATGGAACTCATACCGTAATACCTTGCCAAAATTGACCCTTATGAGGCCCCCCCAAAAATTGGGCAGAATCAAAATTAATATGTTTTAGCTGACGACGCTCATGGTTATCTTTTAGCGCCCAAGCCCATCCAGAAGGGGGGCAGGGTATCGATTGATTGGAGCTTGGTGCTGGATCCGAATTACTTTCTTTCAGTCGTCGTGGTGATCCAAATTTCTGGCTGACCTTGGACCCCCAGCTTTGCCATCTGGTCCTTTAGCTTTGTTGATGAAATAAAATCTTTCGCTTTATTGACATCATGAAAATCGTGAATAACGGTGACATCATTCGGATCATCAAGCGATTGATAAACCGCTTTGTGAAAAATACCGGCACGCTTTTGTTCCTCAGAATAAGCGTCATAGCCTTTTACCCAGACTGAGAAATCATCGACCTTATGTCGAACGAATAACCTGACATCGGCGCTGACTGACCCCGACCAGAAAACTGCAGACAGGGCGATAGAAAGAAGAAGTGATGGCGTTGTTTTCATTGTTTTTCTGCTCATTTTTGTTAGTCAAGGATCTGAAGATGCTTTCCTGGCCCGTTTAGTCCCCTTCTATCCATGGCCTTAAAGGGTCAACTCACGCTAATTCGATTATGCGTCATCAATAGATGGGCTGCAATCTCCCGTCGTAGAATCAAGCCATGCCGCAGTGAGCCTTTTTTCAAAAAGGTCTTCGATGAATGATGGCCTCGGCCGATCGGCCAGAATCTTGGCGAAATGGGTCGTCTCATGAGGTGATGTGGTGGAACGGTCAGTCTGTTGGCGCTGATCTTAGATGAGTTCCTGAGCGCCCAGATCCTGGAAGATATTGAACGCCGCTGTGAAATGTCTGATTAGATCTCTCACATCTGACCTTTTCTTCCTGCTTCATCGAGGATGGTTTCACGCTGCCAAGG
>QYQA01000118.1 GCA_007280285.1 Methylococcus sp. | reverse complement strand
GGCCGCCATGGTCACCGCGGTCGACTTATTGTTAAAAGCCCTCATCCCCGAGCTCCATGAGATCATAGGGCTGTTCATTCCGCTGATCGTCACCAACTGCCAGATCCTCGCGCGCGCAGAGGCCTTCGCCTCCCGGCAACCCATCCCCCTGGCCCTTATGGACGGGGCTTTCATGGGGCTTGGCTTTACCGGGGTCATGGTCCTCCTTGGAAGCATCCGTGAAATCCTCGGCTCCGGCCATTTGCTCGGACAGGCCGAACAATTATTCGGAGAGGCCGCTAAAACGTGGTCGGTAACGGTGATAGCGAATGTCGATGGTTTCCTTCTCGCCCTATTGCCGCCGGGTGCTTTTCTGACCCTTGGGTGCCTGATCGCTGGAAGGAATCTGATCATGACGCGACGGACCCATCAACAGCCCATACACCCCATGACCCTGAAGGACCACAAAAGCCGCCGGATTGAGCCTTCAAAGGCCTCGGGGGCGAGCCATCAAGGGGACTTAAAGGAAGCTAAGCGCGGTTTATTAAAATGAATAAGGCGCAGCGTCAACAGATTTTCGAGCGTCTCGCTGAAGCGATCCCGGAACCTCAAACCGAGCTCATCTTTGCTTCACCGTTTGAACTCTTGGTCGCGGTCGTCTTATCGGCTCAGGCGACCGACAAAAGCGTCAATAAAGCCACCGCCCCCCTCTTTGAAAGGGCGTCTACCCCTGAAGCACTGTTGTCCCTGGGAGAAGAGGGGATTAAGGGGTATATCGGGAGCATTGGCCTCTTTAACAGTAAAGCCAAGCATCTCATCGGGCTCTCGAAGGCCCTCATAGAGCGCCATGACAGCAAGGTACCGTGCTCGCGGGAAGCACTCGAAGCCTTGCCTGGCGTGGGCCGAAAGACCGCTAACGTCATATTGAACACGGCCTTTGGTCAACCCACCATTGCCGTCGACACGCATCTCTTCAGACTCGCCAACAGGATCCGACTCGCACCAGGTCAAACGGTCCTCGAGGTCGAAAAAAAACTCTTAAAAACCACTCCCAAGGCTTTTTTGAAAGAGGCGCATCACCTCCTCATTCTCCATGGCCGCTACGTCTGTACTGCCCGTCACCCGAAATGTACCGCCTGCGTGATCCGGGATCTGTGTGAATTCAAGAACAAATCGCCCTAGTCCGATCCTCTGACGCGATCCTTATCTCCCTCGATGACTGACCGCTTTGAATCAAACCAACCACCGCCTTCAATTTAGTATCTGGGATCGACTTCATTCACCTGACCCTCGATATAGGTCAGCACATCGACCTCGTCTGATTTTGAGAGCGCACTAAAGCGAGGGGCCCCGAGGGATCCCTTGAGCGTCCCGTGTCGAGCCAAGACTCCGGGAGCCTTTAATGTCTGGAGATCCCATTCTTCAGCATCTTTAATCGAAGGCGCATTCTTCCGGCCCTGTTCATGGCAGCTGGCGCACTGAGCCTTAAAGATCGACTTGCCGTGAACCGGATCCGGCTGCCTTACAACAACCGGTTCCGGCGCCGGTGTCGAACAGGCCACCAAAAAAAGGCTGGCCCATGACAGCGCCGCTATTTTTCCCAAGGTCTCAACCATGACATCACCCCTTCGATCCTCTGAATTTCATTGTTCGAACATGACCGCCCACAACGCTCACTGCGGAGGCCCTTCGCTGCTCTCCATCAGCGCCAGCGCTGCCAACGTAATATCGTCCTGGAAAAAGCCGCCCCCCCGAAACACCCGGAGCTTTTCAAGCAGCTTTTGAAGGGTCGTTTCAGAAGAGCAATCACGCAGCGCTACAAACGCTTCGGCGAGACGTTCTGTGCCAAAAAAATCCCCCTCTTCTGACTGTGCCTCCGGCGCCCCGTCGGTATAGAAGAGAATCCGATCCAAAGGCTCCAGAGTGATGGCTTTTTCCTCAAAACGGACCTCGCGACTCACTCCAAGGATCATGCCATCAGCATCAAGCAGCTGGCATTGAGATTCCGCGTGTCTTAGGAGCAGGGGAGGATTGTGGCCAGCACTTGCAAACCGCAACTGACGAGTGACCCGATGGTAACGCATGTAAAAGAGGGTAATAAAAAGATCGGCCCCATCAAGGTCCTGGAACAGGACGTCATTGAGTGCCGCCAAAAGCTGCGCTGTACTGTCGCGATCAGGCCTTGAACGCCGGAGCTCCGCCTTTAACGAGCTCCGCATCTCAGCCATGAGGAGGGCGGCCCCGACACTGTGGCCGGAAACATCCGCCACCACCAGATCGACACAATCCCCGTGCCGAATGACATCATAGTAGTCGCCACCTACTTGGGCTGCGGGAATACAGAGCCCGGCGACTTCGATATCGGGGAGCCGCAGCGGTCGTTTTGGCAACAAAGACATCTGAATCTGACGCGCAATCGCCAGTTCGTTTTGCTCATGTTCAGCCCGCCGACGCTCGCTCACATCGGCAATGATCCCGATATAGTGCGTCAAACACCCCTTCTCATCAGACACCGGCGATAACACCAACTCACTCCAGTACCCAGAGCCATCCTTCCGGTAGTTCTTGATGACGACTTCGCAGCGATGACCGCTGTGCAGCGCTTTTCGGATCAACTCTTGATCGCTTTCATCGGTCCCTTGGCCCTGAAGAAAGCGCAGACTTTTACCCAACATCTCCTCTTCGCTGTAACCCGTAATCCGCTCCAGCGCCGAGTTCACGTAGATCGTCGGATACTCAGGATGCCTGGCATCGGCAATGGCAATCCCCACACTGGCCGCCTCGATGGCCCGCTCACGCAGTCGGACCATATCCTCGACCCGTTTTTTCGCGGTAATGTCGGTATCAACGCCTCGCCAGCGCAACGTTTCACCACGCTCATTCAGCAGCGGTTTGCCGGTGGATTCGGTGAAAACCTCGTGTCCATCCCGATGCCGGTAATGGTTAATCAATTTTCTAAAGGGACGAATCTCACGGGTCACCGGAGAGAGAGATTCCCGCAACAGTCGTTGGTCGTCCGCCGTCAGGAGATCTTGATAGTGCCTACCCACGATCTCCGCCGGCTGATAGCCAAGAATGTCGCTGACGGCCTCACTGCTATACGTGTAGTAGCCCTCATGATCCTGTTCCCAGAGCCATTCTCCAACCATGAGCGCCACCTCACTGAAGCGGCGCTCACTGTCTCTGAGCGCTTTCTGATCCTGCTTCTCCCGACTCATGTCCTGAAACCGGCCTAGCAATCGAATGGGCTGCCCTTTTTTATCCTGGATTTTTGAGAAGGTCACCATCGCCGTGAAAGGGGTACCGGCCTTAGTGAGATCGGTCATCTCACCGCTCCATTGGCCCATCGCTAAAAGCCGCTCCGTGAGCAACCTGTTACCTGAAATCGACGGGAGGACAGCGCCTTCTAAGAAGCAGTTACTGCCGACCATTTCAGGGGAAGTGAATCCAGTCAGCTGGGTGAAGCTCGCATTGATGTATTCGATATTCCCCTTGAGATCGGCGATCAAAATCCCCGCTGGCGCCTGCTCAACGGCGCTTGAGAGGAGGGTCAGCCGCTCCTCTGTCACCCTTCTGGCGCTGATATCATGAAAGACACCGACAAACCGGCGATCAGCGCCCTCCTCCATCTCACCCACCGACAGGATCAGTGGAATCTCTTGACCGTTTTTTCGGCGACCACGAACCTCAAGGCCCCGTCCAAGGACTCTTATCATCCCACCATCCCCTTTGACGGTATCGGAAAGAGCAGGCACTAGCCGGCCAACATATTCGCCGACGAGGTCTTCTAAGGGATAGCCAAAAACCCGCTCGATCGCAGGGTTAGTGATTAAAATAAGGCCCTCACGGTCGGTCACAATGACCCCATCGCTCAGGGTGTTGAGGATCGCCTTGAAGGGGGCATCAGACTCCCCAAAGGGGCTGGGGACAGTGGAATCCCTCATGGCCGCCCCATCCGCTCGAAGACGACGCTTTTTCGGCCTATCACCATGACAGGACCTGTCCCCGATCATGAAGATCGGCACCTTTATTCATAGACTTGAATTCCTCGATCAACCTCACCATGCCCTCGACACGCTCCCTAGTAAGACGAATCGGTGCTTGAATCCAAGCGATCACTTCTTTTCCAAGGCCCTTCACCTCGCGTGCATGGATCTTAAGGTCTTCAACCTCAGAGCGATGTAATCCTCTAGCCAGCGCCAAAAAAAGCGCCCGGGAAAAGGCCATCAAGGCCCATCGCTTCGACAGAGGATACCGACACCCGATGGGACCGAGCGCTCGATCGGCTCCGGTGATGCGGATCGGTTTCTTCATGGCAGCGTCATGACCCTGAGTTGCCCCCATTATCGCCCGATTTCGTCTTGAGGTTCACAGCCAAATACCGCCCACCAGAGAGCCTCCAGGGGGGGCGGTTCTTTAAACCGTCATCAGGGGATAGCGTAAAGGCTTTAAGCCTTGAACTGCTGGTCGACAAAATCCCAGTTCACCACATTCCAAAACTCTTCAACATACTTCGGCCTCGCGTTCCTATAGTCGATGTAATAGGCATGCTCCCACACATCACAGGTCAACAGGGGCGTATGACCTTCCGTCAAGGGACAAGCGGCATTGCTGGTGCTGACCAGGGCCAAAGACCCATCGGCCTTTTTAACCAGCCACGCCCAACCCGAGCCGAACGTTGTGACAGCACACTGAGCAAAAGCCTCCTTAAACGCCTCAAATGAACCAAATGCCTGCTGAATGGCTTCGAGTAGCTCACCCGTCGGCTGGACGCCGCCCTGGGGTCTCATGCCGTTCCAGTAGAACGTGTGGTTCCAAACCTGGGCCGCATTATTGAAGACGGCACCGTCTGATTGGAGCACGATATCCTTCAGCGCGAGATTCTCGAACAAGGTCCCCGGAATCAAATTATTTAGATTGGTAACATAGGTCTGGTGATGCTTACCATGATGAAATTCCAGAGTTTCTGCCGAAATAAAGGGCGCTAGGGCATTCTTGTCATAGGGCAGCGGCGGCAATTGGTGAATCATTCAACACTCCTTTTAGATGATAAAAAACAAGCGGTGAGTGACCCGAGGGTTGACCCACCTATTTCCTACTGATCTTGTAGGGATTTAGTCTAGCATCGGCTCCTCCCCCGATAAAGACCTCACACCTTCATGCCGGCTGGCGCCACGCAGCTTTTGAAGAGACCGGCAGACTTTAGCCAACATGGCTTACAATAACGCATGATAGATTCCGATTGTTTCGGTTAGACAACATAAGGCGCGCATTGCCATGGATAAATTGACGAGCATGCTGGTCTTCACCAAGGTCGCTAAGGCCGGTAGCTTTGCTGCCGCAGCGAAAGAGCTCGGACTATCCCGCGCTATGGCGACCAAGCATGTGATGCAGTTGGAAAATGGTTTAGGCATTCGCCTGCTGAATCGAACGACTCGTCATCTCAATCTCACCGAGGTTGGTGCCGTCTATCTTGAGCGTTGCAGGCAGATCCTCGACGACATGGAGGAAATGGAACTCGCGGTCACCCGCCTCCAAACCGAACCGCGAGGACTGCTCAAAGTCAGCGCGACACCCTTCTTCGGCTCCTACCACCTCATTCCCGCCATCAGCGCCTATATGGAGGTCTATCCCGACGTTCATGTCGACCTGACCCTCCAGACCAGCTATGTCGATCTGATCGAAGAAGGTTTTGATCTTGCGATCCAGCTCGATGACCTCCAGGATTCATCGCTGATTGCACGCTCCCTCGGCACCTCTCAACGGGTTGTTTGTGGCTCACCGGCCTACTTCAAGAAGTTCGGCACCCCAAAATCACCGGAGGAACTCAGAAACCACAACTGTCTGGTGAACCTGAGCCTCGCCCCGAGAGACCAGTGGCAATTTAACATTCCGGGGGGTGAGACCATGACCATCAAAGTGCAAGGCACCTTGCAGGCTAATGTGGCCGATGCGCTGAGGATTGCGGCGCTCAGCGGGCTGGGCTTGGTGATTCTGCCTACCTACATGGTCGGACAGGATATTAGGAAGAGCCGACTCCAGGCCATCTTGACCGAGTATGTGCCGGCCCCCCTGGAGATTCATGCTGTCTACCCGCACCGCAAACATCTTTCGGCCAAGGTGCGGACTTTCGTTGATTTTCTGCATGACCGGTTTCATCCGAAACCTTATTGGGAAGAATGGGCCCAAGATCAGCTACAAGAAGCCTGATCCCATTAGGAGAGATCTTTATGAACGAAAAAGATGTTGTCTTCAATGCCTTTAAGGAAACGCTCATCCTGTTCGCCCTCCTCTCGGGCGTGGGTGCTCTGGTCGCTGGTAAATACCTCTCGGCCGTGATTATCCTCAGCATGGCGGCGCTGCTTTACTTCGAACGGCCCATCAGTGAGTGGCGTAAAAAAACCCTGGGCTGGTAATGCCGTGGCCTACCTCGAAATTGAGCGTAAGTTTTTGGTGCTAGGAGATGACTGGCGAGAGGAGGTCCGGCGGGCCCTCCCCATGCGTCAGGGCTACCTCAATGATGAGAAAGGCTGTTCCGTTCGGGTCAGAATCAGCGGTCAGGAGGCCTATCTCAACCTCAAGGGCGTCACCATCGGGGCCCAACGGCTCGAATTTGAGTATCCGATCCCGCTGGCCGATGCCCGCCATATGCTGGATCACCTTAGAGTTAAACCCTTGATCGAGAAGACGCGCTATCTGGTGGATCGAGGCGCCCATACCTTTGAAATCGATGTCTTTGAAGGCGCGAATGAAGGCCTCATCGTCGCTGAAGTAGAGCTCGGTCATCCGGATGAGGCCTTCGAACGCCCTCCTTGGCTGGGCCAGGAAGTGACCGAGGATGTCCGCTACTACAACACCGCCCTCGCCGCGCATCCCTACCGGGAATGGCCTAAAGACGACACCGCCTGATGCCACTCAATCGGGTCCAGTTCCTCTGGCTCGCGACCCTCTTTGAAGGGGGATTGGTGGTCATCGCTTTAGCCCTTGGACATTGGCTCTCGATCGATCCGTTTGAATCCCTGAAGCTCGATCATGTCGCAACAATGATCGGGCTCCTCGGATGTCTGCCCCTTTATGGTCTTTTCTTGGTCAGCGAACATCTCAGCGCTACCAAGGACATTCGTGAACTCCTGATCGAGCGGCTCGGTGGGCTCCTCGCCGCCTGCTCCCTTCAAGAACTCATCTATCTTGGTTTTCTCGCAGGAACGACCGAGGAAATTCTGTTTCGAGGACTCCTGCAACCTCTGCTTGAAAGAGACTGGGGGTCATTCGGTGGTCTCATCTTTAGTAACCTCCTCTTCGCTCTCCTTCACTGGATCACGCCAACCTATGCCCTTCTTGCTGGACTCTCAGGGCTTTATCTGGGGCTTTCTCTTGACATCGGGGGCGAAAGAAACCTGTTGACGCCGCTTCTAATCCACGCGCTTTACGACCTTTTAGCGTTCATCGCCGTGGCCGGGGCCTATCGTGCGCGCTTAAGAGCGGGGCCTCACTGAATCGACCACCCCATCCAATGATGTCACTTTTCTTCTGGGGGGACCCTCAGCGTGAAATGGTTTGAAGATGCCCTTGATCTAGCAAGAGACCTGCGCGGCGCTCTTCACGAGGAGATCTCGAACTGGATCAACCTTCTCCGTCAGATTTGGCTGCCCTTGACGGCACGCCTCGCGGGGCTTCCTTGGGTAGTTCGCTTGATGAAGGACTCCGCCTCTTGGTCAGTCCCTGTTCGATAAAGACAGATTAAAAAAATAGAGCAGCAGATGACAAGCAACAGCACTAACCCCTCTCAGGAACACCGTCTTGGGACGGCTTAGGTTGCTGAGCGATATGCTCCTATGCTGCAATCAAATTGAACCTAAACATACTGAAAATAAAAGCCTCAAGGGGGTCCCAGCAGACCCCATTTGAACTGAACGAGACCTTCCATGTCCGGCCACTCTAAAAAAGATCGACTGCTCCCAACCACCCTCGCCGCCCTTGGGATCGTTTTTGGCGATATCGGCACTAGCCCCATGTATGCGATGAGTGAATCTCTTAAATCTCCCGGCATACCGGCGGGGGCTGAGTCGATTCTTGGGATTGTTTCATTAATCCTCTGGTCGTTATTCCTTATCGTTAGCATCAAATATCTTTTCTTTATTACCCGAGCCAATAACAAGGGCGAGGGCGGTATTTTTGCCATCGTCGCCCTCCTGAAGTCGCATCAAGCGTTCAAGGGAAAGGCGGCGATCATCCTAACGACCTCGATCGCCATCGCCGCGGCGGCGCTTCTCTTTGCGGACAGCCTGATCACCCCCGCCCTCTCCGTCATGGCCGCCACCGAGGGACTCAAGCCTATTTTTTCTGGCATCGACCATTGGATCATGCTGGCAAGCATCGTCATTTTGACCCTCCTGTTCGCCATCCAGCGCCTTGGAACTTCGACCTTAAGTCGCCTCTTTACCCCGGTCATGTTGATCTGGTTTTCTGCCATCGGCCTCCTCGGACTCAAAGAGATCGTTGACGCCCCTGAAATTCTCCGAGCCCTATCCCCTGTTCATGCCTATCATCTCCTTAAAGGTCTTACCTTGGATCAGGTTTTAGGGCTCCTTGGTTCGATTCTCCTCGCCGTGACCGGCGCCGAAGCGATTTATGCCGATATGGGACATTTCGGGAGAAAGCCAATCAGCTTTGCCTGGTATCTCTTCGCACTCAACGGTCTAATCTTGAATTATTTTGGCCAAGGCGCCTGGCTCCTCAAAAACCCATTGGCTGGAGACCTTGAGCACAGTCCTTTTTTTGCCATGCTGCCCGTGGAGTTGATCATTCCGATGGTGATCCTTGCTACATTGGCGAGTGTCATTGCGAGCCAAGCGGTGATTTCAGGCATGTTCTCCTTGGCCAACCAGGCGATCCAACTCGAATACTTGCCGCGTCTCAAGATCTTTCAAACATCTAAGAGCCATCGTGGCCAAATCTATGTGAAGGAAATCAACACCCTGCTGGCCGTTGGGTGCATCCTCCTCGTTCTGACCTTTGGATCCTCCTCCGCTCTCGCCTCAGCCTATGGCTTTGCTGTTTCAGCGACGATGTTACTGACCACGATCGCTTTCACACTGGTCATCTATTTCCTCTGGCGATGGTCTCCCATCAAGGTGCTGGCCTTTTGTTGTTTTGCCCTCCCCTTGGATGGACTTTTCCTCGCTGCCACCATCACCAAACTCCCTGAAGGGCACTATCTCACCCTAATCATCGCCGTGACCGTCACTTGGCTGCTGGCTGCCTGGATTCTTGGGACTCGTTATCTGGTAGGGGTAGCCCAACGCATCGATCTACCGATTCCCTTCTTCGTTGAGCTGGTGAACAAGCGGAAGGACCTTTATCTCCAAAAACGGCCCGCCATATTCTTTCAGCATCTCCCTTTCCCCCCCGGGGGCAGCGAAATCGCCCCAACAGCACTGTTAAGGCAGGTCCAGTTGACCTCGATGCTCTACCAACCTACGGTCATCGTTGATTTCATGGCCGCGGACACCCCGTGCATCAACGAGAACGCGCGAATAACAGCGAAAGACTACGATAAGGATATTCACTTTCTGACGGTCGCTCACGGTTTTGCAGAGGGCATCTCCATCAAGGCGGTCATCCTTTACGGACAAGAAAGAGGCTGGTGGAAGGAGGCCTCGCAGATCGTGTATTTCTCTGGACGAGAAGATCTCCGCTCTGGAGTCAGTCATCGCCTCCCCTTATGGATCAGATGGCCCTTTGAATGGCTCCACCGCTATGACCGCAGCCTGCCTTCAACCCTAAAGCTTCCGGCGATGAATTATGTCGAACTCGGATTACCAATCGACCTTTGATCAGGCGATCAAGCAATCCAAAGAACACTGACACCCACAGACCATCAAGGGGTCTCGATGACGGCCTCTTCCATCAAATCTTCCGTCTGATCATCGCCGGATTCACTTTTCAATAAGATCGCAAAACGATGGATCAACCAGATCAGTCGCTCCAGAAGACTGCTCGCCGCCAATAATCGCCGACAACTCTCTACCCCAAGGCTCCCTTGACTTCGGGCAATGCCCTCCCGTAAGTTTTTCATCACACCCTCTCGATCAGAGGTCAATGTCAGAAGAAGTTGACAGTCTTGAGAAGAGGCCTCTACGGTATCATCGAGAATCATTAAAATGGTCACCAAACCTTCGACAAGGTTACCCCGAAGTGCCTCCGCCTCCGGCTCTAAAAGATCCAAAAGCCACTAGGGTTGATAATAAAATCCGACGCCGAGCATCAGATAAATCGCGATGAGCTTAATCCCTGCCATCCAGCGAACAGAGCCAATACTCAGGGTGTTAATGATCGCCACCACGGCCAGAATGATAGCAACCACCTGAAATTGGCCAAACAATAGATTCATCGGCTGCCCCATCGCTAACCCTGCAAAGACCAGGAGTGGGGCGGCTAAAAGAGCCATTTGGATGCTCGAACCGATCGATGAGGCCAAGGCGACGTCCAGTTGATTCTTTCGCGCAAAACGGACCGCATTGATCAGTTCTGCTGCCCCACCAATCGGAGCCAGTAGAAAGATGCCGGTAAAGGTAGCTGAGAAACCCATGCTACTGGCGGCAGGATCCAGTGCCTCCGTCAAGACTTCACTCATGATAGAAAGAAATACAGCCAGAACAAGTAACAACAGGGATGCGTTCGTTAGACTCGCCTTTTTTTTCTTGGGTGGAAGCTTGAGCGATTCCATCTTCCATTCGGGATCCTCGTGAGGCGTGATCACCTGGGTGAGCGTATAGAGGACACTAAAGCCATAGACGGTTAACAGGATGATGGAAATCTCAAGGCTGATTTCTCGTTCGGTTTCTGTGCTGAAAGAAAAAATGGCAGGTATGATCAAGCCCATAATGGCCAGCAACATGAGTCCACCGAAGAAATGTGTCGTGTCCGGATCGAACTTGAGTCCGCCTTTAATCCTTCGAGCCCCAAGGAGAATAGCAAGGCCTACTCCCAGCAAAATATTACCGACGATGGCCCCTGTTATGGAGGCTTTAACCACATTGATCAAGCCATGGCGCAACGCAAAAATCCCGATAATCAGATCTGGAAATGTTCCCATGGAGGCGATCAATAACCCGCCCGTTGCTGATCCGAGATAGCTCGCTAGATCTTCTGTCACATCGCCCAAGTACTGGGCAAGCGGAATAATCGCCAAGGCGGAAACCAAAAATACCACGACAGGGTCAGCGTGAAGGAAGGCTAAACCAAGTCCAACAGGAATACACAGAAGGAGCCACTTCACCGGTTACCTCGCAAAAAAATCCATCTTTGGGTTAGGAAATCATCAAAAGTCATGACACGACCCCTCTTAAACCTTGGCCAATGAAACCATGAAGTCTTCTTCTTTTCCAATAAAACGCGGGGCTATCATCACTGTCCTTATCCTCAGCCTTTGGCTCTTATCAGCCTGCGGCGGGAGTCCTTCACATCGATCTGGCGCCCAGCCGGCCTGGTCGTGTGGGAGCTGCGCCTGCAGGGCCTGCTGACGCCCCTTTCACCGATCGAGCCCTCAAGACTGGGACTGAATCGCGGTGATGACCACGGTGTTAATGATGTCATCGACCGTGCAACCACGACTGAGATCATTGACTGGCTTTTTAAGGCCTTGAAGGATCGGCCCTATGGCCAAAGCCCCTGTCTCACGTTGTACCGCCTTATAGGTATTATTGCCGGTATTAAGGTCTGGAAAAATGAGAACATTTGCGTGGCCAGCCACGAGGGAACCCGGCATCTTTAGGGCGGCAACCCCCTCATCGACCGCGGCATCATATTGAATAGGGCCTTCAAGGGGTAAACCTTGATCCCGCTCATGCGCTAATCGGACCGCCTCACGAACCTTATCCACCTCGTCACCCGTCCCGGAGGCGCCGCTTGAATAGGATAAGAGGGCGACGCGAGGCTCAAGACCAAAGAGTCTCGCCGTTGCTGCCGCGCTGATGGCAATTTCGGCAAGTTCAGGGGCTGTAGGATCGGGATTGACGGCACAATCGCCGTACACCACCACGCCATCTTGAAGACACATAAAAAAGATCGAAGAAACAAGGGAAAACCCGGGCCGCGTCTTGATGAACTGGAGGGCTGGCCTGATCGTATGTTGGGTGGTGTGGCAGGCGCCTGAAACCATGCCGTCCGCCTCCCCCAGATGGACCATCATGGTCCCGAAATAGGAGATATCCAAGAGGGTTTCCCGGGCTGCATCCAAGGTCACGCCTTTCGCCTTCCGAAGCTCGAAATAAGTCTCCGCATACCGCTCAAGATCTGGGCTGTTGGAAGGATCGATGAGGTTAATCTTCTCAAGATCGAGGACAATCCCCTGATCCTTGAGGACCCGCTCGATGGCTCGCCGGTTGCCAAGCAGCGTCAGCTCGACCAGGTTTCGCTCCATAAGATAAGCCGCCGCTTTGAGTATTCTCGGCTCCCCTCCTTCAGGCAGGAC
Source organism: Methylococcus sp. (assembly GCA_007280285.1). Classification (GTDB taxonomy): domain Bacteria; phylum Pseudomonadota; class Gammaproteobacteria; order Methylococcales; family Methylococcaceae; genus UBA6136. The sequence continues at coordinate 2,190 of QYQA01000118.1, read as the reverse complement.
AATGTGTCGCCGCTGCGCGCGTGCCCTCAACATCAAATCGTAAGTGAACATCCTTGGCGTGATGCCCTTGGAGCTCATTGTAGCGAAGGCCGGGAGGAGTCGATCCATCCCGATATGACGTTCAAAAAGCCTCAACGCCTGCTGGATCTTTTTGGGATCTTTCCGGCGGATGTCCGCATGAAGATGCTCAAGCCGAGCAGCCACCTGATAGGTATCCTCCTCTATTTGAAGCATCGGCAAGGTCTGGCCTAAGCCCTCAATCAACTGCAACATCTCGGGGGCTGGAGGAATCCCTGAGGTCAAAATAAGTCCCGCCAGGCGGGGATAGTGGATCGATTGATCCGCCTGAACCATCCCGACCAGAAGATCGGTTCGATCACCGGTGGTCAGAACCAGATACCCCGGCTTGAGCCTTATGAGAAGATTCTCAAGATACATCTCACCCACGAGGTGACCCTCGACCAAGCCATCGAGGCGGTCTTCGCCAAAAAGAACGGTCGCACCCAGCTGCTCTTTCACCTGCCCAAGGGTCGGTGCCGCAAGGCTTGGATCCTTGGGGAATACCGCGGTCAGGATATGGCCCTCTTGATAGGCTGCAGCCAGTTGCAGCTTCGCCTCCTCTAGATCCTCAGGGGCCACTTTGTTGAAGAAAACCCCACGCACTGTACATTTTTTTTCGCCAAAGGCATCAACGGCGATTTGAAGAGAATCCATCGCCTTCTTAAGACTCTGTCCGTCTCCGTTCCCAACCACCACTAAGTCTGCTGAGAGATTTCGGGCGATAAAGGCATTGAGGTCCATATCAAGGGTTGAATGTGCCCCCCGAAAGTCGGTCCCCTGCATCAGGATAAAGTCGCAATGGGCCTCAAGATGCTTATAACGCGCGATGAGTCGCTCGGCGACGCCCTCTTCATCTTGAGCGCCGAGAAGCGCCTCAAGCTCCCAAGCGTGAAAGGCAAAAGAATCCTCATAAGATTGCTCAAGCTCAAACTGCCGAAGAATTAATTCAATATCTTCATCCCGTTTACCCTCAGCGACGCTGTCCAGAATAGGCTTAAAAAAACCCACCTTGGCCGTTTCCCTATGAGCAAGGCTCATCATGCCAAGGACCACAAGAACCTTACCGCTCTCAGGCCCAATACCGGTGACATAGACGGCCCGACTCATGTCGCTCCTCCGCCTAAGACTTCATCGAGGGTCTGACGGGCGATTTCGCCCTCTTCATCGGTGGGGACCACCATAATCGGAACATCAGAACTGGCCGCGTGGATATTCAAGATGCCCCCTCGTGGGGATTTATTCCGCTCTTCATCGAGTTCAATCCCGAGATGATGAAGCTCACGACAGGCCATACTCCTCACGGAAGCGGCATGTTCACCCACCCCCCCGGTAAAGACCAGAGCATCGAGCTCAGGGAGGCCAGCGCGATAAGCCCCGATATAATGACGAAGTCGGTGCACGTAAATGTCGAGCGCCAGATGAGCCGCCACATCCCCCTCACCCGTCCTGAGGAGGATATCCCGCATATCATTCGTTCCCGCGACGCCTTTGAGGCCGCTCGCCTGATTCAATATGTGATCCATCTCCTGAAGACTTAAATGAGCGTGTTCCATCCAGTAAAAAACACTACCAGGATCAAGGTCACCAGAGCGGGTCCCCATGACCAGTCCTGCCAACGGTGTCATCCCCATGGAGGTATCGATACTGCGGCCGCCTTTTATAGCGCACGCACTGGCGCCATTGCCTAAATGCAACACAATGAGATTCAACCGTTCCTTAGGACGATCAAGCACGGCCGCGACTTGGTGGGTGATGGAAGCAAAAGACGTCCCGTGGAACCCGTAACGGCGGATGCCGTAGCGCCGATAGGCCTCATCAGGGATGGCATAACGAAAGGCTGAAGCTGACAGTGTCTGATGAAACGCGGTATCAAAGACCGCCACCTGAGGCAGCTTCGGCCATCGCTTAAGACAGGCATCAATCCCTAGAAGGTTGGGTGGGTTATGAAGCGGAGCCAACGGTGTCGCCGCGTCGATGGCCGCTCGGACCTTAGGCGTGATCCTTACCGCCTGATGAAAGGCTTCACCCCCATGGACCACACGATGACCGATCGCCATGAGACTGTCAGCGGGAAGATACCCCCCTGCTTCAAGGCCCTCCACGAGAAAATCAAGCGCAGCTTGATGGTTT
>QYQA01000090.1 GCA_007280285.1 Methylococcus sp. | reverse complement strand
TCGCAACGGATCTTACCGTCGCCCCGTCCCGCATCATCAGCATGACCGCAGCCCGTTCTTCAGGCTTCAAATGGTTGTATGATTTTTCCATCCCAACATCCTACTCTCATAGGTGTTGCAGTTGATTATTGAGCCCGCCGTCTGAAAAAAACATCTCTGAAGATGCTCACGTCATTCTTTGAAAAGACACTCTCCGCATGGAGATCAAATCAAGGGAGATAATAAAATCCGATGCCCAGCATGAAATAAACCATGATGAGCATAAAACCCTCCAGCCAGGTTGATCGTTGATCTCCGAGAAGATGTCTTGAGATCAAGACGGCCAACAGAATTCCCATCAATTCGAATTGATTGAACCGAAGGTTCATATCAAGCCCCATCGCTTGTCCCATCAAAACCAAAACCGGTGCAACCAGGAGGGCAAGCTGAGTGGTTGAACTGAGATTGACCGAGAGCGCCAAGGTTAATTGCTGCTTTGAAGCAAAGGAGACGGAGTTAATGTATTGGGGAATATTGCCGACCATCGACAGCAAGAAGACACCGGCAAAGGAGGGCGTTAGGTGCATGGCGTCAGCGGCCGGCTGAATGGATGAGGTCAAAAGGTCGCTCATGAACGAAATGGCGACAGTCACCCCCATCAGCAATATGAGCGCGGTCCGGTTAGACCAATGAGGGGGCGCCTCCATGGGCTCAATAGGGTGCTTATGTTGCTGGTTCAGTGCTTGCTCTACCGAACCGGTGGTGAGGGGTAGGCTTTTATCCTGCAAGGTATAGACGATACTTGCCAGGTAGATGAAGAGCATCAAAATGGAAATGTGGACGCTGATCTCTTGGTCGATGACCGTACTGAAGTTGAAGACGGCTGGGACCAAAAGGCCAAAAGCCGTTACCGACAAGAGTGCAAGGTTCATTGCAATCAGCGAATTATCGAAGGTCGCGACGCGTTGTTTCAAGCCGCCGGCAATCATGGTTGCCCCGACACCAAAAAGCAGTGTCCCAATAATAGATCCGGCAATGGAAGCCTTGAGCATATCAATGAGGCCATTTTGGAGTGCAAAAAGGCCAATAATCAACTCTGGGGCGTTGCCCATCGTGGCATTAAGGAGCCCGCCATAGGTGGGTCCCATGCTTTTCGCGAGGACGCTGGTGGCTTCCTCCATCAATTTTGCGAGCGGAATGATGGCCATGGTAGAGGCCAGAAAGACAATGGAGGGGTCGACCGAAAAGGCCTTGAGAGAAAATGCCAGTGGGGTAAATAACAGAAACCATCGCATGACCATGAACGTTTGTCTCCCGAGAGATAGTGGCTGATAGCGTCATGATTGACCTTTGAGTTCACCATTATGATGACACTCGGTCGTCCTTCCATGAATTTTTATCCTGAGTCCTTCATCATCCCTGTTTTATTGATGCAGCGCGGGCGTTATGACGACAGCGCCGATGCGTTCAATTAATTAGACCAGGCGTGTTCCTGAAGTTGCCGAAGCGTCACGAGGTCGAGAGCGCTCTCGTGGGTACTTTCAAGGACCACCTTGGGCGCCATGGAGGCCTCATAAGATTCCTTCCAGCGAAGCGTACAAAGGCACCAGCGATCCCCGGGTCGGAGTCCCTGAAAGCCATAGGCCTTTTGTGGGGTCGTGAGGTCATTGCCGCGTGCTTTCGAAAATGCAAGAAAATCAGCGGTGACCCTGGCACAAATCAAATGCCTCCCCAGATCTTCAGTCTGCGCATGGCAGCAACCATCCCTTAAAAAGCCGGTCATGGTTTGGGTGGAACAGGGTTCGAGGGCTGTGCCAAGCACATTGAGCGCCTTTATCATAGTCATGATTCCTGAAAGGTGGATGGACCTGAAGGGTGGGTGATGCCCTCTCTTTTAGCGATCCTCGATGGCCGCAGGGGTGCTCCCATACGCATCAACGATCGCTTGGGTTTCTCTTTGTCACGTGCATAATAGTCGAACTCTCTCTACTCGGTTCAACCCCTATGTCGCTCACTCATCAAGTAACCCCTCCCCAAGGGGCCTCTCATCCCGGTGGTACGTTAAAACGGGAGCTTGCAGGCCGTCATATTCAGCTGATTGCCATTGGTGGTTGTATTGGAACGGGGCTCTTCATGGGGTCTGGTAAGACCATCTCCCTCGCGGGCCCTTCGGTCATTCTGGTCTATGCCGTGATTGGTTTCATGCTGTTCTTTCTCATGCGCGCCATGGGGGAGCTGCTCCTTTCTAATCCGAACTACAAATCGTTTGCCGATGCGGCTGATGATTTGTTGGGTCCTTGGGCGGGGTTTATAACCGGCTGGTCGTATTGGTTTGCCTGGATTGTCACCGCCATCGCTGAAGTCATTGCGATCGCGGGTTACATGAGCTTCTGGTGGCCCGATCTCCCCCTCTGGATCCCGGCGGTCGCTTCAGTCATAGGCTTGCTGTCCATCAACCTGTTGACGGTCAAAGCCTTTGGTGAAATTGAATTCTGGTTTGCCCTGATCAAAATTGTTGCGATTCTATCCCTCATCGTTGTTGGTATCGCGATGGTGGCGATGCAGTTCGTTTCCCCTGAGGGGGTGCCGGCGCGGGTCGATAACCTCTGGTCCTATGGGGGTTTTTTCCCCCATGGGGTGATGGGTATGTTGGCTGGATTTGAGACCGCGGTGTTCGCCTTTGTCGGAATGGAGATCGTTGGGACGACCGCGGCTGAAGTGAAGGATCCGAAACGGGTGATGCCGAAAGCGATTAATACCATTCCGATTCGCATTCTTCTCTTTTACATCGGGACCCTGCTGATTCTCATGATCGTGACCCCTTGGCCACAAATTTCGGCGACGAGTAGTCCTTTTGTTGGGATGTTTTCTTTGGCAGGCTTTGCTGGAGCTGCGGCCGTCGTCAATTTTGTCGTGGTGAGTTCTGCGCTTTCATCGACCAACAGCGGGATCTATTCGACCTCGAGAATGCTCTACGGTTTATCCTCGCAGCGCGATGCGGCGGCCCTATTTGGTCGTCTCAGTCAGCGCGGCGTTCCCGTCAATGCGCTGCTCCTTGCAGGGATTCTTCTCCTTTCTTCAGCGGCACTCCTCGCGGCTGATGGCACAGTGATGGATGCCTTTCAATTGGTAGGCTCGGTCGCTTCTTTGCTGTTTATCTTTATTTGGACCATGATCATCTTGAGCTATCTGGCCTTTCGGCAACGGCGCCCTGAGTGTCATGCGCGGTCTTCTTTTAAGATGCCCGGTGGACGTCCGATGGCGATCGTGGTCTTGTTGTTCTTTCTTGGGTTTCTCATCACGCTGTCTCTTGATGCCGGCAATCGTTCAGCACTTTTGATTCTCCCCGTGTGGTTTGGGCTCTTGGGTGCCATCTATTTTGGGGTGCTTCGAGGTCAGCCGCATCATCGTCAGCGCCGAAGGCTTCATGAGGAGAAAGTTCGCAATGAAAAAGCTGCGGCGGCAGCTTTTAATGGGGAGATAGGGTGATAGGGTCCCTGATTCAGTCCGGCGTTCAGGTTGAAGGTTCGACCTAAGCCTCTCCCTGTGCCCGTTTTCACTTGACGATGGCGATGGCTAGCTGATCGCAAACCTCCGGCGTTTGGGCTGTCCTTAGGGTACAGAGTTTGAGGGTTCCTTTCATCGTGACCAACTTGGAACTTGGTTTAAAGTTTAAAGAACCGCGACTGATTTTACCGGTCGCTATGGGCCGATAAGTCGAGCCATCGGAGGTGAAGGAAAGGCGAATGCTTTGGGTGGGATCAAAAAGGGAGGGACTGAACTGCCAGGTGATCGCGGTTTTAGTGCCGACTTTGATGCTGTTTGGTGCTTTGATGATCAAGCTTTTGATCACCACCTGGGCATTATCGCTGGTGCTATCCTTTCCGTCGCTGACGGTCAGGGTAAACGTATAGAGCCCCGGATCGTTAGCCGTGAAGCGAGGGTTTATGCTATTGGGGTTGATCAGGTTCACCGAAGTGCCCGCTATTTGCTTCCATTGATAACAAAGTGGCGCAGGCGATTCATCAGGGTCAACGCTTTGATCGCCATGGAGGGTCACCTCTTTTCCTGCGAGGGTGGTGGTATTGCCGCCGGCATTCGCTATGGGTGGCTTGTTCTGGAGGAGCGATCCTCTGCCGGTAAATGTTAACGTGCCATCGGCGGCGAGGATCCAGTCTCCGGCCTTACGGATCAAGCCATCCGCTGAATAACCCGTTGGGTTCGTCACAAAATAGAAGGCGAGGGGGGAGCCTATGGTGCCTGTGGTACTACCAGCCACTCTATTCCAGAGAGTCCCATTCCATTGGTTGCTGTTGAAAGCCCCGGGGGTTCCGGCGTTGAAGATCCCCGATGGGCCCGTTAAATAGCTGAAATAGATCTGGATGGTCTGTCGAACACGGTCAATGCCGACCCAATCGGTCGCAAAGAGATGACCCTCGGTGGCCGCGGAGAGGAGAACGCCCCAACTGTTGGCGTTGGACTGATCCGACTTCAGGGCATGATGAGCGCTCACATTGAAAATCAGGTTGGTTTTACCCATGAAGGCCGAATAATGAGGGTCAAGCCCTAAGTTAAAGACGCCGGTTGATTGGACAAGGAACTTGTCTTGGGTGATGCCGAGATCCTTGTAAAACGTTTTGGTCGTCGCAGGATCAAACACCGTCACGACTAATGAGGAAGGCGAGCCATTGGCGCCATCACTGGTGAGCGCATGGCTTGATCCTTCAAACCCCAATAGACCCATTAATAAGATCGATCGGATGCGGGTGGCGGCGGCCTTTTTCATTGTTTGATGACGCCTTTACAGTTATCAAGCAGGCTGCCGCGCGGTTGATGCGTATAGGCCGTTGAGGGGTTCACTGGATCGAAGACAGTTGGGCTTGAGTAGCCTTGGCCCGTGGTGGCGATATAAGTGCCGGTCCCAAAAGTTTGATTGATTGATGCATTAAGAGCGCCAAAGACTTGTGGGCTCGATGCGTCACTGGCCAAGCGGTTCAATACCGTTAAAAGGTCGCCGGTTGGTTTCGGTGCTCGTTTTCTAAAGACATAACTGCCTTCTGTGAAATACGGGTAATTGCCGTTATAAACTTCCTGAACCGTTGGAGCGAAACCGTCAATCTTGATGTAGCGATAGTCAAGGCTTAAGGTCAGATTTCGTTCCGTGGTCAGCATCCCAACGGCGAAGGCTGTGTCCCCTGATGGATTAAAGACGCCACGTCGTCCGCCACTCAAATTATCAAGGCAAGTCTCCTCTAGGGAGACCTGGCTCGGCGCCAAAACCACGGGCCCAGCGGCGGGGTTACTCAGGTTGACAGGGACTTTAGCGTCAGCGGTACAAGGATTATTGAGGAAGTAAGCATTCGCGGCCGCCTGGGTGCTTGCGCCGAGGTTTCTTCTGCAGAGATGGACCAGATCCGTGGTGAGGGGTGATTGCGCAAATTGGGTGAGCGGGGTGCTTTTGCCGCCGACATCAATGAGAACCTGTGTCCACTTAGCAATGTTGCCGGCGAAAAGATCGCTTAGCATTGCTTTACTCAGGCTCGGCATACAGTTGAGGGTTTCTTCCTTAAGGCAACTACTGGCCATGGTTCCTTGAGCGATCTGAGCCGCTTGAAGGGCGTCCCTCAGGTTTTTGCTGACGGGGGTGTTTTGAATGACAGCCCCTGCATTGATCACGGTGAGTGTGGCCGCCACGACAGTGGGATCGGGTTCGTTGTAGGTTTGATCATCGATGGTTGCGCTGAAATTGGAATCTCTCAAGAGGCCCGGGTCGACGTCTAACATCCCTGCATCTGGGCTATCAGGAAAAAGATCACCCACCTGACTGGTCCTGCAGCTATAGGCGGTGGTGGATCCTGATGTCAGGGTGCATTGCCCAGGATTGCTGATGCTCATGAACTGAATTTTCTTAGTCGGTTCCAGAAGTGGGTAGACCCCCGTTACGGCACCACTTCGATTTCGCTTGAGGATGAGGAGTGTCGGGTTCACTTGGCCGAGCCCTTGAAGAGTGTTGTTATCCAGCTGGCAAAACCAGGCTCTCCAAAAGGTCCCTTGGCCGCCGATATCAGCATCCTTGTAGGTGCTTAAGGTGCCGCTGAGACAGAATCCATCATTGCCGTGAGGGCCTTTTAGGACTTTATCAATGTTATTGTCCTGGATGGTTGACCCTGCGATCTTGAGGGTGATGTCTGGAATAACGCTGGGGGTTAAGGGTGCAGCTTCGCTTGTTCCGGCCAGCGCAACCCCTAACAACACCATCGCACGCAGTTCGAATCTCATGTTTCATGCCTCAAGCAAGACAGTATGTACTAAGGTACGCATCTAATTATTTCGCCATAACTGGAAACGTGAGTCAATCAATCGTTGATGATCAATCTTCTTTTATGCCAATTCTGTCGTGGGTCTATCGATGGGTAGATCCTTCTCAAGGAAAGATGTAGGGTAGGTTATATACATCTTCTGGCTGATCCGATATCTTCAAGGGAATGTTCATTCAGGAGGGCCAGATGCTCTTATCAATAACGAAGTTGAAGAGGCTTACGGTGGTCGGCCTCCTGATGGGATCGCCAGCGATGGCAGATACCGTTCAGGTGGCTGTAGCGAGCAACTTCGTTGGCGCCATGGATGCGTTAGTGCCCGCTTTTCAGAAAATAAGTGGGCATCAGGTTGCAATCGTCCCAGGCAGCACCGGCAAGTTCTACGCGCAGATCAAATCGGGAGCGCCGTTTGAGGTCTTTCTGTCGGCCGATCAGGGCACACCGGCCAAGCTTGAAAAGGAGGGTTTGGCGGTCCCTCAAACCCAATTTACTTATGCGAGGGGCCGATTGGTTCTCTGGAGCGAAAATTCCCACTTCATTGATGATGGTGAAAAGGCATTACGAGCCGGGAAATTTCACCACATTAGTCTCGCCAATCCAGTGACAGCGCCCTATGGTGCTGCCGCTATCGAGGTCATCAGTCACCTGGGCCTTGAAAGTGCTTTCGCAAGCAAGAAGGTATTGGGAGAAAATATTGCGCAGGCGCATCAATTTGTGGCAACGCGAAATGCTGAGCTCGGTTTTGTAGCCATGTCACAGGTCTTCAAAGGCGGCAAGCTGACGAGTGGCTCGGGATGGGTTGTTCCGCAGAGCCTTTATGCACCCCTCCTGCAAGATGCCGTGTTGTTGAAACCGGGTGAAAAGAATGAAGCGGCTCTTGCGTTCCTTCAGTTCTTGAAGACCCCCGAAGCAACATCCATCATCATCTCGTTAGGCTATGAAATCCCATAAGCGCCCAGAAGATCAACGCCAAATAATCCTCATCAGAGAATCGGTCGATGGTCAGTGAGCGGCTCATTGATACGGAGTTGTCTATTGGAGGAGGGCTTACCGCCAGAGTCTTCGCGCTCCTAGCGGCGATTGATCGTGAGGGATCCATTGTTCGTGCAGCCAAAGCCACCGGGCTCAGCTACAAAGGCGCATGGCAGATCATCGATCGCGTCAATCAGTTGTCGCCAAGACCTTTGATCGAAAGTGTCGTCGGCGGGGGGCATACAAAGGGGACCCGGCTGACAGCAACGGGACTGGCCCTTCTTGCGGCCTTTCAACATCTACAGCGGGAGAAGGACGTTTTTTTGGAGAAGGTCAATGAGGAATTTTCTCATGACCCCACTATTTTGGCCTGGTTTAGAAGGTTATTTATGAAATCAAGCGCACGCAATCAATGGCTCGGTGAGATTGTTGGGATCAATATCGGGGCTGTTACCTCCGAAGTCATCATCCATGTGGCGGCTGGAGCGACCCTCGTCGCTCATGTCGCCCATGAAACGGCAAAGACCATGGAGCTCTCTTTTGGGAAAGAGGTGCTAGCGTTGGTCAAGGCATCGATGATCATACTTGTCACTGATGTGGAGGGGTACCGACTTTCCCCACAAAATCAGCTGTCTGGAAAGGTGGTCAACATCAAGCAAGGATTGGTCACAGCCGATGTGACCCTCGAACTTGATGGGGGCGTTAGGGTTGTGGCCAGTATCACCTTTGAAAGCGCTGAAACTTTGGGGCTTCAGGTAGGAATGCCTGCAACGGCAATTTTTGAGGCCGCTTCAGTCATGTTAGGGGCTCGTAAGGATTAGAAAACGAAGGGGTGTGATCATTCATTTCGATGGTGATGCGGCCCAAAAAAGACCATCGAACGCTTTTTTTTAGCGAGAGTTCATCGCTTTTTTTTGAATCGGCAGCAGATCAAACGGCTCAGCCAGATCAGCCCGATGTTTTGTCACCCTAACGGCCACTTGGGCTACTTTGGCTTTGAACTCAGGGGAGTGAGTCCTTCTTGCTCTTCTCATGATTTCCTCCATGGGGCACCCATCATGAAAGAAACATCTTAACTCGTCCTAACCCAGTCCAATCACTGGAGTCCATTGCTAGGTGGAGTCTGAATTGACCAAAACACTGAATCGTCTGGATCTATTCATCATCCAACTGAATGATTTCCAGGTAGATTTCAACTTTCTATCCCGGGTCCAGAGGCCCTGAAGGGTAGGTCGCCACAACTTGTACAGGCAGGGTACCCGTGCAGGAGTCCTCCTCGAGTGCCAGGGGCGATTTTCCGCTGTTTCTGAGGACACCTCCGGAACG